>JBIIIF010000023.1:0-44353 GCA_044235005.1 Planctomycetaceae bacterium | reverse complement strand
AGCTGCTGCTGAGTCGCTGCGAAATCTTCCGGGGCCACTTCCTGTGGTTCGGCACCCGGCTTTCCGGTGGTTCGTTCGGCGATGGCATCCGGGTCGAAGGCGCGGAGCAGTGCCCCGGCCAGCGTTGCAGGCGTCTGACCACCGGAGACGGCCACGATCTGATCCCGCTGCGGCTGTTCGATGGCTCGGTCGAGACGAGCCAGTCTTGCGGCCAGAGTTGTGAGCGTGTCTTCGTCTCGACCTGCGGGAAAGATGACTCGCTGCAGCAGCGTCTTGAGCGGCACGGTTGGCTTGCGATCCAGCGGGCGAGATTCCGTCTTGTCGCTTTCGCAAACTCCCACGGCGTCGACAATGATGAAACGTGTCTTAGCACGAGCATCTTCGCCGGAGACAGCCTGCAGATCGGTTGGTGAGAGAACTCGCGTGCCTCGGCCTTTCATCTGTTCGAAGTAAACTCGACTGCGAACGTCGCGCAGGAAGATCAGAACTTCCAGCGGTTTGATATCCGTGCCGGTGGCGATCATGTCCACGGTGACGGCGATGCGAAGCGCGGGCGAGAGGCAGAATTCGCGAATGAGTTCTTTGGACTTCGCAGGCTTTCCCGTGACCGGGTGTTTGGCCTGGTAGGTGATCTTCTTGCAGAAGTCGTTTCCCTTGCCGAACACTTCGCGGCAGATGTGAACGATGTCTTCGGCGTGGGAATCATCTTTGGCGAAGATCAGGGTCTTGGGGACCAGCGTGCGGTCCGGGAAAAGTTCGGTAAAGACGACGTCCCGGTAAGTGCTCAGCACCGTGCGAATCTGATCGGGGACAACGACGGAGCGGTCAAGGTCCTGCGGCGTGTAGTCGAGATCGTCGGCGAGCACTTCCTTGCGGGCTTTGCGGGACGCCTTGCTGCGATGGTCGATCAGGAATCCCTTTTCAACCTTGCCGCCTTTCTCGGTGACTTTGGTTTTAATGCGGTACACGTCATAGCCGACGTTCACGCCATCGGTGACGGCTCGTTCGTGGTTGTATTCGGCAACGCAGTTCTGTTGAAAGTAGGCAATGGTCTGAGGGGCCGGCGTCGCTGTCAGTCCAGTGAGGAAGCCGTCGAAGTATTCGAGCACTTGCCGCCAGAGGTTGTAAATGGATCGATGACATTCATCGGGAATGATGAAATCGAACATCTCGATCGGCACTTTGCCGTTGTAGGCCACGTCACGACTTCGAGTGACACCCAGAGCTGCGGCCAGTTCCGCGCCGGAGATGTCGTCGGCGCCGTCCGGTAAGTCTTCGCCACGCAGGATCGAATAGAGGCGTTGAATTGTGCAGATGGTGACTTTGCAGACTTCGTCGATGTGCGGCGAGGTCACGTGTTGAACGTTGTAAAGCTCGGTGAAGAGTCGCCCGGTGTCAGGTGTTCGGAAGCGGTGGAATTCGTCGCGGGCCTGTTCGCCGAGGTTGGCTCGATCGACCAGAAACAGAATCCGGCGAGCTTTGGCGTGTTTGATCAACCGATAAGCAATGGCGCACGCCGTGTAGGTTTTCCCCGCGCCGGTCGCCATGTGAATCAGGGCTCGCGGGCGATTGTGGGCAAGGGAGTCTTCCAGTCCTTTGATGGCTTCAATCTGGCAATCTCGCATGCCGTTTGTCACGAGCGGGTATTCGGTCGGCATCGCGGCGAGGCGGGCTCGGAGCGTATTCGCTTCTTTCGACCATTCGGCCAGCGTCTCGGGGCGATGGAAGGCAAAGACACTGCGGGAGCGGCAGTTGGGATCTCGCGAATCGCGGAAGAACGTTTCCACTCCGGTGGATTCGTAAAGAAACGGAAGCGGTCCGGTGGCTCCAGCGGCAAGCAGATCGGGCAGGCTGGAGGCGTATCGCGAGGATTGATCGGCGACAATTGAAAGCGTTGTTCCGACCTTTTTGGCTTCGACAACGCCCAGGGCTCTGCGGTCGACGAGTAACAGATAATCGCACGGGCCGGTTTTGAGCGGGACTTCTCGCACGGCGATACCGCGTCCGGCAGTGAAGTCGATGGCCTTGTAATCCTGAACGATCCAGCCGCAGGCGCGCAGTTGCTCGTCAATCTGCTGCCGCGAAAGCTGCTCGGGATTCAGTTCTGGCATGCGTCGAGATTGCCGGGGAACGGGATGGACTGGAAAACTGCGGGCTCGGTCACAGCAGGGAACGCCCACGGGCGGACGCCTGAGCTACCTAAGCCAGAACAGTCTATCGCCAAAACTGCTCGATGCTACGCAAGGACAGACACGAATGCGAAACGATGGCAAACGCAGACAAACTCCGGGAGTTTCTGACCGTCGATTGAGTGAAATGGCCGCCAAAACAGGACGGCTTGCCGCAACGCTTCCAGCACTTCACCAATAATCCCTTCAACCTCGGGAGTAACTCCCGGAAGTTGACGAGCTGTGAGACTCTGAGTGCGGGCTGTCCGGAAAAATGCGTTACTGGTGCCGAAACAATAAACGCACGGTGTAAATCACGACGGACCCAACAACGGCTGTGCCGCCCCATAACAAGGCCTGGGCGACGATCGGACGAGTTCTTCCAACGAACTCGGCGATCGTGACAACCAGGGCCGTCATGATCAACTTGAAGACGGCCATCCCCTGAACACCCCAGCGAGCCAGCACCCATTGCGCGACGGGATTGCTCTCCACGAACGTGCCCTGAGTGCGGCCTTCCGCACTGAATTTCAGGGCCAGCCACGTCATGATGATGTCAAGTATGCTGACCAGCACAAACCAACTGATCTCTGTTTCGAATCGCAGACCTCGCCGAGCCATCTTCAGACTTCTCCTGCATTGGACTCTGCTGCTGGCAGAGGATCATAACGATAGCCAACTCCGTGAACCGTCCTGATCAGCAGCGGATTCGCCGGATCCAGCTCGACGCGTTTTCGTAGCTGCGAAACATGCTGATCCAGAGTTCGGCTGTTGGGGAAATAATCTTCTCCCCAGCCTGCTCGAAAGATCGTGTTACGATCCAATGCTCTACCCGCATGATCATTTAACAGCTGCAGAATACGCACATCGCGAGGACTGAGTTCAATCACCAGATCACCTCGACGAGCACGCAGCTCGGCCGGGCTGATCTTCAGATCGCCCATCTGAAATTCCGCAGGAGCATCAGGCTGACGAGCACAGCAGCGGCGAGCCACCGCGCGGACTCGAGCAACAACTTCTCGCACACTGAACGGCTTGACGATAAAATCATCAGCCCCCAGCTCGAAACCAACCAGCCGGTCGAACTCTTCCGCTTTAGCGCTGATAAAGATGATTGGGACGTCGGGCGATTGAGCTCGGATTGCTCGACACGCTTCGTAGCCACTGCGACCTGGCATCATGATGTCGAGGCACACAAAGTCCGGGCTCTGCTGCTGAAAAAGCTGGATCGCTTCCGATCCATCCACGGCCACCACAACGCGATAACCTTCGCCTTCAAGAACTTCGACAAGACCTTCGCGGGTAAACCGGTCATCTTCAGCGATCAGCACTTTCATGTTTTGCTCCAGCTCAGAGAGCTGTCATCGTAACAGCATCGAGAGATCTGGTCGCCAGCCGGATGATCCGGTTTAGGCCGATTTTACAACGATCTTGCGCGGCTGGTGCCAATAACAGGGGGCTTTTTCCCGGCATCCTCGCATAAAAAAACGCTGCAGTGAAGAACACTGCAGCGTTTTCTGATAGTGCGCAAGAGAGGACTTGAACCTCCATGGGTGTTACCCCACTAGCTCCTGAAGCTAGCGCGTCTGCCGATTTCGCCACTTGCGCGTGCGATTGGGCTCGGAAGTATACTGCCCAGAGACAGCATCGGCAACTCTATGGTTCGCGAAATGCTGCAAATGGAAATCGGCTTTTTCGCTGCCAGCCTGCAGAGAATTCAGAACTCCCGCAAATTCGGCCCGGAATCTGATTACCTTGGGAGGCAAACCATTCCCGACAGCGGACGAATGTAGAGATTCCGATACCAGACCTCGCTGCCATGATCCGTCAGCATCAGGCGACCGGAACGATTCGTCCCGAATCCCTCCTGATCCTTGAACTTACTCTGAGCAATCGCGTCGGCAAACTTCGGAGAACAGTCCAGCTCATCAATGATCAGGTTTCCATTCATCCAATGACGAATACGATGGTTCTGCACCACGATTCGGCCCACATTGAATTCGCCGGCCGGCGCGTATTTGCGTTCAAGAATTGAATTGGAACGATCCATAATGTCATACAGTGATGCCGTGTAATGCTTTGGTGGAAGCTTCGGGAATCCCGCGTCGTCCTGGATCTGATACTCAATCCCCAGCAGCGAGTTACCGTACTTCTGAACTCGGTACTTAATTCCGCTGTTCCCCTTCTCTGCGATCCGGAAATCAAACCACAGTTCAAAGTCCTGGAACTCGTTTCGAGTAATGATATTGTCGCCTTTGCCCTGCAGGTGCAAAGTTCCATCCGCATCGAATGTCCAGCCCTGTTCAACATCTTTTCCGTTCGGAAGCATCCACTGCGACAACGACTGGTTCTGCAACAGGTTTGTAAACTGCTGAGCATTCACAGAGTTTTGAATGAACGCAGCAACAGTCAGGGACAACAGGGCAACAAATCGATTCATCGAGAGCATTCACTTGTCTGAGGGTGAAGGTATTCGGGCGTGGTGCGAGAGGAGCCACAGTGTCACGAGAATTCGAAGCCATCGCAACCACCAAAACGTACGAAATATTCGCATTTTCCAGCGAAAAACTCCGCGAAGGCGGGTTGAGACTATTCACTCTCCAGCGTATGCAGTACCACTTCAATCGGAATGGCAAGGGATGATTCCCGGGCTCGGCGAGCGATATTCACACCGACGACGATACCCTGACTGTTGACAAGCGGCCCACCGCAATCGCTCGGTGACAGCTCAATGTCATGCTGGATCACATCGGCGAACCCACTGCGGCGTTCACTGACGATTCCCGAACGACCGTCCAGAAACTCGGTGCGTTCAAATTGCTCTGCGGGGTCATGTGCCAATTGCGCGAAGGTCATTGATGACTGTTCGCCCGTTCGAAAGCGAAACTGCAGCCAGTCGCCAGGTTGTTTTTTAGTGAGGAGTGCACCGATATCATCCAGCGTCGAAATGGTCTGATCGTTAATCGAGTCGATCAGGCAATTCTTAACCAGCCCCGCTTCAGACGCGGTGCTATTCGGAGCGACGTCTTTGACTCGCACCGCGCGGGAGGTTTCATCCACTTCCAGCACGGCCCCCAGCTTTCCCTTGAGCGGAAGCTCAATGTGGTGGCGGCGAGCGATCAGGCCGACTCGCAATGGTGCCCCTTGAACTGTCGCGGCATAGACCATCGAGAACTCGATGGCCGAATCCACGGATTGCGATGCCAGCGAAGTCGTTGCTGAACGAGGATTCTTCAGTTTCAGAATCGCGAGGTCCAGTTCAACATCCGAAGCTGAAATCTCCGCCTCACAATGATCGCCTCCGTCAAATCGACAGTCGATGGGTGCATGGGGAATGAGTTCACTCAGCTTTGTGGCGACATGGTCAGCATTCAGCAAAGTGCCAAACACTCTTGGTGCGACGTCGTCCTGCGGCGAAGGCTTCGTCTGATGGACTTCTACTCTTCGCAATCGCAGTGCCTCCCTCACGGCGAGATTTGCTGTTGGCAATGTGGCCGTCAATGTGTTTTGTGTCGAGGAATCCGCAGCGGCCAGCGTTTTCAAATCTACAACAGACTTCACGGCATCCTCAATGCGCTGCAGAGGAAGGTGATGATTCGATTCGCGGCTCAATCCAATCTGTCGATGCAGTCCAATCAGTTGCCCAAGATGATTGACCAACGGACCACCAGAATCACCAGCCGTTAACGTACAGGACGATCGCAACGTTGTCGGCTCAACGGCCAAAAGTTTGCCAAGCCGAATCACTGGACGCGATCCATCGGGTTCTCGCCCCGGATAGCCAACGGCGAGGACCATCGCTTCTTTCTTAAGCGAAGTTGTCAGAGCAATCGGGATCGGAATCAACTTCGGTCGTTCAGCCTCGTCCGTAAGCTTCAGCACGGCCACGTCCAGAGTTTTATCGCGAAGAATGATCTCTGCGGCGGCTTTTGATCCGTCCGAAAAAATGACGACTACCTTTGTGCTGTCTCCGTGAAGGCCGTGAGCAACTGTCAGGATGTGCCCGGTTTCAGAAACGATTACTCCAGAGGAACGGTCATTATTCGACGCGATTCGGACCGTCGCGTTTTGAAGACTCTGGCAGATTTTTTCCGTCGCCGGTTGGACTGACAATTCCTTCGCGTCCTGCGCTTTGCCAAACGCAGGGAATGCAAACACCAATCCCAGCACAGCAAGGATTCCGATCAGCAGCAACGTCTTGCTCTGTTGGGCTGGGGAACAATCATGGAAGAATGGCCCAGTCATTATTTCGCGGCCGTCACGGTGACATCCCCGGCCAGTCGAACGAACAATCGTTCCAGCAACAGAGCCGGATCGACTCGACTGCCACCCTTCATTTCCGAATCCGCTTCCACCAGCAACTGCAAAATCTTGCTGGCACGTTCAAATCCAATGCGTCGCAGATACGCTTCTGCCTGACCAATCGCGTTGGAAAAAACTCCTGCCGCGGCGATGGCTTCGCGTAGCGGAGTTCCGGTTCTCGCTCGTTCGGTCGCTTCCGCGAATTTTCTGAAGACGAAAGTGACGCCGCCAAGCACCTTCTGAGGAGCCTCGCCGGACTTCAACAGCTTATCCAGGGCTTCGATCGCGTGCCCCGGATGGCCATCGCGAACAGCATCAAGCATGACCCATGTCGTTTCGGTTCTCCAGCCGCCAACAACCTTGGGGACGTCTTCGCGAGTAATCGTGTCGACATCTCCAACGAGAGCCGCCAGCTTGGCAACTTCCTGTTCCAGAAGATTCAAACCATCACCCGCGAGCGCTATAATCAGCGCGGCGGATTCGCGATCGAGCTGTTTGCCGTACTGATCCTTGGCCAACTTCTGCAACCATTTCTGCAGAGCGGCTCCGGTGAGTTCCGCACATTCCAATGCCATCGCATGCTGCTCAACGAGCTTGAACAGCTTCGTGTTCTTTGGCCAGCTCTTCACATCCAGAATCAGCATTGATCCTTTCGCTGGTTGGGTCACATACTTCTCAAGCACCGCACGATGCTTTGAAACGAACTCATCAGCATCTTCGATCATGACGATTCGCTGGTCGCCGAACATGGAGACGGTTTTCAGTTCCGCCATGACATCACGAATCTCGGCCTTGTCGCCCACAAGACGTGTGAGGTTCAACTCCGCATCATCACCGCTCGCCCCGGGAATCCGATGCAGGATCTCCTGACGAAAGTATCGCTCGGAGCCGTACATCACGAGCACCGATGTGGGCAGCGTTGGCGATTTCGCGGACAAGAATTCAGTCGCGTGCATGAGATCGGCGTTTTTCAGAAGGTCCAAAAGGCTCGCAGAGCCTCATAGTGTGCAGAAGTCTGTCTCGTTTTTCTATGTCAGAGGGCTTCTGGTTGAAGTTGAATTCCTGACCGGTACCATTCCGACAGGAAATTGTGGTCGAAAAAACCGCTGATTGACTCGTTTAACGGCAAGCCGCAGGCGACCGTTGCTGTATTCGCCGACGCCTGCGGCTTGCCGTTAAACTTTCTCTTCGCCTGAAATTCTGTCCTGGAACACTCATGTTTAATCGTACGCGTCTGATGGAACTGGTTCGGGAACGAGCCCTTAAGTTTGGTGACTTCACTCTGGCCTCCGGCAAGAAGTCGACGTATTACCTCGACGGCAAACAAGTCACACTCAGCGCCGAAGGATTGATGCAGATTTCTTATGGACTTCTGGAACTCATGAAGGACGTGGAGTTCAGTGGCTTCGGCGGCATGTCGATCGGGGCTGATCCGATTGTCGGCGGAGTTCTGGTCGCGGCGGCTTCTCAGAATCGATCGCTGCAGGGGTTCATGGTTCGTAAGGAAGCCAAGGGCCACGGAACTCAGCGCTTTATTGAAGGACCGATTCAGCCCGGCGACAAAGTGGTCATCGTTGACGACGTCGTCACCACGGGAGGCAGTGCATTGCAGGCGGTGGATCGAGTCGAAGAGTTTGGCTGCAAAGTGGTCCACGCGGTCGGCATTGTGGATCGTCTGCAGGGCGGGCGAGCAGCCTTCGAAGCTCGCGGAATTCCGTTCTCCGCATTGCTCACGATCGAAGACTTCGGCATCACCCCGCCGAAAGAGTGACCGATTGTGCGGTCTGTAGCGAGCTTGCGACGGTCAAGTGGTGTCAGAGTCAAAAGCTGAACCACTTGCCGATCGATTATCGCCATTCACAGCGCAAGATTGCTTATCGTGAACAACGAGTGTTTTCACCGTCGCCCCAAACAGTAGCGCGGGCTTCAGCCAGCGTGGCATCATGAATTCGAAAACGCTCGTCGACTGAAGTCGACGCTACAGTTCAACACCACGGTCGACCGACGTCGACGCTACAACAATTAACGTCGACTCAAGTCGACGCTACGTATTCAAGAGATCCAACTGACACGCCATGGCCAGAACCGCATCGATTACTCGCAACACCGCTGAAACTCAGATCGAGCTTTCCATCGATCTTGATGGCAGCGGCCAGAATGAGATCTCAACGGGCGTTGGTTTCTTCGATCACATGCTGACCCTGTTTGCTCGCCACGGACTCTTCGATCTAAAGGTGAACGCCGTCGGCGATCTGCACGTTGATCATCACCACACAGTCGAAGACGTCGGGATCTGTCTTGGCCGCTGCCTGAACCAGGCACTGGGCGATAAAAAGGGGATCACTCGCTACGGTCACATGACGTTGCCGATGGAAGAGACGCTGGTCACATCGGCGGTCGACTTGAGCGGGCGCATGGCGTTTGTATATCGAGTTGAGTTCCCAACGGAGAAGATCGGCCAGTTTGATACTCAACTGGTTCAGGAGTTCTGGACGGCCGTAAGCAGCAATGCCCTGATGAATCTTCATCTTCTGCTGCATCACGGCGCCAACAGCCATCACATTTCGGAAGCTGTTTTCAAATCAACCGCACGAGCTCTGCGGATGGCGGTTGCTGTCGATCCACGTCAGCAGGGCGTGCCAAGTTCCAAGGGCACGCTGCACGGTTAAACCGGTAGGCTGGAATTAAAGACGCGGCGATGGTAAACAGATGACTCACCGCGATCCTTTTCGTTGAGAAGTACCGACTGCGGTGGTGTTTGCATCCCACTTCTTCATCAGGATCCCACCGATGACGACTCCTTCTGCATCTCGCCGTCAGTTCATGTCCTCCGCCGCTCTCGGGGCCGCTGCAATTCTGTCAGCTCCGGCTGTGGCGACCGCCAGTCGAACCAAAAAAGAAACGATCATCGGCGAAGGTGAACACAAATTTCGAGTCAACCATGCGTTTGCTCAACTGCCGGACAAATACACATGGCAGACGACTCATAATGTGGCCGTCGACAAAGCGGGCAACCTGTATGTGATTCACGAAGGCCGACGAGATCAGAAAGATCATCCTTCGATCTTCGTTTTTGATCCCACCGGCAAGTTTATCAAAGCTTTCGGCGCACAGTTTCAGGGTGGCGGGCACGGGATTGAAGTTCGCGACGAAGGTGGCACCGAGTACCTGTATGTAGCGGCGTATCAGCAGGTCAAAGCGTTCGCGAAGCTGACACTGAACGGCGATATCGTCTGGTTCCGCAAAGCCCCGATGGAATCCGGCCTTTATGCTCCCGGTGAAGATACTTCGACTGAACCCACGTGGACTCGGAACGGATTTCTGCCGACTAACTTTGCGTTTCTGGATGATGGAGGATTTCTGTTGGTCGATGGTTACGGCACGTTCTGTATTCATCGATATGATAAGGATGCGAAGTGGATCAGCAGCTTTGGAGGAGCCGGTGACGGCAAAGGGAAGTTCAATACAGCTCATGGTCTGTGGGTCGACAATCGCCCCGGACGAGAACCCTCAATCGTCGTAACCGACCGAGCTCATGACACTCTGCAGATCTTTACAATGGACGGTCAGTACAAAGAGACGCTGACAGGATTCGGTCTGCCTGCGAACATTGACACGTGGAAGAACCTGATGCTGGTTCCGGAACTAAAATCGTGTGTCACGCTGCTCAACGAGAAGAACGAGGTGGTTGCTCGCCTGGGCCGCGCCGTGGAGCGACTGGGACAGGTTGAAAATCTGCGAGGCAAGCCGGATCAATGGCTCGACGGTCAGTTTGTTCATCCTCACGATGCCTGCTTTACTCCGAACGGCGACATCTTCGTTGCTGAGTGGGTTGCGACGGGACGCGTGACTAAGCTGGAACGCGTTTCCTGACTTGCGAAGGTTGCCTGACTGTGGTCTGGCGTGGACAGACTACCTCACGAAAAACAGGGTGACGATTATTCGATTGTCACCCTGTGGTTGAGTTCACTCGCGTCTTTAATCGCTGAACGACTCTGCAGCCTACTCTGGCTTTTCGGCAATGATTACAGCACCTGGTGCCAGGAAAATCCCCAGAGAATGCCACAGGGCTGTTCCGAGGGCAAAGCTCAGCTTCACGGCTGAGCTTGTTTCATCGCTGTGAACAGCTCCACGAGGTGATGCGCTGATGACTCGAAACCCGGTTTGCTGCAGCAGTCCCAGAAAGCTGCGAGTGGGCATCGAGAAGCGATGATCGTTGACAGCACGTCGCAGAATCCGTTCGCCTCGAACTGGCGACACGTGCTGAAGAAAGGCACCGATGCGAGCCATCCACGATTTGTCGACATTCCGCATGACCAGGATGCCGCCGGGTTTCAGACGATGATAGATTTCGCGCAGTTCACCTGGTTGATCGGGCCAGTAGATGTTGGCGTCGAGGACGGAGATTACGTCAAACGGCTCTGACTCAAGGACAAACTCCAGGACTGTTCCACAGCATTGGGCTTTTAGTCCCTTCTGCTGCACATAAGCCACAGCTTCCGGAACGATGTCAAAACCACAAACTTCAAACCCGGCGGAACTGGCGGCTTCCAGGAATCCACCGTAAGAACAGCCGACGTCCAGAAGTCTGTGTCCGACAGGCTGAACATGTTTAACCAACTGTCTCAGGATCGATTGATACATCCGCTGCTTGAAATGATTTAGTGCTGCGCCCTGCTCGGCGTCGCCCCAGGTCATCTTTTGAGTATGTTCAATCTCGCTTTCAAGGTTATACTCGCGGTCCATGAAATACGATTCGCAGTGGTTGCACTTCAGCCATTCCGTTTCGCCTCGCGCGTTGACAAACTTCCATGCTTTGGAGGCAAGTGGCGTGATCTGACCACAAGCCGGACAGCAGGCTGTTCCGGGTGTCGAGTTCGGCTTCGAGATTTTGAGAACAGCCGACATGATGACGCTTTCAGCAGACACAAATGATTGTGGTCATCTGGTTGGACAAATTGACTTCGGGTCAGGACGATCTGTGTTGAAATCGACCACGCCGGGACCGCAGTATCCTCGAACCCATAAAAACGAGTCAATACGGCTGTCTTCGCAATGATTTCGCGTGTGTTTTCCCACGGCTGCATGTGCTGAATGATTGCTCTTCTGAGTCGATTTCGCAGCGGGGCTGTCGTACTTTGTCCTCTTGATTGAGTGTCTTTCATGCCAGAAAAATCCCCGAACGTGCCAGTGGCAGTTCTGTTCGAATTTACCAAAGCCGCACTGCTCAGTACCGGTCTGAGTCGTGCCGATGCGCAGGTCACCGCTGACGCACTCGTCTCAACGGATGCATTAGGCGTGTTTACTCACGGAACGAAACTGCTGGCTGGTTATCTGAAGAAGCTGCAGGGCGGAGGTTATTCGCCCAAAGCTCAGCCGCGAATCGAACGTGAAGGACCAGCGTGGGCTGTCGTCGATGGCGATACAGGTCTGGGGCAGGTTGGTTGTCATTTTGCGATGCAGACCGCGATCCAGAAAGCATCGGACACCGGAGTTGCGTTCGTCAGTCTGCGAAACACGGGACACATCGGAGCAGCCGGACATTTTGCTGGTCGAGCAGCCCGGTCAGGTTTTGTGACGATGGTCACCGGAAACGATATCCCCAGCGTCGCAGCTCCGGGATCGAAGAAGGCGGTGCTGGGAAGCAATCCACTGGCTTACGCGATTCCAACAGGAGGCGATCCGATTCTGCTCGACATGGCCACGGCTGCTGTGGCCGGTGGAAAAGTCTACGCCGCCATTCAACGCGGCGAACAGATTCCGAACACGTGGCTGATCGGTCCTGATGGTCATCCCACAACTGACGGAGCCCTGTATCCTCACTCCACAGCGCTGGCTCCGATGGCGGGGCATAAAGGCTATGGTCTGGGGCTGTGGTGCGAAGTGATGTCGGCGCTGATTCCCGGCGGAGCCATGACGTGGCAGGTAGGCAGTTGGATGTTCGATCCGGCTTCTCGTCCGTCATGGCACAACGCCTCATTCACTGTATTTCACGTGGATGCGATGACTGATCGAACCGAGTTCAATGCACGCATGAAGACACTCATTGACGAAATCCATGCGGCTCCTGCGGCGGATGGAGTGGAGTCCGTCCTGTTGCCCGGTGAGCGAGAATGGAAGAACTACGCAGCCGCAAATCGAGAGGGCATTCCGTTGCCGGAAGATGTGCGAGCCAAGCTGCGAGAAGCCTCCGAAATTGCCGGAATCGCATTTCCCGGTAATCTGCTATGCTGACGTTTGTCAGAGCCGTCACACTCCAATTGAAATCGTATGTCCGTTCATTTTGAACCCGTCTGGTCCTGGATGCTCACATTGCTGGCGATTGCAGCAATGCTGTTCGTCACGTGGATGGGTTATCCGCGACGGATCAAACATCTGACCATTGGCTGGCAGCGAATCTTAATCGGTCTGCGACTGGCCATCGTGATTGTCATCAGTCTGCTGTTGTTGCGGCCAATCGCTGTCTTTGAACGCGATGACAAATCGGAAGCCATCCTCTATGTCATGACGGATGCCAGCGGCAGCATGCAAACCGATGATGCGTCGGGCGGTGGAACTCGCCGGCAGGCTCTGTTGAAGACTCTGGAAGCGATTCAGCCGAGCCTTGATGAGATCGGCAAGAAAGCGGAAATCGTCTATCGAGACTATGCAGACGTATTAAGAACAGTCGAAGCTCCGGCAGAGACAACGGATGGCAAGTTTACGGCGATTGGAAAGATTCTTGAAGACGCCGCTGCAGAGATGGGACGCAGTCGAGTTCCTGCAGTCCTGTTTCTGGGTGACGGACGTCAGGCGGCCTCAGGAGCCTTGAACGTCGAACCCGTTCAGGTCGCCAGATTATACGGCCGGCAGCAGCGAGCCATCTTTCCGGTTGGGTTTGGTAGTACCGAAGCCTCCGATACCAGTCTAGATCTCGCCCTTGATGAACTCGATCTTTCGCGTGAAGTCTTTCAGGGCAACGTACTGATGATTCGAGTACGGCTTCAGGCTGCCGGCGCACAGGGGCAGAAGGTGACCCTGCGAGTCTTTCAGGAGAACCGCAAAGGACTGATGGACGGCCAAAGCGGACCGATGGAGGCTGTGCCGATGACGGCGACGGAGAAATCCCTGGTTACGGTGACGCCCAAAGAATCGCTCGAGGAGCAAACGGTCCAGCTTCAGATTACTCCACAACAGTTTGGCGACATCAAAATTGCGGTTGAGGCGGAGCCGTTGCCTGGCGAAGTACGCCGGACGAATAATCGCGTTGAAACCATCATTCGTGTTCGCCGTGGTGGGATTCGAGTCGCGTATTTTGATTCGGCGAGGCCTGAGCAAAAATGGATTCGAGAGATCAACGACAGTACTCGAATTCAACTGGACTATCGACGCATTCTGTCTGGAGCATTGGCCAGTCGAAATCGCATCACCGATGAGTTCTTCCAGCCTGGGAATTATGACGCTTACATTATCGGCGATGTGCCAGCGACTGCGTTTACTCCGGAGCAGTTGAATGGAATCCTGAGAGCCTGCAATCAGGGAGCGGGCCTGATGATGACTGGTGGTCAGCAGAATTTTGGTGCCGGTGGCTGGGGGCAAACAGTGCTGGCTCCGTTGTTTCCGGTCGAGCTTCCTCCGCAGAATCAACAGCTCACTCAACCGCAACAGATGCTGCCAGCTCGCGATAGTCAGTCGCATTATGTTCTGCAGATTGCGTCGCCCGATCAGAATCGTGCCAGGTGGGCTCAACTGCCGCCGCTGCCGGGAGCGAATGTACTAACACCACGCAATAATTCATTGGCGCAAGTGTTGGCAGTTTCTGATCAGGGCTTTCCGCTGCTGATCGGGCATGAAGCCGGGACATCGCGAATTCTTGCCTTTGCCGGTGACGAAACGTGGCGATGGTATACGAGCGGATATGTCGAAGAGCACACTCGGTTCTGGCGACAGATTGTGCTCTGGCTGACTCGCAAGGAAATTGATGATGAGCAACCTGTCTGGATCGTGGCGAATCCGAGAGACCTGACACCTGGACAGCCAACGGAACTCTCCTTTGGAATTCGTGATCAGCAGAAGAACCCGATTGTTGATGCCGACTTTGATGTTATCGTGACTGATCCGAAAGAAAAGACTCACACTCTGTCACCGCGTGCTGGTGTGGGAATGAGCCTGGCGGATTTCGATAAGACCCTTGAGCCCGGCGATTACTGGGCTCGCGTCAAAGCCAGTCGCAATGGCGAGGCACTGGCGGGCATCGCGGTGACTCGTTTTCACGTAAATGCTCGCGACCCGGAGCTGGATGATCCTGTCGCGGATTTTTCATTGCTGCGTGAAATTGCCGTGGCCAGTGGTGGAGAAATGTTGACGCCCGAACAACTGAAGGAACGTGTCGCAAGCTGGGCCGAAAATGGACTTCCCGGCCTGACGCTGGCTCGCCAGGAACAGCTCAGCCTGTGGGACAACTGGCTTGTGCTGCTGTTGTTGATTGGGTTGATGTCGGCCGAATGGGCTCTGCGAAAAAAACGTGGCCTGGTTTAGACACCTCAAGCCAGCGAAGAGATCTTCGCCACCGACTTTACGACGGTGGTTGAAAGGCCTTTGTACTACCGATGTCGCATCTGCAAATGATGATCGAAGCGGTGCATCGACCTGAGTCCCGAGGATAAGCCCAGGATAACATCACCCTGTCGGCAGAATCTGCAGGTTCACGTTTTTGGCAGTAGTCGAGTCCTCAGAATTCATCGGACCTGCTCTTACCGTCCCGCCGCCAGAAACTGACAATACTGTCACCTGAAAAAAGGGACAAAGGCACCAGCGAACAAATAACCCACCAACTCATGGCGAGCGGTTGGCGTTAGCCGACCGGTATGCCGTTCTACCGGCCGGTTCACACCGGGCCGCTCGCCGAGCGGGTATCTTATTTCTTTGCCGCTGCCTAAGTCAGATCACAACGAGAACGAGGGCAGGAGAAGGAACTCCGAATGGCTGGGTATCGCGAACATGTCAGCGTGAGCGGCATATTGGGCGTAGCCTATGGCTGCGCTGCGGTATTCATGTTCGGTTACACGGTTTCTCAGGCGGCGATTGCGGCGATTTTGACCTGGGTTGCCGGAATGTTGCCCGATCTGGACTCTGAAAGCGGCAAGCCCATTCGTGAGCTCTTTGGAGTCACGGCCGCGATCGCCCCCATTATGCTGGTGCAGCATGTGCATGCGATCGGTATGCATGGAGATCGAGCCATGCTGTTTGCAATGCTGTCCTACGGAATCGTTCGCTACGGAGGGGCGTTCATGCTGGCGAAGCTGACCGTTCATCGCGGCATGTTCCACAGTATCCCGGCACTGATTATTGCTGCAGAAGTCACGTTTCTGGCATACCACTCCAACGACATCAAGGTACGGATGCTGATGGCGATCGGTACGGGACTGGGATTTCTTTCGCATCTGGTGCTGGATGAAATGTACAGCGTGCAATGGGACGGCGCGAAAGTGAAGCTTGCCAAGTCTGCCGGCAGCGCGATGAAGTTTTTCGGCTCTGATGCGTTGCCGAACGGAGTTACGATGGGGCTCTTGTTGTGTCTGACTTATGCCACTCTTGTCGAAGCCGAGATTCTTCGCGACCCTGGCAAAACGCCCGCGCCGGAAACGTTCCAGATCACCGCTGAATTGCCTGATGCTCCGCTGTTTCGCATTGCGGAACAACCGCGTGAAACCCAGATGCAGTAACGTGCATTCGACAGGATTCGTTCCACGGCGCAGATGCTCAGCAATTCGGCGCTGACCAGCAGAGAACGGGTTTGCGAGCCGCGTTGACTTCATCCGGGCGACAGACAGCAGTACTGTGTGGAGCCCCCTTGACCAGTTCCGGGGCTTCGCTGCAGATCGTTCGCAGGGCTGTGGCGAATGCATCCAGAGTCTGCAGAGATTCCGTTTCCGTTGGCTCCATCATCATGGCTTCCTCGACGACCAGCGGGAAGTAGACTGTCGGAGCATGGAAGCCATAGTCCAGCAGACGCTTGGCGATGTCCATCGTGGTCACGCCGGTGTCGGCTTTGATGCGGCGAGCACTCGCGACAAACTCATGCATGCAGCGATTTCCATGCGGTACATCAAGGAAATCCTGCACCTGACTGAGCAGATAGTTGGCATTGAGCACCGCGTTCTCGGACGCTTCACGCAGTCCTTTTCCGCCCAGTGTTCGAATGTAGAAGTAACCACGAAGCAGGATACCGACATTACCAAAGAACGTGCGCACCTGACCAATGGTCTTCAAAGGTTTTGACAGAGAGTAACGGTTCGTGGACTGATCCCACGTGACAACAGGAGCCGGCAGAAACGGAGCAAGAAAATCACGGACAGCGATCGGACCTGCTCCCGGACCACCAGCGCCATGCGGACCTGTAAATGTCTTATGCACGTTGTAGTGCATCATGTCGCCGCCGAAATCCCCGGGGCGAGTTTTCCCGAGGATCGCGTTCATGTTGGCTCCGTCAATATAAACGAGACCGCCAACACCATGCAGCAATTCGGCGACCTTTGCGATGTCACGTTCGAACAAACCCAGTGTGTTTGGATTCGTCACCATAAACACAGCCGTGCGTTCATCCAGTTGTGACTTCAGTTCTTCCAGATCCACGAATCCATCACGACCGCCGGAAAGCTGAACACATTCGAAACCGGCCAGAGCTGCGCTGGCTGGATTTGTCCCGTGAGCACTGGAGGGGAACAGGACGCGGGTTCGCTTTTCACCTTTATCCTTGAAGTACGCGGCCGCAGTCAGCAACGCGGTGAACTCGCCCTGTGCGCCAGCCGCAGGATGCAGGGAAATGCCAGGCAGGCCGGAGATTTCGGCCAGCATCGTCTGCATTTCGTAGAGAACGCTCAGCAGTCCCTGAATTTGTGACTCGGGCTGATACGGATGACTATTGGCGGCCTGCGGAAGTCGAGCCAGTCGTTCGTGCCGCTTGGGGTTGTACTTCATCGTGCAACTTCCCAGCGGATAGAAGTGCGAGTCAACACTCATGTTCAGAGTCGACAGGTTGACAAAGTGTCGCACCACGTCCGGCTCGGCAATCTCGGGCAGCGGCAGGTTTTCTTCTGCCAGAAACTTTCCGTCCAGAGCTGGAATTGAGCTCACTTCAGGAACATCGCTCTCCGGGAACACCACCGTGCCGCGACCGGCCTGTGACATTTCAAAGAGAAGCTGAGTTGCTGTTTGATTTCGCATGATGATCTGCCTGAGAATTGGCTGATTCTGAAATTGAACAGAGCGTGTTTGCCGGATCGTCGAAAAGTTTCAGAGGCGCGGCTGATCTCACTCAACGATGTCAGATCAGCCGCGCTGATGTGACATCAGCTTTGCAGAACTTCTGCCAGGGCTTTGGCCAATGCATCAATCTCTGATCGCGTTCGTTTTTCTGTCATAGCAACAAGAAAGCAATTCTGAGCATCGGGGACATTTTGAATTCCAAATCGCAGAAGATCCGGGCCAACATTGATCCCTTTGTCCGCGAGCGCGCTCAGAACAACGGTGGCTGGGCGAGTTGTCTCGAGCAGAAATTCACGGAAGAACGGCTGTGAGAACTTCAGATGCACGCCCGGAATCTTCGTCAGCACATCGGCTGCATAGCGGGCTTTCTGATGGCTGAGCGTCGCCATCTGACGAAGACCATGCGGACCGACTGTTGCCAGGAAGACAGTCGTTCGAAGAGCCAGCAGCCCCTGATTCGTGCAGATGTTACTGGTGGCTTTGTCGCGGCGAATATGCTGTTCGCGAGCCTGCAGGTTCAGAGCAAAACAATCTTTGCCTTTGCGATCCACGGTCTTGCCAATCAGTCGACCCGGCATCTTGCGGACGTATTCGTTGCGACAAGTAAAAATCCCAAGCAGCGGCCCGCCAAACTGCAACGGCGTTCCCAGCGGTTGCCCTTCAGCGACGGCAATATCGACACCATAGTCAGCAGGTTTCTTCAAAAGCCCCGGGCTGATGGCATCGAAAGCCAGAATGGACAGAGCGCCGGCGCTATGAGCGATCTCCGTCAGTGCCGCAACATCTTCCAGACAGCCGAAGAAGTTTGGCTGTTGAATCACGAGAGCCGTCGTCTCGGCATCCATCGCTGCGCGGCAGGAATCAAGGCACAGCACGCCGTTGACATGAGGAATCTCGATCAGTTGAGTCCCCAGCCGAGCGAAGTAGGTTTCCAGAACCAGGCGATATTCCGGATGCAGCGTACCAGCAAAGGCGACTTTCTGATGCCGGCCGTTGATTCGCATGGCCATGAACACGGCTTCACTGACAGCCGTGCCGCCTTCGTAAAGGCTCGCATTGGAAACATCCATACCGGTCAGTTGTGAGATCAGCGTCTGGTATTCGTAGAACGCCTGCAGAGTTCCCTGGCTGGCTTCTGCCTGATAGGGCGTGTAAGCCGTATAGAATTCGCCGCGTGATGTGATTTCATCCACGACTGCCGGGATGAAGTGGTCGTAAACGCCGCCGCCCAGAAAGCACGTCCGGGAAGATGAAGCGTTGAAGCCAAGGCGATCTTCCATCTCCTGCTGCAAAGCCATTTCCGAAACTGGCTGAGGCAGATTCAGTTCACGCTTAAGTTGCAACTCAGCGGGAATTTGCGCGAAGAGTTCGTCGATCGACTGAATGCCGATGGCCGCGAACATTTTCTGACGTTGATCGGGTGTGTCGAAAAGATAGGCCATAGGATTTGGGCTGTTAGCGGTCTGTGGGTTTCATCAGCCGGAACGCAACAGCGTCCGGTTTTCCCGGCTTGATTCTCGCGAAGGACAAGCATTCCTGCTGCCCGTCTTGCCCACCAGAACCCAGTCTGACAGATTTTTCCAGTCCGGGTTCCGGAGTTCGACAGTGCGCTAGTGTCCGTCGTTATCGCAATGTTTTTGATAGTCAGAGTAACTCATCAGGAGATTCAGTTGCTCAGGCTTAGACATTCGAATTTTGGCGATCCATGCCTTTTCGAAGGGGCTGTCATTCAACAGACCGAGGTTATCCGGCAGCTTCTCGTTAACTTCCAGGATCTCGCCTGACACAGGAGCGTAGACGTCGCTGACAGCCTTCACGCTTTCGATTTCCCCCATCGACTCACCCGGGGAAAATTTCCTGCCAATTGCCGGAAGTGCAAGAAATACGATATCGGTCAGCAGCTTTACGGCGAAGTCAGAAATGCCCACTGTGGCCACATCACCGTCGACAGCAACCCATTCGTGAGTTTTCGCGAAACGCAGTTGTTCGGGGTTCATCAGGGGTACTTTCGGTCAAGACAGGAGAGGAATAACAAAGCGACGAGGAGAAGGTCATCGTGTTATGCAGAGACCTGCATCAGACAGGAACCAACCGTATATCTCTTCATTTTCCAGCGGTAAAGACTCAACCAGCCTTATTCCGGCGGGCTGAGATGCTCTTTGTGGCAAAGCTGGCTGGCGATTTCTCGTTCCAGTTCGGCAATCTTCTGCAAACGCCGAGCATGACGACCTTCTTCAAAAGGAGTCTTCAGCCAGATGCGAATCACCTGGTCAGCCAACTGATCGCTAAGTTGATCGGCTGAGAGACAGATCACATTGGAATCATTGTGCAGCCGGCTGTACTCGGCCGTCACACTATCGTGACAGGGGGCCGCACGGACGCCGGTAAACTTGTTGGCGGTAATACACATTCCGATCCCGGTCCCGCAAATCAGGATTCCGCGATCAATGTTACCATTCGAAACTTCTCGGGAAACCTGTGCCGCATAGTCAGGGTAGTCGACGCTTTGAGACTCATGCGGGCCAAAGTCCCGAACTTCACAGTCCAGACTTTGAAGCAGTTGAGTCAGTCGAGTCTTCATCTGAATGCCTCGATGGTCACTGGCGATGCCAATTTTCATAGCGATTACGACTCTTTCCTGAACAGTTCATCCACCCAGATACGAAGATGTTCACTAATCTGAGTTGCACATCTACGATACTCATCCAAAGATCCGCCAATCGGATCGGCAATATCTTCGCCGTCACGTGACAGCAGTTTGACTCGGTCCGCCAGATCCGGCCTGGCCTCACACAAAACACGGCGGTGTCGTTCCGTTAATGCCAGCACGACCGTCGAATTCTCCAGCATGTGCTCGTTGACCTGCTGACTCAGGTGCTGCGAAAGATCAAGACCACATTCCTGCATCACGACTATCGCTTCCCTTGCTGCAGGGTCACTTTCTCCCGCTGCGATCCCGGCGGAAAAAACATCAATCCTGTGCTCCCGCAACTCCCAGTCCCGACACGACAGTTTTTCAGCGACAAGTTGCCGAAAGATGGTCTCAGCCATCGGACTACGACAAGTATTTCCCGTACAGACGAACAGAACCCGGAGGACTGCGTCGCTGGCACGATCGCGGCTGCTCACTGGCGGGGTCCTTTGGTTTGGGGAATAGTCATCAAAAACCCGACAGACTGAAGAGTAAGAGTACCAAAGGAAGTCGTCTGGCCGACGAAAAGCAGGGAGACACACGTTATTCTCTGCGAATGATGGCGGGATTCCTCGCAAATCTCAAGTTTCCGTGTCAGATACCCGCTGAGTTGTTAAGGATTCGAGAGTTGCCCCCTGTTATTTCCGCGCCCCGGTTCTGAGGCTAAGAAAAGAATTTGGCAAGTCATTGATCACGGATTGCATTTCGGGATCGCTTTTGGTCCCATACTAATGAGTCTCTTGTGGGGTCGTCGTCAGAGTCGAAAGTCATACCGTCCGTTCAGGGATGTTGTACGTCGTGAGAAAACGTGTTCTTAGCCTTCAGAAGAAGGCCCGTGAGCGATTAAGGCGTCTTGGGGAATTCCGAGGAATTCGCCGACAGCCGTTCGGGACCTATCAAAAGTCGGTACGGCGCCTGTACGACGGTCCGCGAGGCGCCGCCCTGAAGTTCAGCAGCATTATTTCCCTCCACGAACCCTTAATGGGCAAGCTATTCCGCTCCGGGCGCTTCGATGCACGCCGCTTTTCGCGAATCCTTGATGTTGGCTCCGGTGCGGGACAGATCATCCGCCATCTGCTGGCCACCAGTCGCCCGGACACCGAAATCGTCGGTTTTGACCTGTCCTGGGAAATGTTGCGACGCGCTCGCGAACGCCTGAACTCTGATCGACCAGTTTTCGTCGCGGCGGATATGAGGGCACTTCCGTTTCGAGATGCCTCATTTGACTGCGTCACTTGCGGGTATGTTTTGGAATATCTTCCAGACCCCAAAGACGGATTGCGCGAGTTTGCTCGCGTGCTGCGGCCGGGTGGCACAATTCTCCTTCTGGCAACCGAAGATTCTTTTTCGGGCCTGATGACCAGTCACACCTGGAAGTGTCGTACGTTTAATCGTGAAGAGCTGAAAATTGCCTCCGAGTCGATTGGACTTCGCTGGGGCAAGGTTCACTGGTTCACTCGATTCCACGAGGTGTTGAAACTTGGCGGCATCCTCGTTGAGCTGGAAAAGATCGGCGAGTGATCAGGGGGGAAGCGAAACACGCCGAATATGAATCGCCGGCGTGTTGCAGCTATTTGTTTCACGACAGCCCGTTAATTTTGACTGTCATCCCGTTGTTCGCCCTCACAAACGAAAGTCACATCCGGATCGCTGCCAACGGCTGAATCTGTTGGAGCCGACCTGGTACTCGCTCCCTCACTCTCTCCGGGCTGATGGTGAGTTTCCTCGGGATGATCAAACCACCAATGTTCGGCCTTGCTCCAGGACCAATCCCCGGCACACTCACAGAACTCAAGCGCTTCCAGCAGTGCACGAGGTGACTGAAGTCGTTCTTCCGGTTTTTTTCTGAGACACGTCATGATGATATGAGCGAGGTCAGCCGGAACATGGACCCCAATCTCTTCGAATGTTGGAGCCGGGGTTGTTGTATGAGCAACAACCAGGAAGATTGGATTCTCGTCCTCAAACGGAGTTCTTCCGGCCAGCAGAAAGTATGCAACGCAGGCTAACGAATACAGGTCGCCGCGACAGTCGGGTTTTTGTCCCTGAGCCTGTTCGGGACACATAAATCTTGGTGAACCCTGAAGTTGCTTGCTGACATTTCGAATTGGACACGTGCCAAACGAAGCCGGTCGAACAAGACCAAAATCCAGCAACTTGGCGACGTCAAACATCTGCCCGCGTTCTGTCAGGAAAATGTTACTGGGCTTGATGTCACGATGCACAAGCCCGAACGTTGCTGCTTCATGCAACGCGCCGCACAACTGTCTCAGAATGAAGATGACTCGACAAGGTGGCAGAGGACCGTGATCTTCCACCAGCTGCCGAAGGTTGAGTCCCCGAAGATACTCCATGGAATAGTAGAACGTTCCATTGGATGTCCGACCATAATCGTAAACCTGCACGGTATTCCAGTGAGTCAACTGGGCAGTCGCTTTTACTTCACGTTCGAAGCGAGCCAGCATTTTGCGGTTGGAGGCCTTGTCGCTTCGAATCACCTTGACCGCGCAACGACGCTTCAGCAACTCATGCTCTGCCAGATAAACTTCACCCATCCCGCCCTGACCAATAAGTTTGATGAGCTTGTACGGGCCAAGATGATCGACTCCGGGAAGGTCTTTGCCCAACTGGCGATTAATCGCACAACCGAAGATCGCAAATCCGAACGCAACAACGATTGTGGTCGAATGATGTTTCAGAATTATCAGGGTCGATTGTGGATCGATCAGGCCAACCTGAACCGCTGCAGAGCAGATTGCCGCAGCCAGCAAGCCGACGCCAATGATCGCGACAGGATAGACGATCTGCCGCCAGGTCAGCCTCAGCGAATGCTTTTGCCTGAATAACGGCGATGATGCTCTGGCGTCGCGCAACGGCCCGTCAAATGACTCACCGCCGAAAGATTCGTCGATGGACACTGGTCTGAGAGATCTTTGCTGACTCGACACTACGGACATTTCCCGAGTTCCGACTTTCGTGGAGACGCGGCCTGAATTTCGCAACACTGTTCACCATAGGTCAAGACCCGCACACCGGTTCCACGGAAATCATGAATGTCCAGGGACGGGGGGCTTCTGATTGGCTGCAAAAGTCAAAGAATCCCGAGAATGTGGCGTTCTGGAAACAATGAATTTCGCTGCAATCTGCACAATCATTCCTGCCTCGCCAAAAACGTTGCGATGTGGCAGCATACACGCGGCTTGCCGGATGGTTTCCCGCATTGGGAACTCATCCCTCGGTTTTTCCCCACCATGATGGATCCCGGATCAGACTCATGTCTTACTTTTCGAAAACGCGCTCGGCCGTGTTTGCGCTGCTGCTGATAATACCGTCGCAAAAGGCGTTATCGGCCGCTGATTTTCAACTGCACTCTTTTGCGCGACACGAGTTATCAGACGTTTATTACTCGGAAGGTATCTCGGCCGGTGACGTTAACGGCGATGGAGTCAAAGATGTTGTTTACGGGCCGCATTGGTATGCCGGCCCGAACTTCAGTCAGAAGAATGAGATCTATCCGGCCGTTCCGCAGAAGCGTGAGGGCTACGCAGACAACTTCTTTAACTGGATTTATGACTTCGACAAAGACGGCTGGAACGACATTCTCGTCGTGGGTTTTCCGGGAACTCCTGGATTCGTGTATCGCAACCCGGGCAAAGATGGCCTGAATGGACTTTGGGAAAAACTGCAGGTGGCAGATTCGGTCAGCAATGAGGCACCTCAGTTTGCGGACGTCAATGGTGATGGAACTCCTGAGTTAGTCTGCACTCGCGAGGGCCACTACGGCTTTTATCTTCCGGACAAAGACAGGCCTCTCGGAGCATGGAAGTTTGTCTCCATCTCCGAAAAGATTGCGCCGACACCGTTTGGTCACGGGCTGGGCGTGGGTGATGTCAACAGCGATGGTCGCATGGACATCATTGCGACCGATGGCTGGATGGAGCAACCGGCTGAAGGTGCTGTCGAGGGCATCTGGAAGTTTCGCAAGTATCCGTTCGCGAGAGCTGGCGCGGATATGTTTGCTTATGACATTGATGGGGACAAAGACTCCGACATCGTGACAGCTTTGAGTGCTCATGACTTTGGGCTGGCGTGGTACGAAAACACGGGCGTCGATGCCAACGGTGACACAACTTTCGAAAAGCATTTATTGATGGGCGAGACGAAAGATCAAAGCCCCTATGGTTTGCTCTTCACGGAACTTCACGCCGTTCAACTGGCGGACATGAATGGTGACGGACTGCTGGATCTGGTGACGGGCAAGACGTACTGGTCGCATCACACACAGAGTCCGATGTGGGATGCCGGGGCGGTCGTCTACTGGTTTGAACTCCAGCGCGATGCAGACGGAGTTGTTGACTTCGTACCCCATCTGGCTGATGGCGAAGCGGGCATTGGGCGTGGTCTGGTTGTCGACGATCTGAATAACGATGGACTGATCGATATTGTGTGCGGCGGCATGAAGGGCGCAAATATCCTGATGCACACAGCGAAGTCTGTCACGGAAGAGGCATTCCTGCTGGCTCAGCCTCAGAAACGTAAGGAGATGGCCGAGGGACTTTCTCCGGAGACGGCGGCAAAGCATATGACCGTCCCGGCAGGTTTTCAGGTGCAGTTGGCGGCGGGCGAGCCCATGGTCCATCAGCCGATCGCAATGTGTTTCGATCACAAAGGCCGACTGTGGGTCGCGGAAGCTCATACGTATCCATTGCGAGCACCAGAGGGAGAAGGCAAAGACAGAATTGTGATTTTTGAAGACTCGACTGGTGACGGTATTTTTGATTCGTCGAAGGTTTTTATCGAAGGACTGAATCTGATCAGTGGTCTGGAGGTTGGCTTCGGCGGTGTTTATGTCGGAGCGGCCCCTTACCTGATGTTCATTCCCGATCGTGATGGCGATGATGTTCCGGATGGAGAAGTAGCCGTAGCAGACAGCAGGTCCTCTCTGCCGGAGAGGACTTTCGCCGCACGGCGAACTCCTGATCACAGCGTTGATGCGAAAGAAGCCACCGTGTTTGCTGCAACATCGCTGACGAATGGTCGCGACGAGTCGCGAAGTCCTGCCCGGCAGGCAGGACCCACAAAAAGCAATCCAGCCCTGCAGGCAGGACCTGCTATACAATTCCCCAAAGATGTCCCGCCGGGGGCAATCGTTCTTCGCGATGGGTTTGGCTGGCAGGATACTCATGAAACGCTGAACGCGTTTATCTGGGGACCAGACGGGTGGCTCTACGGATGCCATGGCGTGTTCACGCATTCCAAAATAGGCAAGCCGGGTGACACCGATGAGCAGCGACTTCCGCTCAACGCCGCAGTCTGGCGCTATCATCCGCAGAAGGACATCTTTGAAGCCTTCATGAATGGCACCAGCAATCCATGGGGCGTCGACTTCAATGACAAGGGTCAGGCCTTCATAACCGCCTGTGTGATTCCGCACTTGTGGCACGTGATCCAGGGGGCTCGCTACCATCGACAAGGCGGCCAGCACTTCAATCCATACACTTATGACGACATTAAAACGATTGCCGACCATCAGCATTATATCGGCAATCTGGCGGACTCTGCGTGGTGGGGCCATGAACCGAAAGCCTCCGGTGCGACGGCCGATGCAGGTGGCGGGCATGCTCACTGCGGAGCCATGATTTATCTGGGTGATAACTGGCCAAACGAGTACCGCAATCAGATCTTCTTCCACAACGTCCACGGCAATCGCATCAACTGTGATATCCTCGAACCCGAAGGCAGCACTTCAGGTTATGTCGGCCATCATGGCAAAGACCTGATGCTGGCGAATGATCATTACTTTCGCGGAATCAATCTGCGTTACGGCCCGGATGGAACTGTCTATCTGATCGACTGGTATGACAAGAACGCGTGTCATCGCACAAACCCGGAAATCTGGGATCGCACCAGTGGTCGTGTTTATCGGATTTCTTATGGCACTCCAAAATCTCTGAAAGTGAATGCCTCAGAATGGTCTGATGCAGAGCTCGTTGCCGCGCATAGCCATCGCAATGACTGGCATGTACGAATGTCTCGAAAGATGTTGATGGAAAAAGGTCTTTCGGAATACACGAGGACAGCACTGACGAAGCTCGCGATTGACCCTTCTATGGCGGTGGAATCGCGGCTGCGGTGTCTGTGGACTCTGCACGCCTGCGGTGCTCTGACTGAGCAGTTGACTCTGACGCTGTTGTCAGACAAAGAGGAATACCTGCGAGCCTGGGCCGTTCAGTTGGAACTGGAAGACAAGGCTCTGTCTGATCCCGTAATGAAGCGTCTGACAGAAATGGCGGCCGACGATTCATCCGCCGTTGTCCGTCTTTATCTGTCCTCTGCACTGCAGCGTCTGCCGAACGAATCTCGCTGGGGAATTGCGACAGCTTTGGCAGCTCGAGCCGAAGACGTCAATGATCACAACCTGCCGCTGATGATCTGGTACGGCACAGAACCGTTGGTCGCTGACGATTCGAAGCGGGCGATTGAGCTGGCTCTGCAGACCAGAATTCCGCTGTTGCGTTCGTACATTCTGCGGCGTGCGTCCGCGACAAACGAAACACTGCCGGCCGTCGTGGCTGCTCTGGCAGGAACCACAGAGATCGAACTTCAGCGGGAGATTCTGACGCAGATGATGGCGTCGTTTGAAGGGCGAGTTGACATCCCCATGCCAGAGACATGGAAGGCTGCTTACGATGCACTTCTAAAGAGTGATCAACAGGACATCATCGATCGAGCGAATCAACTGGCGGTGTTGTTCGGCGATCAGCGTGTCTTCCCACCGATGCGTTCGCTTCTGGGCGATTCCAATCAGGAACTCGCACGGCGACAGCAGGCGTTGAGCGTTCTGGTCAAGGGCCAGGATAAAGCCGCCGTTGACGTTCTGCAGTCTGACGCTGTGCTGGGAAATGCCGAATTGCAGGCGGCTGCCGTGCGAGCCCTCGCGACACTGGGAGATGATTCAACGCCGGCCTTGCTGCTGGAACGCTACGGCAGGTTTCCGAACGAACTGAAGACCGACGTTGTCAGTACGCTGGTCTCGCGGCCTGTCTGGACCAAACTGCTGCTGACAAAAATTGCCGAGGGTGCCGTTCCCAGCAGTGATCTGCACGCATTTCACGTACGACAGATTGTGACGTTTAACGATTCCACACTGAATGATATGCTGAAAAAACACTGGGGTGAGATAAGAGAATCTTCGGCTGATCGCAAAGCTCAGGTGGCCGCGCTGAAGAAGGATCTTGGTCCGCGAGTCCTTGCCAGAGCGAATCTCGGAAATGGCCGTCGAGTGTACTCGAAGACCTGCCAGAACTGTCACCGGCTGTTTGGCACGGGTGGTCAGATCGGTCCCGATATCACTGGATCCAACCGAGCCAACCTGGACTATATTCTGGAAAACATACTGGACCCCAGCGCGGTGGTTGGCCGTGATTATCAGGTGACCGTCGTCGCTCTGCAGAACGGGCAGGTGATACAGGGGCTGTTGAAACAGGAAACGGAGAGCGCTCTGACGATTCAGACTATCAACGATAAGGTTGTCGTACCGAAGTCAGAGATTGAAGAACGGACGCTTTCGAATATTTCGATGATGCCCGAGCGTCAATTGGAAACACTGACGAAGGACGAAGTGCGTGACCTTGTCGCTTATCTCGCATCTCCTCGCCAGGTCGTGCTCAGCGGGCCGGCTTCACCAATCGATGCAAAGAACGGAAAAGTGCCGGGGGCGATTGAGGGCGAGGCGATGAAGATCGTTGAAAAGACAGGCGGTACGGCAGCCAGTCAGAACATGGGTGGATTCCAGGCGGACCGTTGGAGTGGTAAAGATCATTTGTGGTGGACTGGAGCCAGGCCCGGCGACAAACTGAGCCTTGAAGTTCCGGTTGAGAAAGCTGGTACTTACGACATCGAGATCGTGTTGACTCGAGCACGCGATTACGCAGTGGCGAAGATCTCCATTGACGACAAAGTGCTCGATCCGGGGCTCGATATGTTCAATAATCCGGACGTAATCACAACCGGAGTGCTGTCGTTCGGGAAAAACGAACTATCAGCCGGCAATCATCGAATCACGTTCGAGATTGTGGGAGCAAACCCTGAAGCCGTCAAAGCTTACATGCTCGGTGTCGATTATGTTCGACTGGTCTCGACACAAAAGAGTTCCGAAGAAGAGAACCCTGCGGAGAAGAAGTAGCTCTTCGTACGGATCAGGCGACTGCTGAAACATCAGGACCTTTGTGCCAGAGCAGCACAAAGGTCCTGTTTGTATCGACTGGGGTCAAGAAACGATGATCAGCCCTGTTCACTGGTGCGAACGCGTTTGAGGATCTTCAGCAGATCCTCGATAAACTGATCGTTGACCGCCAAAGAAGGAAACTGGCTTATTCGCACCTGGTCAATAATCCACTGGCGTTCGTTTCTGGGCTTTTCAACATAGAGAGCCGCCAGGACGATGACAGCCACATTTCGCTCTTCTGCAGATCGTGTAAACAGAACGTTATCGGCCTCGCGTCGAATCCGTTCTGCTCGCCGTTCAATCACATCGATCGGCTCCGGAGGCTGCGTTGCAGCCGATGTCTTTGAGGATGCTTCTTTTGTCGTTGCATTCGTCATTCGCGGCTCGCCAAACACGAGTTCCGGTTCTGGCTCAAGAGCATTCATGACAGTCAGCCAATTGCGGCCGATATTCCTGTCGATCAATATCCCGAGGGAATGATAATGCTGTAAGAGCTGCACCTGACTCAGTACCGGAATCATATCGTCTGCCGCCTGAACCGTGACTGACGGAGAACGCATGCGTCCCGCGAAATGCTTACGATCTCGCACCCAACGGGGCTGAAGAGACACATAACGCTGCAGGCTGTCAGCTTCATCCTGCTGACGAAACGTTGAATAGGAGTTTCGCTCGGCAGTCTTGATTAACTGCTGCCGCAGAAACGATTCTCGAAACGCACCACCAGTTCCCATCTGGCTCAGAGTTTTCACGTAGACAACTCTGTCACCGTCCTTCAGCTGAATACCCGAAGGCACTTCGGGAATGGAATGAGTGGCGAAGCTCTCTTCAATCCGGAACGAACCGAGAGGCCGAAAGTGCATGTCTTCCGCACGGAAAATGGCCACTTCGTTTGCTTCATGCAGGCCGTGAGCATCGCCGAGATCGATGATCGGGTGATTTCCTTCCTGAAGGTTTATCGTCCCAAAGAACTCGATGACCCCGGCTCCATCCAGTTTGTCGATCTTATCCGCGACGGCTGGCTCGGCTGTAAACCCTGCCGCGCAGGCAACAATCAGGGTTGCAACGACGCGAAGAAGGAACTGACGAGAAGAAAAAGACATGGTGGGCCTCGATATGACGACACGGCCAGCCGGACTGCTGGAAAAGTTGTCCCAGCATACTCGGAACACCCAGGCTGTCGCAAAGAGAATCCTCGACTACCGCACATATCCCGGATTCACCATTTTCCGATCAGTCCACCAACCGGAACAAATCCGACAAATCACGCTGTTCGCCGGATCGTCAGGCTGCCCTCAGGAAGACTTGAAACACCGGCAAAATCGCTGAATCCAGAATGAGCCGCACCCGGCTGGATCGGTTGCGGTCGATCCAGCCGGGGGCTCGCGGGTTGCAGTGCTGACTCATCATCGGACTGCGTGAACCTACTGCTTCTTCTCTGAAGTCTTTGGTTGTTCTTTCGGCGGAGTCACGTCTTTGGAAAGCTCAGCGGTTCTCAAAGGCACAGGATTTCCGGCGGGCAGACTGGCTTCCCTCAGGGGACTGGAGCTGTCCTGAACAGGACCATCTTTCGGCGGATCAAAGAACAAAAGCTGTGGCGACATGATAACGCTCCGGTCAACAGACGTTACCTTATCGGCGGGTGCGTTCTGCCCTTTGTTAACCTTGCGAGGTCGCTGGGCGACTTCGATCAGTTCACCACGTCTTTGCGGCAGGACACCCTCCATCTGGTCTGCGACCTGAATAACCCATTCCGGCTCGTCACGAACAGCCCGGGACATCATGCTGCTGTACAACGAAACCTCGAACAGATTCCGATCCATCATTCCATTTGTCACGGGCGTCAGCATTTTTGCAACAGCCGAAAACGCTGTTGAAGGAAACTTGACGAACACATCAGCTTTCTGACTCACCGTATGAGTCCCATCCGGGGCCGGTGTGTAGGTCGCTCGAAACCAAATCAGGGCTGATGCTTCCAGCGGCTTTGGCAGCAGAACGTTGTGGTACGTTCCCTGACAAACAAACACCATCTGGTTCGCGTCCTGGTACAGAATATCAGCAATGCCTTCTGAACCATCGACGGCTTTCGCTTCGTATTCCAGAGGCCCGGTCTGCCACATTTCGAAGCGTGAGATACCCATGACCCTCCACGTGCTGACTGCCACATCAGGATGCTGCAGCAGATAACGATACATCGGCTCATCAATCGAGTACTGCAGCGAAGGCAGGCGACGATACTGAGAACAGTCGTCCATGATTTTCTTCGCTCGCTGGCGGCTTGCGGGTGCCATGGCATGAAGCGGAATTGAGGCGACTGTTTTCTTCAGCAGCTCAGTCGATGATTCGCCTTTCGAAATGATGCGAATACCAGCTTTTGTAGCCAGTTCTTCAAGCTGATCTCCGCGCGCAGCCTGACTCAGCAGAGTCACCAGCGTCACCAGAATAACCTGAAGACAACGGAGTCGCGGGATTCCGCATAACTCTCTCTGTCGACTTACTGAGATGCGACATGACACAGTGTGATTCAGCAGCGTACTGCCGACCTTTTTCAGCACTGTTTTTCTTCGCATGACGCCCCCTGAAAGCTCGGGCCCGCGCAGATCATCCGCTGCAGACTCATGACACGGCAACCCTTTGGTAACCGCGCGACAAGACAGCGAACAACTCTGCAAGAGCTGCTGACGTGCGTTGCTGTTTGAGTCCCCCCGGAAGTCAAACGCCGCACATATCCCCCGAACCGAATAATCGGAATTACAGGAGCAGGCGATTAGTCCATTCTGCAGATCCGCAGACTCCACCTGGTCGTCAAAGTCAATGGGACAGCAGATCGCTGGTGTTCGGGGGAATTACCAGAATGCGTTCGGTGAATCCTGCCGAAGTGAGTCGTACGGCAGGTCGGGTTTGTTCACCGACCCGATCCCGTTCACCGACCCGACCCCGTTCACCGACATGGCCAGGTTTAGCGACACTGCCGGCAGCTCGATGTTGGACAACGACGGTTCATGCACCACCGACTCACGTCCAGCTTTTCACAATAGCAGTCATCAAGGCCACGTTCAAAATCGTGACGGTCAGCGATATCGTCAATCGCGTCGGCGTAGTTTTCGGTCCACCCACAGCAATGACAGCCGGACAGAAGAGTCATGATGGTCAATGACAAGACCACAATTGAAGTTCGCATGGACATCCTTTCCCGCGAGCAATCCAACAAAGAGCCTCAGTGTTTCAGGCACGCTGAGTTCTCTACAACTCGGATCGAACGATCTCGAACTCCGACTGCAGTCGCTCGCACTGGTCTCATGATGCGTGTGTAAGGAAATCCTGGCAACTGACGCACAACTGTTTTATCCCACAGGACCGGCCCTCCGAATTCGACCGATTTGTCGGTACTGATCGAAGCCGAATGTCTTGCATCCAGACTCTGGAAGTTCATGAAACACGAAGGTGGCGTTTCGGTCGGAGTTGACTATTCTGTGGACTCGGAAATCCGTGACCACCTGCAGGTCTGCATCCGACGAAAGTTCTCTGGAGTAGCCTCCGTGTCACAACGAAAACGAATCCTGTTTCTGTGTACTGGCAATTCCTGCCGCAGTCAGATGGCTGAAGGTTTGCTTCGAACCTATCATGGTGAACGCTACGAAGCACTTTCCGCAGGCGCGAAACCAGCCGGATATGTGCATCCGCGTGCTGTGACAGTCATGGCAGAACTGGGTATTGATATCACATCCCAACTGAGCAAATCGATTTATGAATTCCTTCCGCCCAAACACACACACCCGGACGTGGTGATTGGCGTCTGTTCAGCGGCCGACGAAAACTGTCCCACGTTTCCGGCTGCCGTGGAACGCTGGCACTGGCCGTTTGACGACCCGTTCCACGCCAAAGGTTCCGAAGAAGAACTCATGTCAGAGTTTCGCCGCGTGCGAGATGAAATTCGGGCGAGGCTGGATCAGGAATTTGGACGTTAGTCCCCTCAAACCGCTTATCTGATTATCATCGCCATCATGTTTTCATAGCCATCAACCAATCTTCTCCCAACTCGCCTGATAGGGTAATCGCCCGAATGACTCTTTCTTCACTTCCTCTGAGCTATTGCACCAACGTTCATCCCGGCCGCACCGTGGCTGAAGTGATCAACGGCATTACCGAGCATTCAGCCGAGGCCCGGCGTCATCTGGATTTTCCGATGGCGGCAGGACTGTGGCTCGCCGCCAGCGTCGTGCGAGAACTCAACGAACAACCCGATCGTCTGGAGCAGTTGGCTCAGGTGCTTTGGCAGCATGACCTCTGTTGTTACACCCTGAATACATTTCCCTATGGTGACTTCCATAGTGAACGTGTGAAAGAACAGGTTTATTTGCCGGACTGGGCCAGTCTCGCTCGAGTCACATACACCGAAGAGTGTGCGAATCTGCTGAGCCAGCTTTTGCCTGCCGGAGGAGAAGGCAGCTTGTCGACAGTCCCGCTGGGAGGTCGTATGAATCCACATGGTCCTGATTTTCATGCCTCGTGTTTTACCCATCTGATTCGAGTCGCCAAGCACCTGAAGGAAATTTTTGACAACACTGGTCGCAAAATTCGCCTGGGGCTGGAACCTGAACCAATGTGCGAAATGTCAGGGACACGTGAGTGGACTCTGCCCGCATTCAAACAGCTTTATGCTCAGGCAGATGCGTTAAACTGCGAGGACGTTGTCCGTGAATACATCGGACTATGCTTCGATGTGTGCCATCAGGCAGTTGAGTTCGAAGATGTGCAGCAATCGATCGATGCATTTGTGCGCAATGGAATTCGAATCAACAAGGTGCACATCACGAACGCCGCAGAACTGATTGATCCGGGCAATAACACAGAAGGCCAAGAAGCCCTGTGTCGATTTGTTGAGCCGCGGTATCTTCATCAGACGTACGCAAAATTCAAAGACGGCAGCGTGAAGTCGCGTGTCGATCTGCTGGAAGATGACATTCGTCGTTCACCAGCCGATGATTTCCTCAAGGCCGAAAGCTGGCGAGTTCACTTCCATGTGCCCATCTTTGCGGAAACTCTGGGGCCGTTGAAAACAACCCGCCCGGATCTCGCTGCGGCTCTGCGAAAAGTCGCCCGGCTGGACTATTCCCCGCACCTGGAAGTCGAAACTTACACATGGCCAGTCATGCCGGGCGAATCAAAAGTCGCGGCAACGTCTCTCAGCGAACGCATCGCTCAGGAACTACACTCCGCCGGAGAACTGCTCGACGCCGCCAGCGACAGCGTTGAATAGATCTTTCGCGCATCCTGCGGGCTTACGTTTACCGCCCAGCCGCAAGCGCCGGCTTTTGTTCCGGCCAGCGTCTCCCGCTGGGCGGCAGACGACTCACTCAACAGTCTGTTGAACCCGGTGGTTTACGAGCTTCTGTTCGCCGGAGTAAACACGATGTGTCATTTTGGCCTGTGGCCTGTGGCCTGACACTGCAACGAGACAACTCAGCGAGCCGCCTCAAGCAACTTAATCCACGGCCCGACATAGTGGCCGTTGTCGTGAAATGTTCGGCCACTGATGAGATTTCCGTCGATGACGCAGGGCTCATTCACAAAGATGCCTCCGCAGACCTCCAGATCAAAGCGACACTTCAGAACAGTCGCCATTCGCCGACCACGAACACAGTCGGCGTAAGCGGGAATTTCAACGCCGTGACACACGCTGGCGATCGGCTTGTTCGTCGCAAAAAAGTGCTTTGTCGCGCGGACCAGATCCTGGTCATAGCGAATGTACTCCGGAGCACGGCCGCCCGAAAACATAATCCCGGCGTACTCTTCTTCTTTGATATCACGAAAAGCGATATCGGCTTCGATTGAATAGCCTTCCCACTCCTTCGTGATGGTCCAGCCAGGCTTCACTTCATGAAGAACCATCTGGTACCGTCGCTTCTCCGGAGCAGCCACCACCGGCGTAAAGCCAGCTTCAATCAGACGGTAATAGGGATACATCGTATCAAGCGTTTCCGTGGCATCGCCGACGATGATGAGCACTTTGTTGCTGGATGGCATTGTTCAATCTTTCTACTACGGTTTCGTGAGCGACTCATTCTGTGGTGGTGACTTCAGCCAGCATTCGATGCAGCCTTTATCGACATGTCCGATTGAAGCTGAGACCGCGAACTGCATCACCACCCACATACGCCTCACTGCAATCGTTGCGAAACATCAAATTGCAACGCTTTTCAATCGCTCCGCCAGATACTCACGTGACTTATTAATCTCGGCAGTGACCTCCTGAGCCGTCTCCAGAATCGGGATCCCTCGCGGCACCGGATGCATGAAGATCTCGGTCCATCCCTGATACTTAATGTCGACAAGTGCTTTGACCAACGGACCAAAATCCAGAGGACCCCGGCCCGGCATCTGAAGCAGCTCCTGCTCCTTCGGCAGCTTTGTCATACAACCGTCGCCGTGCTGCCACGCATAGAACATCTGCAGGCTATTGCCGAGTTCTCGAATCAGCCCTGCGAGCTGTTCGGCGTCCTGAGGCAGATGATACGGCGCAAGGGCGATACCAAGACTCTTCGACGGAATCAGCTCGTTGAGATATCGAATTCCGTCAGCCGTTTCGAACAAGTCATTCGCATGATTCTCGATGGCAACCGTAACGCCGTTTTCTTCCGCAACGGCCAGATGAGGTTTCATGTTCTCAACGAAAGCTGCCACGGCCTTCTTCAGCTCTGCTCCGGCCAGACCTTTCTGACCAGTGCCTGCAGTGATAATCAAAGGACAGCCGAGACGTTTCGCAAGACGCATGTCATCCTGCAGTTTGAAAGGCCCGAGCGGATACTGCGTCAGGCATCCCACCTGAAGCTTATGCTTGTGCAGCATGCCAAGGAATAATTCATCACCCATGTCGTGCAACTGCTCACGCTGATTCCCGTGACGCTTCGGCCAGATATCAATATGTGAAGCACCGCAGAGAGTGACCTCGGGCAGAATTTCGCCGAGATACATGTAGCCGTACATACACGACGCCACGATGTACTTAAATTCGAAGTCCGCGGCCGTTGCACCGTTTGTCTGGCGAGAAAGGCCCTGGGAACCGCAGGCGGCAGCGACAGCGGCAAGGAAAGACCGGCGCGTGGACATGCTCATGGTGTTTTCCTGAGTAACAGCCCAATTTCGATTTCTTGTTGACCGCCATCCCGAAGGCTTCATCGCGAGCAGTTGCCCTCAGCCTGGCGGTAAACGTTTCAGACAGCTTCACGCTTCCGGGGCACGTGCAACTAAGACTTCTGAACCATGTGGCAGGTCTTGCAGCGGGCGGCACCGCGAACAATCTTGCCGCACTTTGGGCATCGCTTGGACTTCTTAAGGAGTTTTGCCTTTGTGCGCGGACGTTGAACCATTAGTTTTCTCCCGAAAGGGTGTTGGCGTACGATGGAAAGCCGGGCACTTTAATGGCCCGACGATATTTCGACAATCGTATCCTGAACAGATCCCCGGGAGTTTTCGATGCTGCTGTTATGGCTGGATGCCAGTTATCTCGTCGGATTAGCCCTATGGATCGTGTTCCTGCTGAGCATTCTCGTATGGCTGCTTCGTCGTCGTCGTGAGGCTCGCAGGAAAACGGGGACTTCGAAGAACTCGTTGCGTTCTCGAATGCTGGGATTCGGCTTCGGACTTTGGTTTCTGTATGCCTCATTGACCGCAGCAGAGCTCATCTTTGCCTTGTTTGTGGATCATTCTGAAGCGTTTAACGCCAGCATGATCGCGAAACGCTGGTTTCAGGTGCATTTCGATTCTCAGCGAAACAACGATGGTTTCAGAGAACGCCGGCTGCTGGCAACCCCGCTTCCTGAAGGTGTGGAACGCGTCTTGTTTCTGGGCGACAGTTTTACGGCCGGGCACGGCGTAAACAATATGGATGATCGCTTCACCGAGCGTCTGGAAGTGCTGCTGAACTCCGGGGCTAAACCAGAGTATCAGGTTTACAACATGGGCGAACCGGGCTTCGAAATCTCGATGATTCGCTCCATGGAAAGTGCTGTACTGGAAAAAGAGTACCCCGTCCAGACTCTGATCTACTGCTACATGATGAACGACATCGAAGGCTACGACCCGAAGACGAACGCTGCAATCGAGGAAATCAGCAGGAGACGTCAGACCGGAAGCTGGCTGGTCTCTCATAGCTACTTCATCAACTGGATGTACCATCGCTGGGTTCAGTATTCGGCCGGATCGTCTGTCGACTACTTTCCCCACCTTGTGGAATCCTACAACGGTCCGCCATGGGACGCCGTTGAACGCGAACTCGATAACATGGCTGCAATGAGTCAGGAAAAGGGCGTCGAGTTTCGTCTGGTCATCTTCCCGTTCATGCACAATCTTGGCGATGATTACCCGTTCCGAAATGCTCATGAGAAGCTTGTCGCGTGGGCCAACAGCAGAAACGTCCCTGTACTCGATATGATGCCGATCTTTTCATCGCATGCGTCTGAAAAGCTGACGGTGAACGCGTTCGATAATCACCCGAACGAGCGAGCTCATCAGATCATCGCCGAAGAAATCTTCAAGTGGCTGCAGGAAAAGCAGGTCGACGAAAACTGATGCAGACAAACGGCTCCGTAGTTTGCTGAACGTGCGACAAAGATGTTTTCACACAAAGTCACATCTTGAAACGGATCGCCAGTGAGCGGAGTTTTAAACGCGAATGAACACGAATAGACGCAAGTAAAAAACAGGAGGAGATGAGACGCCCGCGGGTTCTCAGGTGACGACAGATTGTTCAGGAATTCTTGTGATTACACGCGTGCGTCGACCTCCCTGAACGCAATCATCCCCCCATTCGCGTCCATTCGCGGTTCATCTGGTCCTCACACTTGAAGTCAGAGGTGGTTGCGTTTTGCCGCGTCAGCAGTTCCTTTCTAATATCCAGAGCCAGGTAACTCCTGCAACACTTCACCGGAATTTCAGCATTTGAAGCGATCTGGTGGACGGTCGCTCGTTTGTGACGTACCCTCCGGGCTTCGCTGTGTCCCCACTATATCGACGCTCAGAACGAAGCAATTGTCTCATGGCAAGTCCCCTGATTGATACTCATTGCCATCTGGATTCCGAAGGATTCCATCAGGAGATCGATTTGGTTATCCAGCGGGCTCAGGAGAGTGGGCTGGAACGCATGATCTCCATCGGGACGACTTTGGAGACCAGCCAGGCCGCGATTCTGCTTTCGAATCGATATTCGTGCGTCTCCGCTGCGGCCGGCATTCATCCCAACTATGTTCAGGAAGCAAAGCCGACAGACTGGGAACATATCGAAGAACTGGTCCGACATCCTCATGTTGTCGCCGTTGGCGAGACCGGTCTCGATAAATACTGGGACAAAGCCCCACTCGATGTTCAACAGGATTATTTCATCCGGCACATCCACTTATCACGGCGAGTCCACAAGCCGTTCGTTGTGCATTGCCGGGAAGCAGAAGCGGAAGTGCTTGCGGTCCTGCAGAATGAAGCAGACGGCGAGCCGATGCTGGGCGTGATGCATTCTTTCTGCGGGAAACCGGAGACGGCAGAAATCTGCCTCAGCCTGGGTCTGTACATTTCCTTCGCCGGCATGTTGACCTTCCGCAAGAACGAAGATCTGCGTGCAGTCGCCAGACAAATTCCGCTGGATCGACTTCTCGTTGAAACGGACGCTCCCTATTTAGCGCCATTGCCTTATCGCGGCAAACGGAATGAACCCTCCTGGGTTCGCTACACCAACGATTGCCTCGCACAAGTGCATGGCTTGACGCCCGACGAGATGGCTCAACAGACAACCATAAACGCGCGACGCTTGTTCTCGCTTTGATATTTGAATGCATAGATCTGCAATCTGAATTATCAGATCTCAGATTTTTGTGTTCACGTACTCATCCACCAGACAAAGAGGATCCCTGACATGATTCGCATGACTCGTCAACTGATTCTGTTCTCGATAACGCTGCTGATTCCTGGCAGCATCTATGCCGAGGAAGCGACCGGGAAAGAAAAGGCGGCTCCAAAGGCGGCAACCGCTAAGCCTCGCATTCAGCAAGCCCCTGAGACTAAGGCAGAAAAAGACGCCGAGAAGAAAAAGACGGCGAAAAAAGCGGAACCACCTGCTCCCGCGGCAACGCTGGATAATGTTTCCTATGGCCCGCATCCAAAACAAGTCCTGACGTTCTGGAAGGCCGAGACCGAACAACCCGCGCCGCTGCTGTTCTTTATTCATGGCGGCGGATGGCAGGGCGGCAATCGCTTGAGCGGTATGGCAGGTTATGTTCCGGCGATGCACAAACACGGGATCTCCGTGGTTTCCATCGAGTATCGATTTATCGAAGAAACGATTGCGGACGGTGTTGAGCCACCGGTTAAGGGATGCCTCCACGATGCCGCGCGGGCTCTGCAATTTGTCCGCAGCAAAGCCGCCGAATGGAACATCGATAAGACTCGCATCGCCGCCGCCGGGGGTTCCGCCGGAGCGTGTTCAAGCCTTTGGCTGGCCTTTCATGATGATCTCGCAGACCCCAAAAGCGACGATCCAGTTGCTCGCGAATCAACTCGCCTGCTGTGTGCTGCCGTCTCAGGTGCTCAGACAACTCTCGATCCACTTCAGATGAAGGAGTGGACTCCCAACAGCAATTACGGCAGCCATGCATTCGGCATCTTTAAAGAAGTCGATGGCAAAAAACAGCGAGACTTCGAAGCCTTCCTGGCCAAACGTGACAGCATCATGCCATGGATTCAGGAATACTCACCGTATGCTCTGGTAACCGCCGACGATTCCCCTGTCTATCTCTACTACTCCGCGCCACCAGCTTTGGGGCAGGAACAAAAAGATCCAACTCATACTTCGAATTTTGGAGTCAGACTGCAGGAACACCTGCAGGGCGTCAAAGTGCCCTGCGAGCTGGTTTATCCCGGAGCCCCGAACGTAACTCACAAAACCGTTCAGGATTATTTGATCGCTCACCTGACCGCGAAGCCATAGCGTTTTCAGACGACAGACTTTGCTGCCATGTTTCGACGTCATCGTTGACCGCCCAGCCGGAGGCGCCGGCTTTAGTGGTGGCCGGCGTCTCCGGCTGGGCGGTCAACAGCAGCCTGCAGAACGCGGAGAAATCAACAGGCCGCTGACGCCATCCCGTTCTCCAAGTCCACGCCATTGGAGACAAAAAGATGCTGTCACTTCTGCGGATTCAAGACATCCTCCACCAACAACAGCTTCCAGCCGTAACGGTAGAGATTTCTTGAATCGGTGTACCGTGACTCGGAAGCCGCAGAACCGAGAACAACGACAATGAGCCGTTTCCCCTCACGTTCACCCGTTGAGACCAGACACGCACCGGCCTGATCGGTCGTGCCTGTCTTGATCCCGTCGTAGCCCTCAGTCCCCAGCAGCTCGTTCGTGTTCTTCCACAGAACATTGCGGCTATAACCACCGGGCCCAATCACAGTTGCACCACGTTGACGGGTCGATGCGTACTGTCGCATCAACGGACTGTTCAACGTGGCCCGAGCCAGAATGGCCAGATCAGCAACCGTGGATTGATGAGATTCGTTCGTCAGCCCATGCGGATTCGTGTAATGAGTTTTCATCATCCCAAACCGGGCCGCTTCCGCATTCATCGCGGCCACAAACAACTCCAGCGGATCCCGTTTCGGATCATTCGCCGCAGAGTTCTCGTCGGCCGCCGCAACAGGAGTTAATCTCGGACCAAAGTGTTCCGCCAACGCGACGCTCATGTCGTTTCCTGACGGCAGCATCAGGCCGTACAAAGCTTCTCGTACAGGCAACGACTCACCGGCTCGCACATCAGCCGTTGATCCTCGCGTCTCATCCGCGCGAACGGACATCGTCAGAGTTTCATCCAGCACTTCCGGATGTTGTTCTGCCAACTGAGCAACCAGCCAGGCTGTCATGATTTTTGTGGTACTGGCGAAGTGGCGAGACGTCTCGGTTTCAGCCCCGGCCAACATGCGACCATCAGCCGCGTCGACGATAATCCACGCATCGCACGAGACAAACGGAACGGCTCCAGGCGGTTCCTCGGGCAGCTTCGACAACATCTCGGAATTGATTACATCCGGTGCTGCGATGCTGGCTTCTTCGATCACCGGCCCGAGTTTCTTCCAGAGCTCCGCATCGGCGATTCCAGTGACGGCCAAACCATTGGCTTCCTGAAATTTTCGCACCGCCGCTTCTGTGGCTGGCCCGAAGTCGCCGTCGACTCCCAAACCTGGTGACGGTTCTGTTCTCGCGTTTAAGGTCCGCTGCAGAAACTCGACTCGAGTCCCAAAGGCTCCGACTCGCAATTCCGCAGGTTCGTTCGGCAGCTTACGTTCCCATTTCGGATTAAAGTGATCAAAGGCAATCCGCGCAATCCTGCCAATCAACTCATGAGCGGCGTTGTCATCTTTCCAGCTCTTGTCTTTGTTATTTGTCGTCAGCACACAGATCGCGAACGGACCTTTCGAACCATAAACGATACCGGCATTGCAACGACTCTCCGACACAGCGCCGGATTTGTGAGCGACCTTCGTTCCGTCCGGCAGTTGGCTCAACAGCATCGTTTTGTCATCACAAGCCAGCAAGTGATCCAGCATGGCTTTGCAGGAATCAGGCGACGCAGCCGTTCCCTTGTGAAGCTTCTCAAGCAGGTTGACCGTTTCGTTCGCAGTGGTGCTGCCGAGACCATACAGCTTGCTGCGATCCGGCGCGATGGACGTTTCACCGCGATATACCTTCGAGTTCAACCTGGTCTGGGGAAATCCGAGCGTTTCCATGGCGGCCCCCGTAGTCGGCAGACCAATCTCGTCTACAACCAGATTCGTCGCGGTATTGTCCGAGTAACGAATCATCAGCCGAATCGCATCTCGCAGAGAAAGCTGCAGGCCGGAGGAAAAATGTGTGGTCAGAATCCCGGAACCCGGCACCTTGTCGGCTTCCTCCAGAGCAATCATATTGGCCAGATCCAGCTCTTTTCGGTCAACCATGCGATAAGCGGCGACCATCACGGGCATCTTGATGAGACTGGCCGTTGGCTGAACTTCATCTCCGCGCCAAACGAACTGTTCCCCGGATTCCAGATGGCGTATGCAAACAGCCACGTCGCCCCCATGGGCTTCGATCAGGGGTTTCAGAGATTCGTTCAGGTCGGCAGCAAACAGCCGCGAACCTTGCTGCAGCGACACGATCTCGAAAAGAAGGCCGAAGACAGCCATAATCGTCGATATGCAGCGTACCATCGTCACTCCCCGGAGTAGATTCCTGACAACGCGGAAGCCGGTTGTCTCGGTTGAATTCGCCTCAATGTCCGGCAAAACTGCCTTCGGAACAGCCCCAGGTTCACTTCTGGATGTTTCTATGCAGCGAGATCCCAACCCGAAACGTCACTGAGGGATTCTGCGCAACCACTCGATCCCTCGCTGACGCTTCGGCTTGGGATGGACGGAACTTAGTCCGGGACTGTTCTTTATCTTCAACAATTCAGAACTGACACACAAGCCTCAGAATGACCATGCAAAAGCCACTTCCGTTCGATGAACAGACGATTCGCCGCATTGCCGAGCAGTATCCGACTCCGTTTTACCTGTACAACGAAGAGGGCATGCGGGAATCGTGCCGTGCCCTGAATGCCGCGTTCTCATGGTGCCCTGGGTTTCGTGAGTACTTTGCGGTCAAAGCATTGCCGAACCCTTACGTTCTGGAAGTGCTCAAAGCCGAAGGGCTCGGGGCTGACTGTTCAAGTCTCGCTGAATTAGCCCTGTCGGAAAAAGTGGGGCTGACCGGTGAAGACCTCATGTTCACCTCGAACAATACTCAGGTGCATGAATACCAGCGAGCCGCCGACCTGGGAGCCATCATCAATCTCGATGACCTGACTCATATTGATTACCTGAAGGATAACGTCGGTCTGCCGGAGCTGCTGTGCTTCCGTTACAACCCCGGGTCCGCTCGCGAAGGCAATGTGATCATCGGCAAGCCGGAAGAAGCCAAGTATGGTTTCACGGAAGCTCAGTTGTTCGAAGGTTACAAGATTCTTCGCGACGCCGGTGTGAAGCGATTTGGTCTGCATACGATGGTCGCCTCCAATGAACTGAACGGCGATTTCTTCGTCGAGACGGCTCGCATGGTGTTCGATCTTGCCGTACGAATCCATCAGCAACTGGGTATCAGGATGGAGTTCGTGAATCTCGGCGGAGGCATCGGAATCCCGTATCGACCGGAACACAAGCCCGTTGATCTGCACGCCGTCGGACAGGGCGTTAAGACATTGTATGAGCAGATGATTGCCGGAACTCCTCTGGACCCGATGAAGGTCATGATGGAAAACGGTCGAATGATCACAGGACCTCACGGGTTCCTGGTGACAAAGGCCATCCATCACAAGCATATCTATCGCGATTACGTCGGTGTGGATGCATGTATGTCAAATCTGATGCGTCCCGGCATGTACGGCGCGTATCATCATATTACCGTCGTGGGTAAAGAGAACGCTCCTCACGATCGCATCGTGGACGTTGTGGGTTCACTGTGTGAGAACAACGACAAGTTCGCGATCAATCGCGAACTGCCGGCTGTTGAACGAGGAGACCTGCTGGTGATTCACGACGCAGGTGCTCACGGTCACGCGATGGGATTCCAGTACAACGGCAAGTTGCGTTGTGCGGAATTGCTTGTGAAGAAAGACGGATCGGTCAGGATGATTCGTCGCGCAGAAACGATGGACGATTACTTCGCGACGCTGGACTTCAGCGGACTACAAGGCGTCACGGGAAAGTAACCTGAGAGCATCCCGACGCGAGCCGCCCAATGAGGGCACGGATGCGAATGAGGACGCGAATGAGGATGAGGATGAGGGGACGTACGCGGTGGTCGACGAAGTGTAGTTTCCTTACTGCAAGGCTTAGAAACGGGTGTCGGGTGTTCCATTTGACATGAAGAGTTCAGATCGAACTAGATTCTCCAACTGACTGCCTGGACGCCCCGATATGTTTGATCGGAGCCACTCTACAAAGTACAGCGACGACGAGCCGATCAACAAGGCCTCAGTGGAACCTTTCACTCAATTCCTTTCCACGCTCCGCGACGGCGTTCCGAAGAAAACACGAATTCATATTCTTGTTCACAGTATGGGCAATCGCATCGTGATGGAAAGCCTGAATGCGCTGCCTGAGCCCGTCGATCAGAAGCCATTCTCTCACGTTGTTTTGTGTGCTCCTGACTTCGGTCGCTCCGATTTCATTCAATGGGCGCCGGGAGTTGTGGCTCAAAGCGATCGAGTGACCTTATATGTCACCGCCAGCGATTCAGCACTAATCGTGTCCAAGGGGCTTCATGCGGAAAAGCGAGCCGGTGATGCTGTTATTCCGCTGGTTGTCGAGGGCGTCGAAACAATCGATTGCAGCCGGATTGATCAAAGCCTGATGGGACATAGCTACTACGTGGACAATCGCGATGTCACGACGGATCTGTTTATGTTGCTGAAGGAGAATCTTCCGCCGTCGCAGAGATCGTTTCTGGAGCGGAAGAAGTCGAGCGATGGCGATTACTGGCAGTTTGCCGGGCACGCTCCCACGATTATGTGTACGTGGCATTTCGATGAGAAGTCATCAACGGAGTAGACGCTTCTCACGTCACCTCGCCAGCCAACCATGGTAGTGCGGGCTTCAGCCCGCATCCGTATGTGAATGTAAAAAATAATGCCGACTGAAGTCGGCACTACGAAATAG
>JBIIIF010000418.1:0-4098 GCA_044235005.1 Planctomycetaceae bacterium | reverse complement strand
GGTCAACGACCAAGTCACAAGGGACCAGTGGATTGATCTTTTTTGGATCTCCGCCCATTCGCACCATCGCACTTCTCAGAGCGGCGAGGTCAACGACAGCTGGCACACCCGTGAAGTCCTGCAGGACAACTCGACCCGGCTTGAAAGGCACTTCGACTTCGGCTGGCTTCGCAGCGTTCCAGTTAGCAAGGTTATTCACGTCGTCGGCGGTGACGATAAAGTTGTCAACATTTCGCAGGCACGCTTCGAGCAGCACGCGAATTGAGAATGGCAGCGTGTTGATGTCACCAATGCCGTCTTTGATCAGCTTCGGCAGGCTGAAATACTTAACGTTGCCAGCAGCGGTTGGCAGTGTGGCTTCGGCACCGAACGGATTGGTGTTGCTCATGAGATAGCTCGGAAGGTTTTAATCGAGAATTTGGGGCAGGTTATATTAGTTTTTGTCGCCATCGGCCGAAAACTGGTAGCCGGACGAGCGATATGTGCGAGGATTGTAGAGAAGTCAGTCGTTCTCGCAATTGCATCGGCAGTCCGCGAGAATTGCCGCAAAGTGCGGGCAAATAGCGGGAATTTCCGGTACAGAGCGACCTGCCACTAAATTCCTTGGTCAAGCAGGCTGTTGATTTAATTGCGTGCTGCGGGCTTTTATTTACCGCCCAGCCGAAGGCGCCGGCTTTTGTGCGGGCCGGCGCCTCCGGCTGGGCGGTAAACGGCTAAAACAACAATCGGCAAGCAGTGGTGATTAGTCGACTCGCCAATGTTTCAGTTGATCCTCATCCAATTCAACCCCGAGCCCCGGACAATCGGGTATCAATGCGGCAGGCGGCCCGAGTTCAAGCGGCTTCGTGATCAGATCGGCTTCATGATAAAACGGCCCGATCGTATCGGCAGGAAAGGCATCCGTGTCAACTTCCGGGAAGGCCGCGGCCACATGCAGCATCGCGGCGGTTCCGATACCAAGTTCCAGATTGCTGCCGATCGTACACCGCAGGCCGGCTGCGCGAGCAATTGCGACGATATCCGCCGTTGCTGAGATACCTCCATGCTTGCCGGGATAAATGCTGAAAATATCGACTGCACGATGCGTTGAGAGCAGCCAGGCGTCCTGCAGAGTAAAGATGCTCTCATCAGCCATGATCGGCGTAGTTGTCTCGTGTCGCAATTCAGCCATCGCGGCATGGTCACCTGGGGGAATCGGTTGTTCGGCCAGCAGAAGCTTCACATCAGCCAGTTCACGCAGGCAGTATTTGGCCTGTTGCAAAGTCCAGCCGCAATTGGAATCGATCGTCAATGGGATATCGGGACCGCAGACTTCTCTTACCGCGCGGACTCGAGCAACATCCGACACGGGATCAATTCCGGTCTTTACTTTGACGCAGGTCACACCGAGAGCCAGATGCTGTTCGGCCATGGCACGGGAACCTGAGATGTCGCGAGCCCAGACAACAAGTTTGATCCTGATCTTGTCTCGTGACTTACCACCGAGCAATTGATAGACCGGCAAATTGACAGCCTTGCCGGCGATATCCCACATCGCCATTTCGACGGCCGCTTTGGTAAATGGATGCAGTTTCAGCACCATGTCCATCGTGCGGCGAATCTGGGTGATATTTCGCGGATCTTTGCCAAGCAGCGCGGGTTCGATGAGTTCCTTCAGCACGGCCAGAGTGGTCGACTGATTTTCGCCGGACCAAAGCTGTGAGACCGTTGCTTCGCCGATCCCGATGATGCCTTGATCCGTGTGAACTCGAACGATCACATACGGCGACGTGACGTGTTCACCGTGAGCGGTTTTGGTTGTCATGCCTTTTTTCAGAGGCACGCAGACGGGAATGGATTCGATGCGAGTGATCTTCATGAACGGAGCCTTGGCAGCATTGACATGTTGAAATGCTGATTCACAGTGCGAATGCGGGAAGATGGAGTCGGAAGAAGATTCGTCAGGGAATCGAGTCGGTGGGAAGTGCACTGTATACATCGTTAACGGAGAATTCAGAAGCGGACGGGCAATTTTCGAGTGTTGGATTTGCCAGGGAGCAGTCGAAAATTCATACGCAAGCTGTTGAAGGAGTGGTTGTGGGGCTGACATTGGTGCACCGGAATGCCATAATCTGAAAAGGCTGAGCAACAAACGACAAACGGCTCGGCCACTCCCACCTCAGTTTACTCCTCCCTTGGAGCTCGTCATGACTGCATTCCTGACTTCTCGCCGAACCATGCTTCGCGGTCTTGGTGTCTCCATGGCATTGCCCTGGATGGAGTCTCTGCGAGTTTGGGGGCAGGAAGCTGGCACAACCGCCGCCAGTGGCGAAGCCCCGATTCGGTTCGGCGTGCTGTTCTCCGGGAACGGCTTTCATAAGGATCACTGGTGGGCCAAAGGTTCCGGCGCGGAAATGGAACTGGGGAAGGTTCTGGAGCCACTGAATCCGTTCCGCGAAAAGATGCTGTTCGTTCGCGGGCTCTACAACGAAGAAGCGTTGAAAGGCAATATTCATAGTTCGCAGACAGGCAATCTGCTCAGCGGCGCGCCACTGGAAGCGGGTGGCGGAATCCGCAGCGGGACCAGCATCGATCAGTTGCTGGCTCAAAGCTACGGGCAGACGACGAAAGTTCCAAGCCTTGTGTTGGGCTGTGAGAAAGCCAATCCGTCGGTCCACAAGAATTACTCGATGCTCTACAGCAGTCATATTTCCTGGAGTTCACCGACCACGCCAACTCCGCTGGAAGTGTACCCTGCTCTTGCATTTGATCGGTTGTTTCGAGACGAAAGCAGCAAGGGAGACAAAAGCGTTCTGGATGCGGTTCTGGAAGATGCTGGAGACTTGCGGCGTTCTATCAGCCTGCGTGATCAGCAGAAGCTTGATGAGTATCTCAGTTCCGTCCGTGAAGTCGAACAACGGATTGCTCGCGCGGGTCAGCGAGGCGAGTTACAGGGGTGGAAGCCGACTCTGGATAAGCCGAACATTCCTCGACCCTCCGACGGGATTCCTCAGGACATTGCCGAGCATATGCGTTTGATGTGTGACATCCTGGTCCTGGGCTTTCAGACAGACTCAACACGATTGTGCACCTTAAAGTTGAACAACGATCATTCGTCCCTGAGATTCCCGAACCTCAATGTGGACTACATGATTCATCACTTGTTGTCGCATCAGGAATCAGATGACTGGTTGAAAGTGAATCGCTTCTTCATCGAGCAATACGCGTATATCGCGGCGAAGCTGGATGCCATTCAGGAAGGCGAGCGAACAGCATTGGACAACACAATGCTCATGTACTGCAGCAGCATGCATACTGGCAGTCACGACGCGACAAAGTTGCCAGTCGTGATCCTCGGCAAAGGCGGCGGGAAGCTGGAAACCGGTCGAGTTCTGGATTATCTCGACAAGCCAAACCGCAGGATGTGTAGCCTTTATCTGTCACTGATGGATAAATTTGGCCTGCAACTTGATCGTTTTGGTGATTCGACGGAGCGCTTGGCGGAGGTTTGACTTTAACGCTCCTCGCCGTCATTCCCGTATGATCGGAATCGAACTCATGTTTTTGGTTCGAGTAGAGTTTCTTTCCGTGCTTTTTCTTGCCGTTTTTGCGACCGGGTGCGGTTCGGAATCGACGCAGAAAACGGAACTGTCTCCGCGCCCGACCGATCGACACAGAACTTCCGGGGATGATCGCCCGAAAGAGCGAGACTCCGTGGCGGCTGCAGTTGCCGACAACACGCTCGATTGGTTCGAAGAACGCGCTACGACTTCAAGTGTAAAATTCAGATCGGAAACTGGCCGAGAATCCGGCGCAATCTGATCATGGAGACTGTTGGTAGTGGTGTTGGTGTTGGTGTTGTGGATATCGATGGTGATGGGGCCTCGGATCTGTTTTGTGTCGGAGGGGTCACCATTGATAATGTAACAGGTGAACTGTCCGGCGTTTCGTGTGGGCTGTCCAGAAATCACATGAAGGCCGGATTTCAGGACGTGAGCGAAGTCAGCGGCGCTCAGGCTGAGATGAATTATTCACATGCCTGTGTTTCGGGTGACGTCAATAACGACGGTCTTATTGACATTCTGGTGACATGTCATGGCGAAAATTGCCTGCTGCTGA
>JBIIIF010000417.1:0-4116 GCA_044235005.1 Planctomycetaceae bacterium | reverse complement strand
ATTTCTATGCGCCTGGTGTCGACGCCTGAAGATGCGATGCTGGATTCTGCGGTTGATGCGGTCATTGTTGCAGTGGATGATGTTGAAGAGAGCCTGCGTTTGTGCCGTGCGGCGACACAGGCCGAGAAACACGTCGTTATCATTCCGCCTCTGGAATGTTCACCGGCATTTTCATTTGAGCTGCATCTCATTCTGGATGAAAGTCGCCATTCCATTGTGCCACTGACTGGCCGATTCCAATTGGCCGAGCTGCCAGCGATCGAAAAATGCCTGCCGATTGATCGAAGCGGGATTCTGCAGATTGCGGCAGAATTACCGATCGAGAACTCAAGTCACGAGTCGCGAACGATCACCATTCTGCAGGGGCTCGATATCCTTTCTGCGAGTGGCTTTGGTTACACACAGGTGACAGCGTTGGAGTCATTGGCTCCCGATGGAACTCTGCTGTCTCTTTTGATCACTCTTAATTCCCAATCGACCGTCGAAACACCCGCTCCGCCCGCGACTTTGACGATCAGACCGCGAGTACTAAGCCTGTTATCAGACCCTGAACTGCGGATTCAGCGATCCTCCGCGACAGTCCAGCGGTTAACCATCTCAGAGCGAGCCCCCACACTTGCGCGGATCGAGTGGCTGTTCGGAAATCGTGACGCCTGCTCGCAGTGGATGGAGTCATTCTCGATCAGTCTTGAGCTGGCTGAGGCTGTCAAGAAATCTCTGCGACGTCGTCGAACGGTCGACGTTCATTTCGACAGCGGAAGTGAGCGTGGAGTCTTTAAGAGTCAGATGACGGCCATGGGCTGCGGCGTTCTGACGTTCATGATGTTTGGTATGGTGGCGTATCTCGTCGTCGCCCAGTTGACAACATTGCCAGACTGGGTGTTACACACGGCAAGAATCCTGTGGATCGCTCCACTGGTGATCTTCATTCTGGCGCAGGCCCTGCTTCCCATCGCGCGAAATCGCAGTGGCAGCAAATAATGCTGCCAGAACGATCGATTCACAATGAGCCATCTCTGTCGGACCAATCTCTGTCGGACCAATCTCTGTTGGATCGATTTAGCGAGAAGCACGGGCGCTCCCGTGGCAGATCCGGCCTGATCAATCGTTCAGAATAAACGTCACCTTCAAGTTGACTCGAAACGCAGTGATTTTGCCGTCCACGATGTCCACCTTCTGATCCTGTACCCAGGCACCTGTCACGTTCTGCAGGGTCTTACAGGCCCGTGCCACACCGACGGAGACAGCGTCTTCGAAACTTGTGGGGGATGAGGCGATGATTTCTGTCACGCGAGCAACCGAACCGACTGATCCAGTGGACTCGGTAGCAGACGCTGCGGAGATGACCTCATCCTTGGACTTCTTTTTTTTCTTGTCTTTCATGATTCCCACAACTCCGAGTAAGCGTTGACATCAGGCGGAGAAGGCCGCCTCGGCGTGCCCCAACGCGACGTAATCTACCCAATTAACCCTCTTTAAGCCACCGAGCTGGGGGCCAGAAAAGGGTCGTTGGCTGACGAATGATCGGCGTGCGACGCCTCAAAACGCTGATATTTTGAACAGACCTGATCCTCGTTTGCCGGGGCAGAATTGATGAGATTTTCCGGTTTTTCCAGCGTAGAAGGCCAATCGAAGATCGAAAAACCACAAGCTGGTAAGAAATTTGCCGAGCGTGCGATAGGATCGCGGAGCCATGTCGTCTTCAATATGCCGCGAACCATTGAAAACGCCGACATTTCGCGGAGTTTCCCCCGACAAATGTCCCCCACCCGCCTCTTTAGCTGTTGAATTTTGTTCCATGCCTGCCGGAAACATCACGCTCCTGACGATTGCAATGCTGGCCGCTTTTGCGGCCACAGCGGCCGCTCAGGATGCTGAGTCGGTAGCAAAGCGAACACAGGAGGCTCCGGAGCGAAATGCTTTGCAGGAGCCAGATGCTGATTTGCAGGCGACGGTGGACGGGCTTTTGAGTGACCTGTCCTCACCAGCTTTTGCTAAGCGTCAAAAGGCTGTTGTTCAATTGCTCCAGCTCGGCGCGCCTTCTGTTGCGTTGCTGGAAATCAAGTTGGAAACCGCGACTGAACCAGTTGCTGTCCAACTTCGTCAAGTGATTCCGAAGCTGCGAAAACGATTGTTCGATGATCGAGTTGCAACTCTTGAGAGAGACCAGAAACTGAGCGACCTGTCTGGGATGCCGGACTGGGATCGTTTCGTGAAGGTCACAGGAAACGCTGAAGCGGCAATGCCGGTTTACCTGGAGATGCTCAAAACCGAGCGAGCATTATTTGCGGATCGGATGTTTTCTTCTTCGGAATTATCTGATCACCTCGAAGAACGCAGCACACTTCTGCGAGCCGCCTGCAATGGTGAATTGGAGGAAGAATTCCCTGTTGCATCGGCTGCAGCATTGATGCTGATTGCCAGTGATGAAACCGTGGTTTTGCGTCGAGCCACTTCGACCAACATTTCGGAGTCTTTGCAGGATTCGCGATTTGGAAAACTGATCACAGATGGATTTCATGCGAAGACTCTTCGGGCGCTGACATCAGAGTGGTTAAAACGTCCAGGGATCGCCGCAGATCGACCTCTGTTACTATCGATCGAGTTCCAGCTTCCGGTCGGGCGAGAGATCGCTCTCAGAACTCTGGAGAGACGCGTCTACAACCAAAGCTCGGCCTATTCATTGCTCTACCTTGGAGCATTGCAGCAGACAGACACGTTGCCTGCTGTTGAACAAGTTCTGAATGACGAAACGGCTTCGCGACCGATCTGGCCACCGCGAGGAAAAACTGCGGACGATCTGATTTCCGGTCGCGAAGTAAAAAGCACATATTCCGTTCAGGCCCGAGACGTGGCTCTTGCTGTCGCCATTCACTTGCGAGGCCGCCGACCTTCTGAATTCGGGATGGACGTGATGTCGTCCGAGCTGCATCTGTTTACGTTCGATTCGATAGGCTTTAACAACGAAGAAGACCGCAACGCCGCGATCAGTATGTATCGTGCAACGTTCCCTTAAGTCTGATTTCGCTCAGGGAATCATGCTCTCGCCGCGATGACAAATCACTTTGCGAAATTCTGTCCTTTCCGTGATAGGCCGGGTATTGCTCTGGATTCCGCATTTGATGGACCTCGGATAGCATCCCGAGTCCGATACACAAAAGCAGAAACCTCACAGACCAGAAGCGAAATGAATGTCCCGCGATCTTAATCTCCAGAGGTCCTGGCAGCATGCGATTGTGCCGGCGATGACCATGTTGTTGGCATTCATGGTGCTGATTGCCCCGTTCTTTGAGGGCAATGATCGAGGACGCGTTGGCATACTGCTGATCATCGCGGCTCTCCTGGAGATGACTCACGGATTTCGCCGTCTGCTTTTGGCCGACCAACGGACCGCATGGAAGAGCGCAGCGGTCTCCATTGTGCTGGGTCTGGCTCTCTACAGCGCTGGCTGGCTCGCGGTGAAGGCATTGCGATGGTTCCTTGCCACATGGTTTGTACTGGACGGACTTAGAGAACTGACCAGTTGTATTGCCGATAGAAAGACGAGCAGAGAACACCGCGGATCAGTTGTTGTTTCCGCTGCATGGTTCATCTGCGCCGCAGTCATCCTGTGGCTGGGAGACCAATGGCTCACCTGGATGATCGCATTGTCCGTTGCGCTGCGGATTTTCAATACAGCGCGGACAATGTCCGGGGCGGCTTTGCTGAGTCCTGAACTTTTGACAGACGAAGAAATCACAAGCGGGTTGCTCGCGGAACCCGGGATTCGTGATCTCGCCAAGACTGTGGTTAACGAGGAAACATCGCGAGCTGCCGCAGATCGCAGTTGGATTCTGGCTTTCCTGATGACCCTGCTGGCCATTCATCTGGGACGAATGGGGCTCGACCGCACCTCGCTGGGGCTGGTTTCACCAGGCTTCGCAGTGTTAGGCGATGCCTTTGTCGCCTTGCTGCTGGCCTTCACGATTCTGATTCCATCGTTGCTGGCCACGGGCAAAGTCCTGCAACTGCTGGAAAGCCGTATCTGGCGCTGGAGTCTTCAGGAGGGACATAAGCTATTCGCGGTTCCGCGACTGGTGCTGAGGTGGCTGTTGATGATGCGTCTCCGTCAGGCTG
>JBIIIF010000193.1:0-14360 GCA_044235005.1 Planctomycetaceae bacterium | reverse complement strand
GCCTCCATGAATGTCACGGACGCCTGTTCGCAGCGGCTGGAGATGGCTGGCTTGAGATCCTGCGAATTCAGCCTGACGGCCGAAAGAGTACGGACGGCCGCTCATTTATCAATGGCCATTCAATCACCTCGCACGACCGATTTGTCCGCGATGCCAAGTGAAGGTTGCACCAATGAAAATTAGAGATCGCGTTCGATCTCAACGGACGTCACAGAAGAACGCACAAGTCCGGATGCCAGTCGCGTTGTAAGCGTCTCCCCAGGTGCAACACTTGCTGCTGATCGCAACAAGGCTCCGTCGGACTTTTGTGTCAACGAATAGCCTCGGGACAAAACCTGAAGCGGGCTAAGGGCCTGCAGCGATGCTGCGAATCCGGACAGATCCCGCCCTTTCCGCTCGGTCAACAATCGAACGGCCGTCACCGCACGTTCCGACAACGATTCACAATCGAGCCGTTTCTGATCAACGAGGCTCATTGGTCGCTGGATCACCGACCTCGCCTCGATTGTGCTCAGTCGAAGTCTGGCCCGGTCCAGACGATCTCGCAGAGTCTGCCTCATTCGTTGTGCAGTCTGAAGCAGTGAATCCTGAAGATCGCGAGCCGACGGAACGACCAACTCCCCGGCTTCGCTGGGTGTCAAAGCTCGACGATCAGCGACCAGATCCGCAATCGAGACATCGATTTCATGACCCACAGCCGCAATTACAGGAATTCGACAGGCAGCCACGGCTCTTGCAACAATCTCCGTATTGAAACACCAAAGATCTTCAAGACTTCCACCACCTCGACCAGTGATCACAACATCCACGTCAGGAATTCGATGAACCAGTTTCAGGGCTTTGGCAATTTCTTCAGCCGCCCCGTCACCCTGCACACGAACAGGTACGACCACAATTCTTGCTGGTGGCCAGCGTCGCGTAATCACCTGAATCATATCACGCACGGCCGCGCTGCCAGGACTTGTTACCAATGCAATGCGACGTGGTATTCGTGGGATCGGACGCTTTCGCGACTCATCAAACAAACCTTCGGCAGACAGCTTGTCACGGAGTTGTCGAAAAGCCAACTCCAGTTCTCCAATGCCCTGCGGCATCAACCGAGAGATGACAAATTGACACGTCCCTTTGGCGACATAGACCTGTAACGAGCCAGTCGCCAGACACTTCATTCCGTCCTTGGGATCAAATCGAATCTTTTGCGCGGCACTTCGCCAGATCACAGCACCAATCTCGGACTGTTCATCCTTCAACGTCAAGTACCAATGTCCGGCCGGGCTCCGGCGACAGTTGGAGATTTCCCCTTCAACGGTGCAGGGAGGCAGCGCCGTCTCAACGACCTCTTTGAAGGCGTTGACGAGATCTGAAACACTGACAACAGGAAACTCCGACACCTTGTTGTGACTCCTCAAGGGTTTCTTCAGGCGGCTAATACCCAGGCAGGGTGTTCGTGGGTTATCTCATTGCCCTCGTGACCCCAATCGCGGCCGCGTACCGCAGAATAGCACTCAGAAACACCATCGCCGAATGCACTGAGAATACATTTCTGTGCCAAGCTGAAGTTGCTCAAGGCTAATCCACTCATCATCCGTGTGGGCCTGAGCAATATCGCCAGGGCCGAACACCACGATGTTCTTTAACTCCGTAAAGATCGCACCATCAGTTCCATAGGCGGCGGTGCGAGCCGATGATCGCCCGGCAAGCTGCAAGAGTTCTTTGACGAAAGGTGCCCCGGGATCCGTGTAGAGCGGCGAGCCGGAAAATAGAGTCTCAAACTTCAGCCCGCATCGCGTCGCCAGTTCCCGAAGTCGCTCCACCATGCCATCCGCATTCTGCCCGGGCATCGGACGAAAGTAGGCTAAACATTCCGACTGAGCCGAAGTGATATTGATCCCCGTATTGGTATCTCGAATCATCAGGTTGAGCGTCGGCGTAGGTGGCACAAAACGGTCGTCACGCCATACCGCGGATGTTTCCATCTCCTCATTGATTTTTTGAATCTCCACGAGGAAAGGAATCAAAGCCATGTTCGCATTCACGCCCTGCCCTGTACTGGAATGAGCCGCTCGCCCGACAGACGTGGCACTTACAGCACGACCACCCTTATGGGCGTAGACGACATCCAGCATCGTCGGTTCCCCCACGATTGATGCTGGCTGGGCGGCGACGATCTGACGATAAAATTGCGAATCTTCGACGACTTTACGCGCCCCATGCATGCCGACTTCTTCGTCGGCTGTCACAACATAGAAAATGGGAGCCGTGAGTTTCGAGTTCCGAAGTTCGTGTGCAGCGGCGAGCATGCAAGCCAACGATCCTCGCATGTCGCAGGATCCTCGACCGTACATTCGGCCGTCCGCGACATGAGGAGTCCATGGGCCAGAAGCCGCAAAACTCCAGGAATTAACAGGCACAACATCCGTGTGCCCGAAGTAGGCCAGCCCGCCTCCCGTCGCAGGACCCTTTCGGGCGACAAGGCAAGACTTCGAAACGCCGTTCTCGTCCTGGTAACTCAGACGCTCGATCTCAAAATCCAGCTTTCGCAGCCACTGGTCGATGCGGTCCGTAATCTCGGTGTTCGAATCTCGACTGACAGACGGGAACGGGATCAGTTCTCGCAGGTATTCATCGGCTTGCATGATTTGAGTACAACGAAGAAGCAGGATGTTTGAAAAATCAAGGGGCGGGACAGCGGCTCGCTCACTGCAAATGAACTCCATTCTCAGTCGAGAACCCTTCGCATCCCTGAACCTCCGAACGATCGACGATGCTCGTCAGAAACGCAAGCAAGACCAGTCGTGCAGAATTGCACAGGGCGAAAAGCTAATGGCAGATGAAGCTTGCTGGAACGCTTCAGAAAGGGAGAAAACTTGAAAGTTTGCCCTCGACGCGGGCGTCCGGTTATCCCAATAGTAACGATTGTGCGAATTGTAGAGGTTGCAGGACACATAGCGCTGAAGAGTTCCGCACAGTTTTGTCCACTCCTTTTTCGGAGACGATAACAATGGGTATTTCTTGTAAGACGGGCTGGCATTTGTCCTGGCTTGCCTGTCTGCTGCTGGTCTGTTTCGGGCCAGGCGCCAAATCTGCTTCGGCAGATGAATTGTCCAATTCTGTGACATCTGAGTTACTCAATCTCTCTCGAGCTTTTCGCAGCCTCGACCAGAGCTTTCAGTACCGCGGAATGTCCAGCCGACTTGCATCAACGGCAGGTTCGGTATTCGTAGACTGGGAGGCGAAAGGCGTCCCGGTCGAGCAGGCTCCGGCCGTCAGGGTTCCTGAGCCTGTGCTGGTCGGATGCGTGGCAGAACGGGTGAATGCTCATCACTGTGAGCACTGCGGCGGTTCTCCACAGCCAGCAGAAGACCCCTGCTGTGCTTGCCAACATTCTGAATGTGGAGGCCGGAGAGAGTCTGGACATCACGATGTGCCGTTGCACGGTCGCTCTCAAGGAGGTTGTGCTGCAACAATCGGAATTCCGTTGCATCCACTGCATAACGATTGCCGAGCAACGATTGGTATTCCACTCCATCCGGCTGCAGCGTGCGAAGCAAATTCGCATCAACGCGGTTGTTCAAACTGTGATCGTTGCGACGAATGCTCACACAATGCGGCAGTGGTTATTCCGCCATGTTGCACGACCTCGCCAAGATGCGAGTCATGTTATGTGGTTGAACAGTACCGCGATGGAGTTCTGACACGGACCAAAGTTCCCTGCGAAAGCTGTCATGCACAGAGTTCGCATCAGTGATAAGGTCTCTGTTGAAATTCTGAACGGAACCTTCATCGGATTACGATGAAAACGCAGCCCGGTTTCTCTGACTGAAAAACCGGGCTGTGACTGAGATCAGTAGCTGTCGTGTTTCTGTGCCTCGGCAGCTACTTAATCAGCTCTGCCACTTTCTTCGCTGCGGCTTCAGCAGCAACGGCCTTCACCTCTTCGACTTTGACCGGCACAAAGCCACGTCGCTTGCTCTCGTCAGCGGCTTCCATGAAGGCGTAAAGATCTGTCGTCTCTTCAGCGCTCACTGGCGGCTCGCCGGAGCGAAAGAACTTCACGATCTCGACAACCAGCGGCTTATAGCCATCGTATTGGCCTGCAGGTGCGATCCCTTTGGTGCCGAAAGCTGTCCCACCATAGCCCGAACTTCCGCTCCGGATTCCTCGAAACGTCCCAATTCGTCCCTTGTTCCATGTTCCAGTGACGAGATCAAAATCCGGTGTTTGAGTGCGAACGACGGTCTCAACTCCGGGCCCCATAATCGTGAACAGGGTTTCGCAGCCATGAATCCCGTACCAAAATAGGTCCGGGTGAGTTGGCTCCAGCGAACACGGTGAATACGTATCGCAGCCCAGAACATCCCCGATCGAACCACCGCGGATCGCCTGTGCACCGTTCGAGAATCTCAACGAAGATGAACTGAAAACAGGTGTCTGGTAGTGTTTCGCCAGCTCGAAAATTGCAATCGTGTCCACCAAAGAGCCTGCAATTGGCTTATCGATAAAGACGGGCTTCTTCGCCTTGAGTACTGGAAGCACCTGTTCCAGATGTGGCCGACCGTCGTTCGTTTCCAGAAGCACGGCATCAACCTGAGCAATCATCGCGTCGAGATCATCGATGACCTCAACACCCATCGCCTTGATCTTCTCGGTGTATTCCGGAACACGTTTTACGCTGCTTTCAATGTCCGGGCTTCCTTTGGGATACACCAGAACCACTTTGCAGCCAGCAAGTGCTGGATCGGCGCCCCCTTTGTTGAGCAAATCGGCAAATGCCAGACAGTGAGAGGTATCGAGCCCAATCATTCCAATCCGGATTGCCTTTGCGGGCTCGTCAGCGAGCGCAGAAGGCTGGACAGAAAACGTAGAGGAAATCATGCACAGGCTGGCGAGAATAGTTCTGAACATCAAAACGGTCTCCTTTGGGTAAGGACAACGAACGGCAGGTATTTCAGGCGGGGAAAGAAGCTTAACGGAAAGATCTGTACTTTACACCAACGGACAGATTTCACACGACTACGTCGTTGGTCAGGGGGTACTCTGCTTAGCAGTAGAGTCTTGAGGCTTCGGCAAGGGTTTATTCGGATCAAAATCCTTCGGAAGATTTCCTTCCAGCTTAAACTCTTCAATCAGTTCATTGCGGCGGCGCGCCACGGCTCTGTCGAATTCACTCAGGACGTCCAAAGCACGATCTCGCGATGTGACGAGACCAATAATCAAGTACTGAGTGATCGCCATCAGATAGCACACCCAGCCGACAAGCCAGCGTTCTCGGTGGCGTGCCAATAAGTCAGACTCACGTTTGAGCTCAGGCACCATTTGCTGCAATGCATCGAGTGTCACCATGGATTGCATCGGACAAACAACTGCACATTGCTGACAATACGCCCAGGAGGCGATGGTGTCGCGTCGCAGAATTTCCTTCTGGTCACTATTCAAGATCGGCATCTGCGAGCCAATAATTGCACACATCATTGCCAGCACGGGAGATGATCGGTTCAGATGGCGACAAACAAACCCCTTCAGGAACTTCCATTTCAACTTCCAGAGTTGAATGACAGGATTCTTTCCCTTTTCCAGCTTTGGCGGCCCGGGGTGTAGCACCGCAAACAGTTCCTGATCGGGCATGGCTTCGATGACGCTGATCGCCAGCATGAGCCGTAAACCCATCGTCAGCCAGTCAGCACGATCAAGCCAGTCGACTTTTTGCATCCAGCCAAACAGCAGGTGCTCCATGTTCGCAGTGGCGGCCAGCAGCAGAAGTGCCCCGCGAAACCACTCTTCCAGGTCTTTTTCAAGTTCGTCGTCCAGATCCTGCAGGCGAAAGACTTTTCGCATAATGAATCGAAAAATGGGAATCGCAATCAACCCGACCAGCACGCGCGAAATAGGGCGCAGTACGCTGCGAAACAGCGGCAGATCCATGATGATGCGAAACAAGCTGCCCAATTTCGATTCTTTCCGAACTGTTTTCAGGCGTTGAAGAGGCGCTTTGAAGACATAAAGGGCGGACCATTCGACTTCAACATGCAAGACTGTATCCTGCAAACAGGACTCTCTCCACTCTCACCAAAAAACTGGACCGCGGTCGGGGAATCTGGTCAATGATCCACGACTCAGGAACAGGAGAAATATGATGTTCGGTATCGCCGGCGAAACTGCATTTGACGTACGCTTTCATTTGTTTGGGATCCCGATTCGCATTCATCCGATTTTCTGGATATCGGCAGCCATGATGCGGTGGAACCCCGATCGGCTGGATTTGGTTGTTTTAGGGGTTATCTGCGTCTTTGCGACAGTACTGATCCATGAACTAGGCCATGCCCTGGTGCTTCGGCACTATGGGTGGCCATCGGAAATCGTGCTGTATTTCCTGGGTGGTTACGCAACTGCGACTCGACTTTCAACCTGGCGACAAATTTGGTCGCTGGCCGCCGGACCACTTGCGGGGCTTTCTTTTTCAGTGATCGTGTATGGTGTGATGATTTTCCTGATGAGATCCTCGCCAGCAACCTTCGAAGATTTCCCGGCATTGAACTACGTTTTCTTCATGCTTCTGTTCAGCGGAATCATCGTCAATCTGATGAACCTGATCCCTGCTTTGCCACTGGATGGCGGACAGATCATGGCTGCACTCGTGACACACTATGGCGTTCGTGGTCGCCAGGCATCAGAGCTGATCCTCAAAATCTCTATCGGCGCGGCTGGCGGAGTCGCTCTATGGTGTGCCTACTGCAGCAACACAGGCGCTGATGTGTTGCCAAGCCTCTTCTATTCGTTTCTGCCGGCCCCGCATGCGGGTATCTTGGCTCGACTTCAACCAGATCCTCAGTTCCTGATGATCTTCTTTGGCATTCTTTGCGCCCAGAGTGTCATCAATTACAACCAGGCCAGAGCCTGGTGACGTATTGTGCCATCACACCGCCCGATTGCTCTGAAAAGCATCATGCTCACCTGCACGGCATGCGATATCTCCACTCCAGAGGCTGAGGCAATTCTTGCGCTGTGAATTCCAAATGGATTACTCGCCGGTGTCCCGGGCTGCTCATTGGCGAAGACGCGTGTCGCAACAAAGGGCTCATGAGCACTGCTCCTCCCGCTGGCAGCTCGCAAATCACTTCACTCACCTGCGATGAGATTTCCTCAATACGATCCGTTGTCAGAGTGTCGGAACGGTGGCTGCGAGGCAGTACCTTCAAACGTGCTGTCCAGACACTCCGGAACGACTGCGAATCCCTGTTCCTGATACATCCTTGCCAGTGAACTATTCATAAATCGGGCAGAACGTATTGAAGGCAGATTCACAGAACACACCAGGATCATTGAAACGACGACCTCGATCCAGCCCACTGATGGCGTCCATATCCGACTGGGATAGTTCAAAGTCAAAGATGTTCAGGTTCTCGACCATCCGATCAAGAGTCGATGTTTTGGGAATCACTGAGGTTCCTCGTTGAACTCCCCAGCGAAGCATAACCTGTGCTGCCGACTTTGCTTTCTCCATACCGATGCACTGAACGATGGGATTGTCGAGCAAAGACTCGGACTGGCTGGCCATCCCGAGACTGTAGTAGCTGGCGGCCCCGAGAGGAGAGAATGCGGTGAACGCAATCTGCTCCTGTTGGCAATACCGCAGTAATTTGGCCTGGACAAGAAAAGGATGTGACTCGACCTGAAGAACACTCGGGCGAATTCGAGCATAGGCCAGCAAATCACGTAGCAGACTCGTGCCGAAATTGCAGATGCCGATTTGCTTCACAAGTCCGCTGTCGACCAATTCTTCCATCGCCCGCCATGTTTCACTGATTGGAACTCGCACCTCTTGCATCCGAGGCTTCACGGCGGCAGGGGCTACAAACCAGCCGGGCGGATAACGCAAATCAAACGGCACGTATTCTTGAGCAATCGGAAAGTGGATCAGGTATAAATCCAGTTGCTCCAGCCCCAGATCATTCAGCGATTTCTCGCAGGCCTGTCGAACGTGCTCTGCCTTGTGGTAGGTGTTCCATAACTTGGAGGTAACCCAAAGGTCTTCGCGTTTGCAGAGACCATCTGACAAAGCTTTCCTGATCCCCTGCCCGACTTCGATTTCGTTCCCGTAATCACAGGCACAATCGAGATGTCGATAGCCAGCCTGAATCGCCTGATGAGCAACGTCAGCCGCAAGTGGACGATCGACTTTCCAAAAGCCAAATCCCACCGAAGGCAGCTGTGCGCCCGTGTTGAGCAGAATGGATGCGGCCATAAAGCAATTCAATCTTTCTGAGTATTGATGAGTGATTCCGACAGCCATCGGTGCGAAAGTCTAAAGCCCTGATAGCTTGATGGCCACGAACTTTGTCGAAGGATGCGAACTGGCTCCGAATCAAAAAACTGCAGGAGATTCTGAAACGGCCTCCGATGCCGAAGTGACCGGCTTCGCAACCGGGCTGCTGCTGACAGATTTTGATACCTTGGGACGCAGAGTGTAGTGAGCGAAGACGGCTCCAGCGGCTGCACCAAGTAAATGCGCGTCCCAGGCAACGTGTTTGCCAGGGGTCGGCAAGAGCCCCCAAAACAGCGTGCCACCATAGAGAACCCCCACGAGTACTGCCGTACCCGCAGAAACCAGTTTTCTCTCATGGATTCCTGCTGTGATCAGATAAGCCGTCAGGCCATAAACCAGACTACTTGCACCGACAACAGGGCTGGATAAACCGATCACCCATGTGAAAAGCCCGGCCAGAACGGTGATGCTGATTAAGATGCGGCGGGCGTTTTCGCGAGTCACCGAAAGCATAAATAGCAACACTGCCAGAGGAATTGTATTTCCCAGCAGATGATCAAATCCGTCATGCAGAAACGGCATCGTAAAGATGCCAATCAAACCGGATACGGTTCTTGGCTTCAGGCCATAGTTCTGGACCAGGTTCCATTCGGTCAACGACAACGGCACGTTGATCAAGAAGATGAGCCAGATGAATCCAACAAACGCAAGAACGCTAAACAAATTTCGTCTTATTTCCAGTTTCATGATTTCACCGAGAGGCCAACTTTCAAAAGGCCACTTTTCTCAGAATTCCACCAATACCATGAACGCAAACGTATAAAGCTGAATGGCGGATCACAGACTTTTCAGAAGCAACTGCAGTTGTTCAATCTGTGCCTCTGACAGAGGCATTTCTGGATTGTGATGAGAAGTCTTCAGGACCTCAGCAAGCGTTTCTGCCCGACCATCATGAAAATACGGTGCCCGCTGGCTCACTCCTCGGAGTGACGGCGGATTGAAAAGCGTCTCTCCCTGCTCATCATGGATCCCGACGTCATACGTATCGCGGCTTGTCAGTGCAGAGCCAACATGACAGTTCTGGCATCCGACAGATTCGAAAACTGTTTTTGCTTCCGCCAGTATTTCATGGCTCGGCATTTCTTTTCGTGCGAGATGAAGCGAAGGTGCCGGAGTAAGCGTTTTCAAGTAAGCAGAAAGACGTTCGATTGGTAGTTCGTCTGTCGGGATCTGAGTCTGCATGGAAATGATCAATGACGTTTTGATTTGTTCGTCCAGACTATTCTTGCTTCCCGTCCAAGCCCACGGACCCGAATCAGACACGCCACGCAATGAGACAACTTTCTTGGGAGCCCCGCGATCTTCATCTCCAAATGTGTCGGCTCTCTGCCCGTTTGTGTGACCATCGGTGTGGCATGAATGACAACTGAACCATCCATCCAATGAAACGGACGCGTCGTAAAATGTTTGCTCCCCCTGCTCTGCCAGGGTGAGTGCTCGGATCTCACCCAGCGAAATCGTCGTTTCGATCGCCGGGGTTTTACCCTCCAGTGAAACGACAGTGATTGAACAGTCAAAGCGATTCGCAATGAATGCCCTTCTCTGCTCACGATCCAAACAGATGGCTTCAGGCCGCTTCCCTGTTTTCAATCGTTCAAACGGCATATGACTGGCAGTTCTAAAGGCCAACTGATTCACACCTGAGATCACAATCAACGTGGTATCGTTTTTGGTTACGACCATGGCGCCAGGATCACCTGATCCAATTGATGGTGTCCCCAGCGGGTATCGCTGCTGTGAAGCATATGACGTCCCGGAGTATTCCGCTTCCTCCGGAGTTGTATCGCCAGCATCGCCAGACGAAGACAACAATTGATCAAGCGGAATCGAATGGAGTCCGTTCTGCATCAGGACTCCCCAGAAGACCCTTTCGTAAGTCGTGAATGTGGCAGGATCAAGCGTCTGACATGCAACCAGCAGTTTCCCGTGCTTGTGATTTAATCCCAACCCGCGAATGTTGTGCCCATAGACATCATGCTCCTTCAAGACGGAGCCCGCTGCCGTATCGACGATTGCCAAACGCCCCGCAAATGAATCTGCGACCACCAGATTGCCGTCCGGCAGATACATCAGGGTGCGTGGTGCAAATGACAAGTGCAACCGAAGTTGTTCCTGAAGCCCATCTCGATGACCTCGAAACAAAGTGACCGTCCGAGACCATACCGATGAAACAGCCACCGACGTTTCATCCGCGCTGACTGCAACATCGACCGGATATTGAGGCAGCTCCAGGCTCAGAAGAGTCTCCAACCCGAAACTTCCGGGCTCTTCGATCGACCAAAGAAGTCGGTGAGCATGATCGTCCAGCAACAACAGCCCGTTTCGCCAGGCCGCAATCCCACTCAGTGACTGCGCGACTTTCCATTCTGAAACGACTTTGGCAGAGACGATATCAATCTTGCTGACCGAACCCGTTCGAGAGTTGGCCACAAACAGAGCATCGTTCTGACAGACCAGATCAACAGGGACGCGATACTCAGCAAGAGAACGCTGCTGAGCCGACAATTGCTCCCCACAGTTGGCAATGGGAGCCAATAGAAGAATGCAGATCAATGCTGTCAACAATCCCGACGTGCTGCGGTGAGTCATACTCGAGATACCTTATCTTTCGGTGACTAATTTAATTCTGCAGATCTTACCATCAGCGGGATCAGGAAAAACGCAAGCCTCTAATAGCCATTGTTCCGCCCACGACAACCGGTAATTCTTCGGACATTTTGAGCTCACGTTGCCTCTGTCGAGAGCTCAGCAAAAACCCAGAGTAACTCAATCCAAAGAATTCGCCCAGCACGAAAACCTGAGAAACGGCAGGTTGGGACATGGACTTCGTTGGCAATCATCACACAATTAGCAGTTAAAGTTACTTCCCGCCTGTGTCGAGCAGGAAAACATGGCTCGACGTCGAAAATCGCCCCGGGTATTTTCACTCACTTATGTCTGCTGTTCGCGAACAACTCTCTCAGAATCTCAATGCCATCCTTGATGAGATGCATTCGGCCTGCCAACGGTCTGGCAGAGACAAATCATCAGTCAGGCTTGTCGCCGTGACAAAGTATGCCGAATGGCCGTGGGTTCAGGAACTCCGTTCTCTTTATCAAACGTTTGGCGAGAATCGACCGCAGCAACTTGCGGATCGTCAAGAGATGCTGCCGGAAGTGGAGTGGCATTTGATCGGGCAACTCCAAAGAAACAAGGTGCGTCTAGCCTTGCAGCACGCAACCCTGATTCACTCGATTGATTCTCTGAAACTTCTGGAGCGAATCGAAGAAACCGCTTCGAGCATGAACAAAGATGCTCAGGTTCTGCTGCAGGTCAATGCTTCTGGCGAAGCAAGCAAGTCCGGTTTTACTCTGGAAGAGATCATCAACGAATGGCCAGCGATCCTGGCGACAACATCGAGAACTCGCATCATTGGTCTGATGACGATGGCCGCGGAGTCAGAGAACCCGGAAGAGGCTCGCCCAACGTTCCGCAAACTTCGACAATTGCGAGATCACCTGGCAGCAAGAGAAGATTCAAGAGAAGCGGGCATTCTGCTCCCGGAACTTTCGATGGGGATGAGTGGCGATTTCATCCCTGCCATTGAAGAAGACGCGACACTCGTCCGAATTGGCAGCAGGATCTTCCAGGGTCTGCAGCCAAGAGAACCGGCGGCGACATGACAGCCTCATGCTAATCACTGAGAGTCCCGAGTAGACTCTCAGTACACGTCTACTGAGCCTTGTCTGAGATATCGCGGCGACACCAGCCGCCCTGCCAGGAAATCTTGTCAACGGCTTCGTACGCGGCTCTCTTTGCATCGGCAATGGTGTCACCCATCGCTGTGACACCGAGCACTCGTCCGCCTGCATTGACGACTTCGCCCGCCTTGTTAATGGTCGTCCCGGCGTGAAAGACCTTAGCCCCCGGAACCTTATCGGCTTCGGCGATCCCGGAGATCGGATGCCCCTTGGAGTAATCGCCCGGGTATCCTTCTGAAGCCATGACTACACAGACGGCAGGCCGGGGATCCCACTCGATTCCTTCCAGTTCCGACAACTTGCCTGTAGCCGCCATCATCAGTACTTGAGCAAGGTCCGATTTCATTCGCATCAGCACCGGCTGAGCTTCCGGATCACCGAATCGAACATTGAACTCCAGAACCTTTGGACCATGCGATGTCAACATGATGCCGGCATAGAGGACGCCTGAAAACGGACAGTCTTCAACCTTCATCGTATGGACCGTCGGGATCAGAATCCGACGCACGATCTCGTCCATGATCTCGGGCGTAACAACCGGCGCAGGGCAGTAGGCTCCCATTCCTCCGGTGTTTGGCCCCTGATCATTGTCGTAGGCTCTTTTGTGATCCTGAGCGACATCCAGCGGTACGATCGTGTCGCCATCGACGATCGCCAGAATACTGGCTTCCTGGCCAACAAGACATTCTTCGATAACAACCTGCGATCCCGCCTCACCGAAGGCTCGCTCCTGAAGAATCGCCCTCACCGCCGTCCGAGCTTCTGCCAGATTTGCGCAGACGAAGACGCCCTTCCCTGCCGCGAGACCATCGGCCTTCACAACCAGCGGTTGCTCTTCGCAGTCATCCAGATACTGCATGGCTTCAGGAACTCTGCTGAAGACAGAGAAAGTGGCCGTCGGAATGTTGGCCCTCTTCAACAACTTCTTGGTGAAGACCTTGCTGCCTTCCAGGCGAGCGGCAGCGGCTGAGGGGCCGAAGACCGCCAAACCATGACGGCGCAGTTCATCAGTCAAACCTGCAACCAGCGGAGCTTCTGGTCCCACCACTGTCAGATCGATTTGGTTTTCACGCACAAACTTGACCAGCCGATGCACATCATCGGCAGCGATGTTCAGATTCTCAGCATCAATTGCAGTCCCTGCATTTCCTGGTGCGCAGTAGACTTTTTTGACCAGCGGTGACTGGACCAGTTTCCAAACCAGAGCGTGCTCACGACCGCCAGAACCGACAACCAGAATCTTCATCGAATGAACTGCCCTGCATGCTGAGAAAACAAAAAAACTCGCGGCAGAGTACCGCGAGTTTCGGAAGAATTCGAACCAGGCGAATGCCTGTCCCGAGTTTCGGATCAGCCAAAATTGACATTAAACAACCGGAAGAGATTCCGGCTTTAACACGAATGGAAATACCCTTACGGCGGTTCCAGGATCATGTTGTTTCTTGTAAGCCAGTTGAGCAGCTCGGTCAGCCGCAAACTGCAAACGAATAAACTCAAGGCCGCAGAAAGAATCGATATCGGCTTCCGCCGCTACGTCGGCGAACATTTCGCCAGCGGAAGCAGCATGTCGGCGAACTCCGTGAATGCTTCGTTCCCGGACCTTAACTCCTGCAGCAGCCAATTTGATCAATCCCTTGAGGAACCGACCAACAGTGGTATCAGCACCAGAAACCCTCCACAGCTTCTCCCACTCTTCATGAGCTTCCCAATAGAAACCCATATTGAAGTAGTCCAGCCCAAGCAAATAATTGCGATTATTTGCCCATGTTTCCGGGCTCAACGCTCTTGGACCCTGCCCCGGCGCATGCTTCTTGCCATGACTGTGCCCCTTTGGGTCGCGAACAGGGTGAGGCATCCCAGAGCCGGGATAGTAGGTGTAGGCGGGAAGTGGACTGGAAGGATACAAACGCTCAGCTTCGGCTTCAGCCGTAATCATGTGTCGTCGACTCCATTGGCTAGGGGTCATGAATCAGTTGCTCCGCGGAATCGTACGCAGCGGCATCGTCGGAGAACATACGCGGAACAGCAGTTCCCCCACGACAATCTGCCACTGACGACCTCAAAACTGAACTAATGACCACTAAGATCATTTGCCCGATTTCGATTGCACCGAATTTACACCTTTTTCCGTCAACTTCGAGAACTTCTTTCCGCATTTCGCCAGATTCCGGATCGCCGTTGTCCAGAACCTAATCAGTCTGAGCAGTCGAAACGAACAACCCATTTCACCTAAACTCACTGTTAGTGGGGTTTTAGGCAAAAGTTCTCCCGGTCGAATGGCCGCAGCCTAAGTGGTG
>JBIIIF010000416.1:0-4117 GCA_044235005.1 Planctomycetaceae bacterium | reverse complement strand
ACACATTTTCGACGCCGCCAGTCTTTGTGTTCACCTTGAGATCTTCTGCAGGAATATCCTGCGGGATTCGCCGCGCGGGATTCGCTTTGAATAGAGTCGCGGGACGATGCCTTACAGTGGCCCGGTCGCCAATGATCCTGCCATAGATTGTTCCCCAGTTTCCTTTGGGGGCTTCTGACTCATCTGGTTTCAGCAGAGGGGCTTCAGGTTCGTGATCGATCTCGGGAACGATCGCCGCAATCATGCGTGGTTCGACGTCCTGCTCTTTCAGCCTCACAGATCGGACTTCCCCGCTGAGCTTCACTGGAATCACAACGGGGTCGTGTTCAGGAATCATGTCAACGCAACGCAAGTCGTATTCGCCAGCGGGCAGATAGCAATTCAGCGTCGCTACCGTTTCGTAGATGTTCGTTTCGATAGCAGCCCTGACCTCAGCCAGCGTTCGCTGCTCCTTGTCGGTAATAATCCAGCGAAATGATCGAGGTGGTTTCCGGCCGTTAAAGCTGTAGGTTGCCTGCACCTGAACAAGAGGTTGCAGTTTGAGTTCAAGCAGTGTGTCGAGATTCGACAAAGGCACAAAATGAAACTGTCCGAACAGGTAATTTCGTTCGAAAACGAACAAGGGCAGAAGCGAATCAGTATCTTTTTGAAGGAGTGAACTTGCGACATGAGGCGACTTCAGACGGAATTTCCCGTCGCGGTAGCTCCAGTTCTCCCCTGCATCGGACACAGTGCGAATCGGAAACTCCGGCAGTCCATTTTTGGCAAAGACGACAGGTTCCGATGTCACAAACGCGTCACTCATCGGTTGTTCTTTGTTATCAAGAATCCGGCCTGCAATGATTGGCAGCATTACGATCGTCTGAGCAACGTTCGGCTTACCTTTCCACAGCGTTTCTCGAAATCCCTCAGCACTGACTTCGATTGAGCAACTGGTTGTCGTTAAAGAAGGGAGTTTGGTGACACCATCCGCGTTCGTTCGGAAAATCTTCAACTCGTCCTTTGTGTTGGTCGGCGCCAACACGACCGCATCAGCAACCGGTCGCAGGAGATGATCAACGACCGTCACAGTAAAGTCTGTGTCGGGCTGAGTGTCATCCGCGAATGAGGCCGACCCCGTGATCGCCAGTAACGCCAGCAGCAAATGACGCATCAGGAATCTCCGAGACGCGGGTGTTGATGGAGTCGTGTCCTGTGAGATTTAGTTTAACCCTCAGTTGACAGCCCAGCCGAAGGCGCCGGCTTATGTGTAGGCCGGCGCCTTCGGCTGGGCGGTAAACGATAAAGATCAACGATCCCGGAAGCTCGATGGGGAGTGTTGCTTTATTTGCCTGACGATTCATTTAGGTAAACTGTCAGCCATTCTGCCATGCGCTCAAAAGATTGAGGCGAGACGCTGTGGCCTTCATGATGATTCAGCAGACCAAGTCGAGTCGGTTCGCCGTAAAGTTTCCAGACGGGAAGAGCCGCATTGATAAGAGGCCAACTGCGATCTCCGTCGGCCGCTCCCGGGCCGGATTCGCCGCCCAGAATCAGAAATGGACGAGGAGCGATCAGGCCCAGCAACTGATGATGATTCAGCGGGAACTCCGGATCTCGAATGGCTTCACCGAGATACCATGAGGCATCCCAGTTTGTTGATCGAAATCCTATACCGCCCTCGCTGGCTGCGGCCGCTTTGATTCGCTCATCGAAGGCCGCAAGATACAAAGCTTCCTTCGCACCAAGCGAATGACCAATTGCTCCAATTCGTGCGCGATCGACCTGCGGCAGCGATTCCAGAACATCGACGCCACGCATGGCATCATAGAGCATCTTGGCCATGCCAGTCGTATTGGGATGTCGCTCACGATGTTTTTCAACGGCTTCATTCAGACTGTTCACGTCCTGCCAGAGAAAGCAGCGAGGACAGAAGACGATGAAACCTTGTTGGGCCAGTGCGAGTCCGAACTGTTTCGTATCCTGCCCACTAATGCCCGCGATGTCGTCGATGGTTGCGTTCGTTGTGGGGTGCATCGCCAGCACGGCAGGATACTTCGTCTGGCTCGCCGTCGCCGCTTTGGGCATTAACAGGTAGCCTTCGACAAAGATTCCGGGTTCGCCCTCGTAGCGAACCAGTTGCCGAACGATTGCCGGGAGCGACTCCGTCTTGAGAATCTCCAGGGCCACTGCGGGGCGAGGTTCAGGCATGGGGCCAAGGAACTTAATCCATCGATCGCGAGTTGTTCGGCGGTGCTTTTCCCACGCCGGAGTCGTAGTGACAGGTTTTCCATCCGCGTCCTGCAACAGCGTCTCAACCCTGCCGAGATTCTCTACCGCTGGGATCGCCGGGGCTGTTGTCACTTCCGTGAGCCATGGAACATCACCCGCATTTCCGCTTGATGAGGAGAATATCGCGCCGCCGACAAACGCAGCCAGATACCTGGCCACAGTTCGAATCACTTTGCATGGTTTGAGATTACCGAAACTGCTCATACTTACTCCTCAACAGACGCATAGAAAATCGCCTGACAGGAGTGTCAGGTATCCTGGCTTAAGCAGTCAAGGCACGAGCTGTGAGGAATCGTCCGTCTAGTTGCAGAACCATACGCCCTTTCAGAAAGCTGTTTCGAAATTGCACGTAAGCGTCTGCCAACTCGGCAAAGAAGCGGAAAGAAGACAGTAGTTTCCGCGGAAAATAGTGATTAACCGCGTGCTTTAGCAAAAATGCCCCCAGGGAACCAAAGTTGCGGATTGAAAGTGCAGCGATTCTGTGGCAATACTCAGTAAGGTGTTCTTGCGTATAGATTCCTGGGACGACTGTGGTCGGCTCAACTCGCCTGGTTGGTTTCTTCGGTTTCGTTATTCTTAATGCATATTGCCAGTTCAAGCGGTGTTTTTCGAGGGGAAAACACATTTAAGGAAACTCGAAATGAAGCGACGTTCGCCTGTCTTGCGTCGATCCCCGTCATCTGGGTTCACTTTAATTGAACTATTGGTTGTCATTGCAATCATTGCCATACTCATCGCCCTGCTTTTGCCGGCTGTCCAGCAGGCCCGCGAGGCCGCTCGTCGAACGCAGTGCAAGAATAACCTGAAGCAGATTGCTCTCGCCGCTCACAACTTTCACGACGTGTATCAGAGATTTCCTGCCGCAAATATCATGGAATGGCACACTGAACCGGGGCGAGATGGCGTCTTTTTGCCAGCCACGGTTGGTTATCCTGATGCGGATTCATCGCCGGGTATTGGAGTTCTGCCACAGTTGCTTCCTCAGATTGAGCAGGCAAATCTTTACGCGAAGATGGGTACCACGAAGGGATTCGAGGATCATTACCTGACTGGCGGAGTTGTCGGAAGCTACAAGACTCCGGGAGACGCGTGGTATAACGACGCGGCCTCATTTGCTTTGGCGCAAACGCGAATGCCAATGTTTGAGTGTCCGTCTGATCCACAGGATGGTAAGGACTTCGTTCTGTGGCATGGTTCAGGCTACGACAAAAGTTCCCCAATCTACTGTTCTAGTAAATTTGTCTCTTATGGGCCGGATGATCCTGCGGATGATAATTTGAAGGCGACCAACTATGTCGGAGTTGGCGGACTGATCGGTGGCGGAAGTTGCCCCGTAAAGTGGGATTTGAATCATGACGGGCACGTGGACGTGCCCGACGTGCATGATTGGCGAGGCGTGTTCAGTGTCTCCAGAGCGGAAGTCAGCTTTCGTGATCTTTCCAGAGGTAGCAGCAACGTTCTGATGTTTGGTGAAGCCACGGGTGGTTCAAAATTGGGGTTTTCGTGGATGGGGGCGAACTTTGTTCCCTCATATTGGAACAAGTATGTTGACAGCACAGGTGTTCCCGATCCAACCAATCCGAATCCTGCAAAACTTGCGAGTGAGGCCGCAGCCTACGGATTCAGCAGCTTTCACACTGGCGGATACCAGTTTGCTCTCGGTGACGGTTCGGTTCGTTTTATCTCTGAAAACATGGACAAGAACACCTATTGGGCAATTTCCGCGATGTCCAATAGCTGGGTGAATGGCGAGTTCTGATTCTGAAAGGCGTGGTCTCTTTATGTCGCGAATCCTTCTGGCGATTTGCCTGATCAGCAGCATCTGTGGTTGTGGAGGAAGTGGCCA
>JBIIIF010000415.1:0-4120 GCA_044235005.1 Planctomycetaceae bacterium | reverse complement strand
CCGATGGAACCAGCAACTCTGCTTTGGTCATCGAGAATGTGTTTGAATGTGTCAGTGGTCGTATTTCGCCATGGTCCTGCGTTCAGCATGCCGGAACAGGCACTCGTTTGATCGGCGGTATCAATAAATTCCTTCCTCGTGGTCGACCCGGTCAGGTTGACAACTACAACAGCAATGCAAGTTCATTGCACGTGGGTGGCTGTCAAGTATTGCTCGGTGATGGTGGAGTGCGATTCGTCAGTGAGAACACCAACCAACTGACACTGAATAACGTCGCTTATATTTCCGACGGACAAGTACTGGGTGAGTTCTAAGCGAGTGCGGGATGTGTTGAGTTACCGTTCATAGTTCTCAGCATCAGGTGGCCTGATTCTTCTGTGAACCGGTGCGGTAACTCTGACGCGACTGTCCTTAACACCTGGTGGTCGGAACAGATGGTAGTCACAACCGTCGGGATCTAATTAGAGTTATAGGCGCGGACCACGGTTCGCGCCTATTTTTGATGATGGGCAGAACAAAGACTGTTTTGGTCTTGCTGATGTTGAGCCCGAATGAAAACGTTTGCTGATCGTAAATTGACCTTTGCTTTGGAGCACTGGAATGCGTCGTCGTTTCGGGCAATTTGCCCTTGGATTCGGTTTGGTCTGCTTTTTAGTTGGTTGTGGCGGTGCACCTCCAGTCGAGACATTAGTGCCCGTGGGTGGGACGCTTATGGTGAACGGTAAACCGTTAGACGGAGTGACCATAACCTTCATCCCGGAGATTTCAAAGAATAACCGAGGTGGTTCCGGAACGACTGGCGCCGACGGAAGTTTCAAAGTGACCGATCTGACTCAGAATCTTCCGGGGCTGGCCGCTGGAAAGTACACCGTTGCGTACTCAAGAATGCGGTTGCCGGATGGTTCCGCGCCTCCCGAAACCAAAGAGGGAGTGCCTGCCAATCCGGGAATTATACGGGTAGAAACTCTCCCCGCGCAGTTCCAGAGTCCTGATCCAAGATCGCCAGGCAGCACGATCGATATCCCTGCGACTGGCAACACAACATTGCAACTCCAGATCCGGGCAAAGCTGCCATAGTAGCCAGCCTTGCTGATGATTCTCGCTGGTCGGAACCGAAGACGGCTTGTCGCGGATGGTTGTTAAAGTAGGTCTTTTCTGCCGGACTCACGTTTACCCACATCTTTATGGTGAATTCCGCATTCGGCGTCAACGCGTCGATAATTGCGTGAAGCAGCTTTTCTGAGGCGACCAGTTGCGATTCGGCCCCCGCTCGACCCTGCGTCGGTGGAGCCCAGGTTTGGAAACTACCAGCGAACTCAAAGCGGTGACCCGGCCCCCTTCGGCTTTACGCCGATGGAGCCAAGGTTTGACAACTATTGTATTGGCCCACAATTCTGGACACTGCCACGATTGAGGCAATCCTTCGAAAACAATCCACGAGCGCCCTCCCTGACTTCACACCGTACCGTGACGAGTTGACAAACCAGCGGTCCACCGGCGTAAAGCCGGATGGGGCCGCGAGTCGTGTGTCGCCCCCCGGTGCCGCTCGCAATCCCGGGACGGAGTTAACGAGAGAAGGCTGTAAGACTACAAGGCGTTTCCTGAAAAGATGCGGGGAAAGATGAGCCCGGCAGGCAGGACCTACCCAAATCAACGACTACACCCTGACGGCATCGGAGTCGGCGTGAGGCTTTGTCCGTAGATCTGCAGTGACTAGAATCCCTACCAGGTCCGGAGCCTGTTCGCACTCCTCACGAATTCAACCCCAGATTGGCGCCACTGCAAGTCATACGTCTGCATGAGGTTTAGTCGCTAAACCGGCGTCACGTTGGTGACACATGATGGGAATGACGTTGTGACATGGGGAGCTTGACTGTCGCCGGCTACGCACTTCATCAAGGTTCCACGCTCAACGAGTTCAGTTATGGTGCTAAGCACTCGGTTACGGATCGGTTTGGCTGTGGTGCTGCTCGGTTTGCTTGGAGTCGGCATCTCCCTGTATCAGCGTTCGCCGAAGCCAATGAATGTGCTTTTCATCACGCTTGATACAACGCGTGCCGATCGGCTGGGGTGTTATGGCTATTCACTGGCCCGAACGCCCGTGCTTGATCGCCTGGCTCAGAAGGGCGTGCTGTTTGAGCGGGCCTATGCTCCCGTGCCGTTGACGTTGCCGTCTCATGCCACCATGCTGACAGGGCTTTATCCCCCTGAGCACGGCTTGCGCAATAATGGGGGCGCAGCATTGCCGTCAGGCTTACCAACCCTGGCGACTGAACTGAAGGCAGCCGGTTACGAAACAGGTGCGTTCGTTGCGGCGTTTGTGCTGGACCATAAGTTCGGCCTGCAGCGAGGCTTCGACAAGTACGATGACGATCTGTCGCTTGCAGATCCAGGTTTGGATGGGCATCACCAGTATCGAGACGCCAGCCTGGTGATTGATGCCGCGCTTCGCTGGATGCGTCCCCGGACCCAGAAGCCCTACTTTTGCTGGGTGCATCTGTTCGATCCTCACTATCCTTACCTCGCGCATGAGGACCGGTTTGGGGATGCTTTTGCAGATCGACTCTACGATGCTGAGCTGGCTTATGTTGATGAGCAGCTTGACCGATTATTTTCCACATTGGAAAAATCGGGTGCCCTCGAGAACACAATGATTGTCGTCGTCGGTGACCATGGCGAAAGTCTGGGGGAACACGGCGAATTGTCGCACAGCATGACTGTTTATGACGCAACTCTCAGGGTTCCGCTGCTGTTCGTGTCACCCAAAGAAATTCGCCCCGGGCATCGTGTGGCCGAACCGGTTTCACTGGCGGATCTGACTCCCACGATATTGGATGAACTCGGCCAGAAGCCTCTTGCCAACACCAGCGGACGTTCTCTGCGACCTTCGCTGCGAGGAGAGACGCAGCCATTGGTGCCGTGCTATGCTGAAACAGACGAACCCTATCACGCCGGGCATTGGTCGCCTCTCCGGGCATTCATCACTGACAAGTGGAAGTATATCCGCAGCCCCCGCGCTGAATTGTACGACCTGATCGCCGATCCGCCGGAGCTGCGGAATCTCGCCACCGAAATGCCCGAACAGGTTCAGGAGCTGGAGGCGGAATTGACGGCATGGGAGGAGCGGATGAATGAACGCCTTGCCGACAATGTAGCGCTGACGGAACAGGAACGTCTTGCTCTCAGCGGTTTAGGGTACGCGTCCTATCGTGATACGAATGGTGAAGACGAACAGCAGCTCCGCGATGTCAAGGACATGCTCCCTTACTACTACAAGCTGACCGATGCCTCCTCAATGATTGACGCGGGGAAATACGAACTGGCCGAGCCAATTCTGCGCGAAGTTCTGGGTGTCGATCCGGACTACTTCGCAGCCCACGGCGAGCTGGGGCGATGCCTCGTGAGACTCAACAGGCTTCCGGAAGCCGTGCAGAGCTTAAGACGCGCGATGGAACTTGATCCGGGGGCTGAAGGAGTTCAATCAATGCTCGGAGCGACCTTGTTGATGCAGGGTGACTATCCCGCCGCCGTCGACGCCCTGGAGCTGGCGATTCGGTTGAATCCCGACACGTATCAGAACCACTTCAACCTCGGCATGACCATGGAAAAGCTGGACCGAATCGACGAGGCGATCAAGTTGTACGAAGACTGCCTGGAGCGGGAACCTGATCTGGAGCAAGCTCGACAACGAATAGAATCCCTGCGCAATCGCTGACACCGCAGGATTGTTTCGAGACGAATTGAACTGCGTGCAGAACGAAGATTATCGAACCCATAAGTCACTTGCAGCGTGTTGTACATGGTGCCTCGAACTTCTCCGGTGGAGCAGAACCTTCCATGCCTCCACAGCGCCGAACGCCTTCGGCAAACGCCACTGAGTAAGAAACAGCCGAGTTCTGCCACGTGTCGCGCTCTGCGAACTGGTCAAAGGAAGATTCCCATTGGGAGTCTTACGAGTTGAGGTGCGATCGGGTGCGCAGAAAGTTCAGACCAGACATCGCCACGGTTGCAGTTGGAGCTGCCGGGGGCGAAGCATTCAGGCTGGCCGATTCCCGCTCGACAGCTTCCGGAGGGGTGAAACGGTCCAGTCGAGGTCGGAAGATGACGATCAGAAACAGCG
>JBIIIF010000192.1:0-14374 GCA_044235005.1 Planctomycetaceae bacterium | reverse complement strand
GGCGTACCCCACACCCGTCGCTCCGCCGACGGGGTTTCTGCATTCTGTACGGCTCAGCTCAACCCCAGCAGCGGCAGGCTGTCGCGATAAATCAACCGTTCAATCGCGGCTTCATTTAACCTCGGCAGAGCTGTCCCGGCCAACATGTTGTTCAGATTGCGAAGTCCATCAATCGTGGCCGACACGGTCGTAAACGGGTAGTCGGTGCCGAACAGCACCTTGTCCCAGACACCGTATTCCTGAACCAGCATTAGACTGTGATAGAGCTGAAATGGGCGATAATGCAGAGCCGACAAGTCTGCGTAAACATGTTGATGTTTTCGAATCACCGCCACGCATTCACCTTCATACGGATGACCCAGATGTGCAAGGATCATCCGCACTTCCGGATACCGAGTAGCGATGGGATCAAGATGGCGCGGCAGAGTACACTCGAGCGGAGCTTGTGAGATAAACGTGGTCCCGGTATGAAGCAGCACCGGCAGTTGATGTTTCTGAGCATACTCCCACAGCGGGGCAATTCGTTCCTCGTCCGGCCGAAAGCCGGCGTACATCGGCATGAGCTTGATTCCTCGCAGCCCAAGTTCCAGATGCCCCTCACGCAGCTCACGTTCCCAACCATCCTGAGTTGGATCGAGTGACATATACCCCAGCAACTGATCCGGATGTTGGGCAACGTAATCTCGCACCGATCGATCATCGACCCAGAGTCCGCTGAGTTTTGCCTTACCGCCAAAAACGATCGTGCGCACATCCGGAACGGAAGTGCGTTGATACTCTTCAAACGTGACTGTCAGATCGAGCTCCACACCCGCTTTGGCTCGCTTACCCTGCTGGCGGAAATCGTCGTTAAAGTGTTCCGGAAACTGCCAGAAGTGACTGTGCACATCGATGATGGTCATAGGGGGCTCACGCTTATGAGTTTTGTAGTGGTTGACCCAATCGCCCCCGACCCCGGAGCCTGTTGATTTAATCCTGACCCGCTGCGTCAGCGAGGGATTGCTTTCGAACAACGCGGCAACCTTGATCCCTCACTGACGTTTCGGGTTGTGAAAACCCATTAAATCAACACGCCCCGGGCAAACAGGGAGTCAGGCAACGGCTGGCGACGACGATATTCCCTTTACGAAACTGTGCTTTGCGACTCCGCTGGCTCAACATTTTTGTAGATGAACGTCGACCACAGCAGGCCCGCCATACAAAGAACTCCCATGTTGATGTAAAAAATCGGATCCCATTGATCGCGCCCGGTGTAGCCCTGATTGCCCAGCGAGTCGGCAATGGCTCCAACCAGATACGTGGAACTCATCGCCCCGAACACACCAACGGAATTCATCAGCCCGAACAACGCACCCACATGTCTTCCACTGATACCGATCGCATTGGACCACCATAAAGACTGAGTCGCCTGGGTTGCAAAACAGGAGGCACCGGTGAAGAGCACGGCCATCCAGGCGTTGGAAGACATCAGGCCACAGCCCAACAACAAAGACGACAGAAAGAAGCTCGCCCCACCGTGGATGCGTTTTCTGCCGACTCCTCTTCCTGTCACGAACAGATCCAGCAGATATCCTCCGCACAGAGTTCCCGCAGCAGAACAGGCCAGCACGACTGACGACATTGCACCGGCTTCGGTCGCTCCGATACCTCGACCTTCCTTCAGATAACTGGGGAACCAGTTGAAGTAGATGTAACTGTTGAACGAAGCACAAGCCATGATCAGACTCAGAAACCAGATGCTGGGGTTCACAGACACCAGGTTCCAGGGAATCGCGGAATGCACGCTGCCTGCGGATGCACCACGACCGATATGAGCGACCTCGGCAGCGTTCGCGGATTTATGTTCAGCCGGGTCATCGCGAAACCACGAATAGAACCCAGCCGCCCAGATTCCGCCGATCGAACCAAACGCAACAAACGTCCAACGCCAGCCGATCCATTGGATTAAGACAGCTGCCAGAAATGGCGCAAGTGCTCCGCCGATCTGTGAAGCGGCCAGCAGAACTCCCTGTGCTCGACCGCGTTCATGATCCGGAAACCATCGCGCCATCACTCGAGCGACGTTAGGGAATGCTCCGGCTTCACCGGCTCCGAAGAGAAAGCGAACGACAACCATCATCCACAGACCGGTACAAGCTCCGGTGATGGCCGTGAAAGCAGACCACCAAAGTGAGATGCGAGTCAACACGCGGCGTGCGCCGAGCCGATCGCCCCAGCGGCCTGTTGGAATTTCAAACAAACCATAGGCCAGTTGAAATGCCATCAGAAAATAGCTGGCTTCAGTGTTGGTGATGTTGAGATCTGTTTTGATCGAATCCACGGCTGCAGAAATACAGATGCGATCGAGGTACAGGATTCCCGACAGAAGACAGAGCACTCCCAGGACTTTGAATCGCGCACGAGTTGCGACCCCTGTTGAGTCCTCCGGGAAACTTCCGTCAGCACCAAAGACTTCGTATGGACTGTGCTCGACCGGGATTCGCTCGTGTGAGTTTTCCTGCGATGGTGGCAAGATTTGATCCTTCGCGGCAATGCGGATTGTGGTCGCGGATGATTGCTGATGTAGGTCCTTTCTGCCGGAAAGGACTATCGCCTTAAGGGGCGAACCATGTCTGCCTGCTACTGATGATCGCTGACTGACCTGTTTATCACATGCACTCAGATCGCGGCTGGCCGCAAAGTCCTGCCCGGCAGGCAGGACCGACATCAACAGTCATCTCTTCGGTGGGATGCTCATACTGGCACACAACTTCGCCGATCGCAAGGAATCCGTGAAAGTTGTTGACGTTTGGCCATGAGAGCGGTAACCTGCGATTTCGGGAATGTGTCCCATTGAGTTGATTCACGGGATCTCGCAGTCCGGTCGGAACTGAAAAAGTCCGGCGGAAACTTGTTGAGGGCCATTTGGAATCGTTTAGAAAAGACGGCAAATTGCCGATGACGGATACCATGAACAACCTGCTGCTAAACCTGAGCCTTCTACTGCTTCCATCGTGAAGCTCGCCTCAGGTACGCATGCAGTCTGATAGACTTTACGAACCCTGAGGATCCCTCAGGGTTTTTTTGTTGGCATGAGTTGACGGTTTGAACACTTAGACCAAAACTCCTGCTCTGTTCCTTTTGACGACCTCCTCACGGAGAAAGCCCCATGACCGGCGACCAGATCATCATCTTCGACACCACACTTCGCGACGGCGAACAGTCTCCCGGCTGCAGCATGAATACTCGGGAGAAGCTGGAAGTTGCACGAGCCCTTGTGGAGCTGGGTGTTGACGTGATCGAAGCGGGCTTTCCAATCGCTTCGCCGGGCGACTTCGAAGCCGTCTCCCAGATTGCCGCAAAGTTTGGTGATCGCACGACGATCTGTGCACTGGCTCGCAGTCGTGAAGACGACATCGCCAAGGCCAAGGCCGCACTGGTCTCAGCAGAGAAGCGTCGCATCCATGTGTTTCTCGCCACCAGCGCGATTCATCGCGAATTCAAACTGAAGATGGACAAGGCGCAGATTATTGAACGAGCGATCAGCTCCGTGAAGCTGGCCAAAGAGTTCTGCGACGATATTGAGTTTTCACCCGAAGATGCGGCTCGTACAGAACTCGATTTTCTCTGCGAAGTCGTCGAGAAAACAATCGAGGCCGGAGCCACCACTGTCAACATTCCGGATACCGTGGGCTACGCGACACCGAATCACTACTTCAAAGTGATTTCTCATTTGAAGAAGAACGTGCCCAACATCAACAAGGCGATCATCAGCGCACATTGTCATGATGACCTGGGATTGGCGGTTGCCAACAGTCTCTCCGCGATGGAAGCCGGTGCTCGACAGATCGAATGCACCATCAACGGACTTGGTGAACGAGCTGGTAACGCGGCCCTGGAAGAGATCGTGATGGCGATTCGTACGCGAGCCGACTACTACGGAGTGCATACGAAGATTAACACTCAGCGGCTGTATCCGACCAGTCATCTGGTGTCGACGATCACCGGTATGAAAGTGCAGCGGAACAAGGCGATCGTGGGGCAGAATGCGTTTGCTCACGAAGCCGGGATTCATCAGCACGGCGTGCTTCAGGAACGATCCACCTACGAAATCATGCGGCCGGAAGATGTCGGCTATGTGGGCCAGAATCTGGTGCTCGGCAAACACAGCGGACGCCATGCGTTTCGAGATCGAGTTGTCCAGTTAGGCTTTAATCTCGACGATCAGGCTTTGCAGAAAGCCTTCGACGACTTTATTGCTCTCGCTGACAAGAAGAAGGAAGTTTACGACTCCGACATCATCGCCTTGATTGAGAATCGCCTGTCCGATGCGACGGATCGCTGGCGACTGGTCAGCTTCCATACGTCGGCCGGTTCGTCTGCTATCCCAACAGCGACATTGGAACTGCAGTGCGAAGGCTATCCGGTTCGTTGCGATGCAGCGATTGGTGACGGTCCGATTGACGCGGTGTTCAAAGCCATGGAACGCATCGTCGAGCTCCCCGCACGGCTGGAAGAGTTTGAAGTGCGGAGCGTTTCGGAAGGCCAGGATGCTCAGGGTGAAGTTCGCGTTAAAATCAACGTGAACGGTCGACAGTACCATGGCAAAAGCATCAGCACCGACATCATCGAAGCGGCCGCTCATGCCTATCTGAAAGCATTGAACAAGGCTGACCGGGAACGCAATCTCTGATTCGGTGTGTGAAGGAGAACTTGGTCCCGAGCTGCAATTTCGCGGGGAAGTTAGTGCAGGGAAGTGCCTCGCTAAGTTAACACTCAGCAGCACACCCATTTTCCCGAATGGCATTGGGGATCGGTGAGGACGGCTGTGGACCGACCACCCACGAATAAACCGGTCGAGCCTGAAAACACCGACAGCCGCAACCCCTGTCAACGTAAGACGTTAGACAAGGATTGCGGCTGTCTGAGTGCAATTGATAAAGCGGAGAGACAGGGATTCGAACCCTGGGTACCCTTGCGGGTACTCCGGTTTTCAAGACCGGTGCGATCGGCCGCTCTGCCATCTCTCCGGGGCGGATGCTATTGAGATCTCCAGGGACTGTCAACGCCCCGGTGTTCGAACAGACACAAAGTCTGATGACTGGTTCCGTTCCAATCGATTTCACCCGCACAGACCATGAAAAAAGCGGAAGTCCTGAGACTTCCGCTTCAATTCAGCAGACTGAATTCTGGGTCCGAAAACTACGCGGCTCGACGCTGGGCTGGTGCGGCGGCTTTCGGGAAGACAAGGTTGGCCTGACGGCCCAATGCCTTGCTGATGCCTTCCACAACGCGTTCCAGATGAGCAGCAGGCAGTTCTGTGTAAATCGGGAGTGACATGACTTCCGTACAGGCTCGCTCAGCTTCAGGCAGATCGCCGGGCTGGTAACCGAGATAAGCGAAACACTTCTGCAGATGCAGCGGAATCGGATAGTACACCGCACAGCCGATCTGGCTTTCCTTCAGAGACTTCATGATCTTCTCACGCTGTCCGCCAACAACTCGTGTGGTGAACTGATTGAAGACGTGACGACGATCAGGCAGGATGGCCGGTACCTTGACCACATCGGAAAGACCATTGGCTTCGATCAACTGGCAATAGCGTTCCGCATTGCGAGCACGGCCTTCGGTCCAGGAATCCAGGTGACGCAGTTTGACACGAAGGACAGCAGCTTGCAGTGCGTCCAGACGACTGTTGAATCCAACTTCCACGTGGTTGTAACCACCAAGATCGCCGTGAACTCGCAAACGCTTCAGGCGTGCAGCAAGATCGGGATCGTCGGTTGTCATGATGCCACCGTCGCCAGCTCCGCCCAGATTCTTGGTCGGGAAGAAGCTGAAGCAGCCGATTGTGCCCAGAACGCCAGTCCGGCGTCCTCGGTATTCCGCACCGATCGCCTGGGCTGAGTCTTCAATGATTGGAATATCGTGAGCCGCCGACATTCTCCACAGCGGCTCCATCTCAGCACACTGGCCGAAGATGTGAACCGGCATAATCGCAGCGGTGCGAGAAGTGATAGCCTGCTCAACCTTTTCTGGATCAAGGTTGAAGCTGTCTGGTTCGATATCAACCAGAACCGGGATGGCTCCGACCCGATGGATCGCACCTGCTGATGCGAAGAATGTAAACGGGCTTGTAATGACTTCGTCGCCCGGCTTTACGCCTGCGGCCAACAGAGCCAGAATCAGAGCGTCGGTTCCAGAGGCACAACCAATGGCATACTGTGAGTCGCAATAAGCGGCGATCTCAGTTTCCAATGCTGCGACTTCGTCACCCAGAATGAACGTCTGCGATTCGAAGCAACGATCCACAGCACTCTTCACTTCTTCCTTGATGGTCTGGTACTGAGCCACCAGGTCGATGAAGGGTACTGGTTCGCAGCTTTCTGCCGACGCTGCTCGTGGATGAATTACGGACATGAGCGACTCCATTCGCTTCTGATTGCCATACGTTCGGGTAGATGCCCGAATTGAGGCCGGAAGTTAGAACCTCAACCGGGGCGTGTCAAGATGAAGGGACCGGCAAAGAATGCCGGTAAATGCTTGTCGAGCTGGAACTTACGACGCTCCAGCCGGCCAGAACACGCTTCCTCGTTATCGGTCGCAACAGAAGTAGAGTTTGGATCGATTACATAGATTTTTCAGCGTCGGGAACACGTGAGGCCTCAGATCCGCTCAATAACGTTCGCCAATGCATCAAAAGGGCACAGCAGAACGTTGCCAATCATCACCGGTATTGAGGAATTGTCAGGTATTTTTGGACGCTCAGGCCGACAAGCTCGACCACGCGGCAGGAAAATGTTGTCCCACGGGCCTATGATCTCGCACCTTGAGAATGCCCGAATAACTCGAAGATCACCCACGAAGTCTTCTCCCGAGTGAGAATTCAGGGCTCTGAGATCGTTCATCAGCCCAACTTTATACTCCCCGACACCAGTCTGAGATTGCTTTCAGACCGGGCGAAGTTAGTCAAAAAACAATACTGTGAGAAATGACATGCCATTTGCCACGCCAGTCGCTCCCTCTGAAGCTTCAGAAAAAGTGGCTCAGGTCTATGACCGCATTCGTGAAGTCCTGCAGGTCACTGAAATCCCCGAGGTCTATCAGTATCTTGCCACGGTCCCGGCGTTCCTGCATGACTTCTTTATGAACTTCCGCAAGTTCGTTTTGACCGAAGGCAAACTCAGTGAGAGACGCAAGCTGCTGATTGCCTTTGCCGTGGCAGGGCAGGCCGGGAGCGCTCGCTGGATGGACTATCTGCAGACGTTCGCCGCTGCGAAGGGGATCACCAAGGAGGAGATCCAGGAGGCGTTGGCTATCGGAGCGACCAACTCCATGTACAACGTGCTGTTCAAGTTTCGCGATATTAGTGGAACAGATGTCTTCAATGGCATGAGCGTCGGACTGCGAGCACACACGTTTCAGTCGACATCGCTGGATGATCACACCGTAGAGCTGATCAATCTGTCGCTCAGCGATATCAACGGGTGCAAACCCTGCACGGCCGCTCACGTGGAGAAAGCTCGCCAGCAGGGCGTCGCCGACGAAGCGATCTACGAAGGCATTCAGTGTGCAGCCACGATGATTGCCGGGACGCAGTTTTTGCGGTCCATCGGTGCAGATTAATACTGCTTGAAGAACTTCACGATCAAGGCGGGCGCTTCAGGAGGAAACTTGTGCCCCTGGGATGTCACAAAAGTGATGACCGGGGCACCAATCTTTGATGGGAATTGAGTACACTTCTGTTCCCACGGCTGACCTTCTTCGCACTGATTTGTCTTCTTGACGGAATCGATCATCATCGTCTGCCACGCATACTTAACGAGCGGATCATTGTCGCCCGCGATATGCAGCATTGGCTTGGGCTTCAGGTTGTTCTTGACCTTCAGTGCGGCTGAACCCGAGGGAGCGAAGGCGGCAAAAACATCGGGACGCTCAGACCACAGCAGATAAGTGAAACCCCCGCCGTTGGAGTGGCCGGTCGAGAAGATCCGCTTCTCATCAACCTTGCAGTCCTGCTTAAGCGACTTTAAAACCTCGTCGAAGAACTTGAGATCTCTGTCCTTCTGATCTCCCTTTTCCTTCTGCCAGCCCGGGCGTTTGCCTTCTGGATCGGTGAGCTGTCCCGGCGTATTCAGTCCCTGCATGTACACGACGATCGCTTCACTCCATAATTCGTGAATGCGAAACGAGCGTGACACCTGACGCATGTTGCCGCCGTGACCATGGAAAACGAACACAAGCGGTGAAACCGTTTGCTTAGCGGCATCAGGAACGGCGATTATTGCCTCCCGTGAAACGCCATCAATGGACCATGTTCGAGGTTTTGGTTCTGCAGCCTGCGACAAGCCGCTGGTCATCACCAGCAACCCAACCGCAAGACTCAAGATGGACTTCTGGCGAAACATCAAGATGTCTCCTGCTCACTAAATGATCAGCCGCGACCCGCGATTTGCTGACGGAGTTTATCAAACTCTTCCTGACTCAGTTGTTCGTCCTTGTCGGCATCATTACGTTCGAAGAGTCGATCGAGGATCCCCGGATTGTCACGTAACCGAGGAACTCGCTCTGCCGCTTTCGTGGCTTCGTCTTTGCTAAGCTTTCCGTCAGCATCCGTATCCAGAACCTTGAACAAAGCCTGCCCATCTCCGGCCGCTCTTCGCATGGATGGACGTTCTTCACCGACCGGTGCGAACGTTTCCACATAGCCAATCATCATCTCATCGAATGTTTGCTGACCCCAATGCACGGTCTTCGCCGGGTCTGGATTTGCCGGATTGTTCTCGCTGTTGTCGAAAACTGCGGTGACTTTTACTCGGCTTCCTGCCGGCACAACCTTTGGCTCACGATAGTCGTAACGCAGTTGCCAATTGAAGTCGTACTGCGGAATGTCGAGCAGTGTTTCCGTCTGACCGTCTGGTTTAATCAGTTCGTAGCTGAACGACTTGCCGCGAACATGCATATGGGCCATATAGGCCATCACATTGACATCGGTTGGTACCGGACGCGTAATGGTTTCCACATGGTCTGAAGTGTGTGGCGGAATGTTGAGATCTGTGTCAGCCAGCGACAGCGTCGTGATGACATACTGTGGTTCAGACTTCGCGAATACAAGTCCCATCTTCAACTGGTCCTGAGTCGCGGTACCGGCCGGCGTGTAGTGGATCTGGAAACTGACGGTGGCTCCGGCGGGCAGCTTTCGAGCAAACCCGTCCGGATAAAGCTGGCCTGCATTTCCGGGCACATAAGCGGCCCAGTAACCGCCGATGCCTTCTTCTCGATCACGAATACGCCCCGCACCTTTTTCGTGAACGTTAACGATGACATGGTGCACAACACTGCGATCAGTCGGCACGATCTCATAACCCTGAATCCATTTGTCTTCGTCCAGCGTCGTTTGTGCGGTGACGAACTGATAAGGCATCGTTCCGGTGGCCTTTACTTTGATCGGTTCCGGGATCTGCACGACAAGATCGGGCGTACCGATGGTCCATCCATCGACAAAGTGCCGCTTCTGTGGAGCATCTGCGGGATCTCCTTCAGGCTTGTCACCGGCCAGCCATGCCAGCAAATCGGCGCGATCTGATTCGGTCAGAGATCGATCATTAGCCCAGAGGCTGGAGTGCTTATCTTCTGAGTTACCGGCGAACCACGGTGGCATTGTGCGACCGTCAACAACCTGTCGAATCATGCCAGCATGCCCGGCAAGATCCGCATAGGATTCAAGAGGAAACGGGCCGACTCCACCAGTGCGATGACATTCCAGGCAGTTGGCCTGAATGATTCGCGAGATGCGATTGTGATAAGTCCAGTTCGACTCCGCCACATTCTCATCGTCATGCTCAATCGTACAACCAGGTGCGAGTGTTGCGGCGATCTGTGGTGCCTGACCTTTCAGTAATTGCTCTAACGCGTTGGCAAGGAAGCGATTCTTTGGAGCATCCAGGGCATAACCAATCCCATACTGATCATCGATCGCACCGTGATAAACAACAGTGCGAGCCGGATCCAGTACCAGAACATCCGTCGTGGTGAGCGCACCGAAATGCTTTGAGAGAGATTCGTCGGCATCGTGTACATAGCAAACAGATTCACCGAGCGACTCAGCGGCCGTCTTCATGTCCTCCATGCGATCTGTCGGCACACAGTTGATCGCGATGAATTGAATGTTCTTGGGCGAATACTTCTGTGAAAGTTCGACCAGTGAAGGCAAATACTTGCGACTGAGCGGACAACTGGTGCTGGTCATCGCGACAACGACGAAGGATTTCTCTTTGAACTCTTTGAGAGAGTGCCGGGCTCCGTTGATATCAGCAAACAAAACATCGGCCATGTAACGTCCGACGCCATGGTCAGCAGGGCGAAGCGTCTTTGCTGATTGACGCAGATCTTTTTTCTCCTCTCCGCCAGCTTTGGTCTGTGACGAGATTGGATCCGGTTCCGGATTTGGAGATGGTCGCCCTTCGACTTCTTCACGAGTCAGCGTGCCGACTTTGAACGCAGCGGTAGCCTCGTCCAGCGTCACAAATCCGTCACTGTCGGAATCGAGCTTCGCAAAGATGGCCTTGTCGGTCAGTTCTTCGGCACTGAGTTTCCTGTCTGTGTTCTCATCCAGCTGGTCAAACCGCTGCCGAAGAACTTTGCCGTCCTGAGCCAGGAGTTTCCACGAACCGAAGGTGGCCCCCAACAGCACAACTGGCAACACGACATGGCGAGCGATACGAAGCTTCATCGAAAAGCACCTCTGCGGATTCGGACCTGTTCAATTACCGTCCTTAACCCCGGTTTGACTTCCGCGAGTCGAGCGGGACCGTCCATTTTGCAGCGGAAATCGGGATTCGACTACCCGGGAATGCTTAAAACGTTCGTTTACCGTGTGACAATATCCGGACTTCCTCGATGGCTGTGATGTTGGCCTGTTCACCAGATTTGTTACGCTCTACCGCTTGTGGATTGATAATCTTCCTGCCGATGTGAGGAGTCAGCGGATGATGCCGCTGGGAATCAAGGTGTATGTGGACATTGTGTTCAAGAAGATGTTCGGCAGCCCGGAAAATTCCGTTGCGTTGATCGAGCTGCTGAATGCAATTCTGGAGCTGCCGCGGCCAATTACAGACGTCACGATGAATTAATTTCATCAAAGACGGAGGGCAAGACCATGGCATGACCAACGTGAGAAGGCTCAGCGAGACTAAGACTGGATGCTCTCAACGGCTCGCAGGCAGGGAACCGAAGAGGGCATTTAACAGGGAATCGAACAAGGCATTGAAAAGGGACGGGAGGAAGATGCGATCATCGGTGCCATTCAGGCATTGCAACAGATTCCGGGGACTCGATCTCCGCCGTCGATACGCTGGCCGCTGAGCCTGTCACGGGACTGCAGGCGAAGCTTTCCGAGCTGCAATCACGAGTTCGTTCTCGACTGAGTTCGTGAATCGATGACGTTTCCCGTTGCTCCCGACGTCTACCTTACACCGAACAAGGCGGGCGAAACGTCGATCGACAAATTTCCTGACGAGTTAAGATTCGCAGAAATTTTGATCGCCTGGTTCGTGCCTGAAAACCATGTGTGATCGATAGCTCTCAAGGCATGTCCCGACGCATTTGTAGATTGTTTCAGTTAACCAGAACTCTACCTCGTGGAAAGCTTTCTATTGCTGAACGAAGGGTGTGTGTGCCTTGCCTGCATTCTTCGATGATGCGAGGCGGCAACACTTCACCGATTCGATTGCTGAGAATCATCAGCATCAAGGATGCACAATTGCCGAGTTCGCTCTTACAGGCCATGCGATTCTTCTTACAGCTTGCCTCGTTTACCGCCGAAAGAAGGATGCGAGACTGACACAATGTCCATAAAAAAAGCCCGGACTCGGGAAGAGCCGGGCTTCGAAAGCAACGGAGTTCGTCGACGATCAGAGGCGGAGCGAACTATTCAGATCGGTAATGTCTCGTCGGATTTCAAAGGCTATTTGCGACAGGTTCAGTCTCTCTTCTGTTGTGCAACGTGAGAGGAACCCATAAACCTTCGTCCATTCCTGATAGAGACTTTCAGTCTCTCGCTGCAGTTCCTGCAGGGTAGGCTCAGAATCGAGCATTCGATGCAGCTTCTGAGTCCGCTTCATGAAGGCAGCGGAGGCCGCAGTGAGTTCTGCACGATAGGTCGGGCGAGCCTTATTCATCCAGGCTCGGATGTCGAACTCCATCTGATCGGACAGATTTTCCAGTGAAGCGGCGATCGGAATCAGTTCGCGAGTATCAACCTGTGAAACCGTGCCACCCAAATTCAATTCAGCCCGCAGAGCAGCAATTCCGTCTTCGATTTCACGCAACACGACGATGGCAGCCTGGCTCTTTAAGGCACTGAACGTCCGCACGAAGACGGTGCCATACTCTTCGACGTAACGATAACTTTCAATCAGTTCCTGATCGCTTTCATTGCGATCGAGATTGTCCTTGAAGTTCTGCACGGTGCCGTAAAAATTATCGGCAATCTGCAACGTTCCGGTGGCATTCTTGAACGTCAGCAGAAGTTTCAGAGGAGTGCGGTTGTAGAATTCATCCACATCGCGAATCAAGGCGTCAGCCGTTTGCTTCAACTGTGCGCGGCTGGTGGTGTTTTCAATCCACAGCAGCTCATGAATCAGGTTATCCGCATCAATGATACGGCGAACAGATCGTTCAATGTAAGGATTACTGATCGTCGCCACCTGATCCAGCATCACAGCCCAGGCACGCTCAAAGCGGTTGTATTCACTGACGATTCGTTCGTAGGGATAATTATCGATCACCAGTTCGTCGATTCGTGCGACCTGCTGCTGAAGCTTGCGAGTGTCACTGACCATCATGGTAACTTTTGTCGACGCATTCAGGTCACGACGGAGTTCATCGCTCATGTTGTACAGGGAGCTATCAAGAATGCCGAGCTGCTGCTGGAGTGCTCGACGGTCCAGAGATGGCTCAACCTGAAACAGTTTTCCAACCTGCTGATCAAGGCGATCAATTCGGTCGATGCTTTGCAAAGTTGCGTTGCTCAATCCCGCTGATTGGGCCAGTCGATGTGACAGGAGTCGCCAGTCGGCATCGATCTGACGGAAATCCGCAACTACGTTTTCCAGAGCTACGCCAGCCGCAAGATCCTGATTAACCAGATTCGCCAGCCCTCGCAGTTTCTGAAGATCAGACAGCATCGGGCGCAGGCTTAGATTCCTTCGGTAGTCGGCATCCAAAGACGCATACAGGCGACCGGCTTCGTCAATAGTTTCCTTCATCAGGTTTGCCAGAGCACGCCTGTCGACTTTGGAATAGTCAACCGATCTGCTGGTCGGAACGGTGGGACGCGATCGAAGATCCTGAAGACTTCCCAGCTCTCCCGATGGCAGTCTTCGATTCAGATCATTGAAATCGGCTTCCGTGCGGCTGATGCGACTTGTCTGAGCCATTGCAGATGAGGCAATGGAAACAGTAAGCAGTGCGGTGACTATTGCGCGGCCGAATTCCGGCGTTCGCAGACCTTGCATGGCGGGTTCCTTTCCCTTGTGGTGCTGTTCCAATTTGGTGTGTCAGCAGGCAGACACTCCCTGGCCCCCGACGGAATTCGCATTTCGCCCGCGATCCCGCCGTCCTCTGACGCGCGAAGTCTATGTGAGAAACCATTTTTTCTGGAACAGCAGTTTTTGCAGGTTGCTGCAGTGAGCTTCCTGTTCACCCTTCGGCGTGGATTCGCGTATCGGTTTTCCGTGATTCCAAAGCCGAACTTTGCCCAAAGCAGGATACAACATGGAACCGTCCACCAGCGGCGATTTTCGTGCAGCACGCCTTTTACTGAGAGCTCATGCTGGTTCGAAAACCCAGCTCTGTCAGCTTTTCCCGAGTCACGTCGTTCCTTAGCAGCTCAACAAAGGCACGAACCTCAGGCCGATTCCAGCGAGAAGTCGGCACGGCAAAATCGTAATGCTCATCCTGAATCGGGATGAAGCCCAGATCATTGCTGCGGGCCATTGTTTCGATTGCCACTCCCCAGTCGGCTCGATGCTGCACAATCGCCGCAGCGACCGCACTGTGATTGCCGGGTTGAGCGGCATAGCCAGAAGGAGTTGTCCCGGCCAATAATCGGTCAATAAGAATTCTCGTGCCACTTCCCTGATTGCGGTTCACCATCACGATCGACGGATCCCGGGACGCCAGCGCGACTATCTCGGCCGGTGTTCGATTTTCAAACCGCGAATCGCCGCGTCGATAGAGAATTCCCTGTGAGCGAACATAACCGTCAATCAAACTCACGGCATCGTTCAGGAATGGACGGTTATAGAGTCCACTGGTACCGTCCAGCAGATGAATGCCGGCAAGATCACATTCGCCTCGTTTCGCCGCCTGAAGACCGGCCGTACTTCCCACC
>JBIIIF010000414.1:0-4135 GCA_044235005.1 Planctomycetaceae bacterium | reverse complement strand
ATACCTATGGCGTCGCACGGAATTGCACTGTCCAGTTAGCGGAACGGCGCGAGCCGTCCGGTGCCGCAAAAAACCGAGGGCTCGCGCCCTTCCGCTACATCCGATCGATGACTTTAATGTTGTGCGATACCTAATCGTGTCGGCAATGGTTCTTCTGGCGCGGACCAATGCTGTCTTCGCAGACGAGTCCTTCGAGAAATTCCTCACGACCCACTGCATCCAATGTCATGGGCCGGAAAAAGTTGAAGGCGACATTCGCATCGACCAGTTGTCTCGCGACTTCCGCCTCGGCACGGACACGCATCATTGGGCGGAGGCAATCGACAAGGTGAACAGCGGCGAGATGCCTCCCAGGACGGAGCTGCAGCCGACTCAGGATGAAATCGCTGCGTTCGTGACGGACGTGGACGCAAAGCTCCGCGAAGGCCGCGCGATGCGAATGGCCGCACGTCCGCCTGTGTCGCATTATCGACTGAGTCGCCGGGAATACCAGAACACCGTCTATGACCTGTTGGGCGTGCGCTATGATCCGACAATGCCCGGTGAACTGAACGAAGACACTTTATGGCATGGCTTCGAACGCATCGGCTCGCAGCTTACGCTTTCCCCATCGCATATGGATCGCTACTACCGGGCCGCCGGGATTGTGCTTGATCGTGCTTATCCGGCCACATCCGGCGAGGCACGCAAGATCAGGAAGACGGCTGCGGAACTTCGATACAATGGCGGAAAGGAACAGCAGGAAGCTCTGGATAAGTTCGGCATCAGGAGACCCCTGCGACATCTGCTGTTTCCTGGTCGAGTTCAGAACGCTCTTTCTACGCACTGGTTCGGAAAGACGGGGCCGGAGCATAGCGGGCTTTATCGAATGCGTCTTCAGGCCAGCGGCATAAGACCGCTCGGCGGACAGCCAGCGCATCTGAGTATCGGCAAAGAAACCAGTGAAGAGACAGTCGATGGTCTGATTGAATTCGACATCACCGCGCCGGAAGACAGCCCGCAGGTTTATGAGTTCGAAGTGTTTCTGGAGATGCCGACTCAATTGCATTTCTGCGTCGTGGCGACCGATGTCGTTGATCGGCGAGGCGGCGCGGCGTTTCGGAATGCTCTGTCCAGCAGTTCTTACATATTTACTCATAGCAGCGAAACTCTGCTGCTGAATCCGAACGCTCCGCAGGTGTTCGACGACAAAGGAAACGGCCTGTTCTCCACGGTACTGCTCGACTGGATCGAATGGGAAGGCCCCCTGCAGTCGGATGAAGAGAGAAGCCGACGAACAGGCGTCGTGCCACCGGACAACGCGACAGCGGACGTCATCACCGAACATGTGCAGCGATTTGCGGAACGAGCCTGGCGACGGTCGGTCAGCCCTGATGAACTGGCCAACTACGTGCAGTCCTGCAGCGAGGAACTCGACGCCGGTGCGACGATGGCGGAAGCTTTTCGAGTCTCCTTGCAGGGAATACTCACGTCCAGAAATTTCATCTATCTGGTCGAAGGCGATCCCGCCGTACGAGAACGCCTCTCGGACTGGGAACTCGCGTCACGGCTTTCCTACTTCCTGTGGAGTTCGATGCCCGATGAATCGTTGTTTGATGCGGCACGACGCGGTGAGTTGTGTGCAGTAGATGCTGCAAAGTCCTATGCTATTCTGGGGCAGCACGTGGATCGAATGCTGACCGACAGTCGCCTCAATCATTTCATAGATGACTTCTCCCGGCAATGGCTGCAACTGCACCGAGTCGGCATGTTCCCGCCCGACAAGAAGCTCTATCCGGTCTACGACGACTGGCTCGAAACCAGCCTGCGTGCTGAGCCGATGGAATACTTCCGCGAAGTCGTTTCTCGGAACCTTCCCGTCTCAAGCTTCCTCGATTCTGACTGGACAATGGCAAACGCGCGGCTGTGTGATTTCTACGGATTGCCGGAACCGAAGGCAGATGGATTTCATCGTGTCTCGCTGAAGCCGGAAGATCATCGTGGCGGCTTGTTGACAATGGGTGCGGTCCTTGGACTGACCTCGGATGGCACTCGTCATCGACCAGTGCATCGCGGCGTGTGGCTCAGCGAGGCGATCTTCAACCGAACTCCGCCCGCACCTCCGGCCAATGTGGATCCCATTGAACCGGTTCCGCCCGCGGGCAATAAGGTGACGATCCGCAAGAGAATCGAAGCCCATGCAAGCAACGCAAGTTGTGCGGCCTGTCATCGAAACATCGATCCGCTCGGTCTGGCGTTCGATCAGTACGACGCGATCGGACAATGGCGTACTCGCGAACATGTCCCGACCGGTATTGGAGAAGATCCTATGGTCGATGCCACCGGAAAGATGCCCGACGGCCGCCCGTTCCAGAACGCAGTGGACTTCAAACGCCTGCTGATCGAAGACCAGGACAAAATCGCCCGAGCCTTCATCGAACAACTCTGCACCTACGCCCTTCGCCGAGTCCTCACCGTTGACGACGAAGATGATCTGCGGTTGATCACTGAAGAAGCGAGGAAGAACGAATACAGAGTGGCAGATCTGATCCGAGCCGTGGCGATGTCTCCGCTCCTGAGGAAAAGATAATCATTCCTCCCGCCTCCCCAGCATCTCGTCTTAATCCTAATCTTCATCTTAATCCTAATCACCCACACCCGGGAGCAACCATGAACTTCCTTCCCCAATCCTGGCTCATCAATCGTCGTCACGCTCTTCGTGCGGCCGGTACCTGCATCGCTCTGCCGTTTCTTGAGTGCATGGTTCCGCTCCGGGCCGCGGAGACGAACAGCGAGTCGCCTCGCAGAGCCGCCTTCATTTATCTGGCCAACGGAGTTCACTCGCTCAACTATCAGATTACGACAGCGGGCAAGGATTATCAGTTCTCCCGATCGCTCAAGCCGCTGGAGAAACATCGCGACGTCATCACGCCCATCAGCGGGCTTCATCATCCCGGCAGCCTGGGGCATCATCATAACTGTATCAATGTGTGGCTCACCGGCGGAAAGATTGGGCCTTCGGAACGCAACACGATTTCGGTCGACCAGAAGATCGCCGAAATCACATCGCAGCACACTCGCTATCCGTCGCTGGAGATTGCTCTCACCGGAGGATCGCTTGCCTGGACCGCGGACGGTGTCGGCCTTCCCGCTTTGCGCCGCTGCAGTGAGATTTTTGCGTCACTGTTCGAAGAACCGAAAGGTGGCCGGGATGCTCAGAGAAAGGCCCTGCGTCGCAAAGCCAGTGTGCTCGATGACAACCTGGCGGAAGTTCGGCAGCTCGATCAGAAAATGGGAGCTGCCGATAAAGGCCGACTCGACCAGTATCTCACGTCCGTGCGAGAAGCCGAGATCCGCACACGCCGCGCTGATGCGTGGCTCGATACGCCGCTGCCGGTGATCTCGGAGACCGATCGCAAGCGAACGAATCGCGACGTTGCCGCCACGATGGCGGGCGACTATTTTCGAACCGTCTACGACCTGATCCTGCTGGCCTTCCAGACGGACCTTACGCGAGTCGCCACGTTCAGTCTCGGTGGTGAGGGCGATGCGTTTTCCATCCCGGAGATCGGCATTACCGAATCACGACATCAGCTTAGTCATCACGGCGGTGACCCGGGCTACATGGAAAAACTCACGAACTACGATACGTTTGCAATCGAACAGTTCAGCTACTTCCTGACGCGACTCGGCGAAACCAAAGACCTGAACGGGAATCCGATGCTTGGTTCCACGATGTCACTCTTCGGCAGCGGCATGACGTATGGGCACAGCCATGGAAACGCCAATCTTCCTCTCGTGCTCGCCGGCGGTTCGGACCTTGGTCTCAAACACGGCAGCCATCTCGACTTCAATCAGGGGCACTTTGTGGGCTACCAACTGGACAAGCCTGGCGAGCATTATTCGCTCTGCAGCCGCCCCGCTAACCCTGAGGCCCACATGAGCAATCTGCTGCTCCTGATGGCGCAGAAGATGGGAGTTGAAGTGGATGGGTTTGGGGATAGTAATAAGGGAATTGAGATTTGATTGGGGCGGGGGAGCAGGGCAATCGCACGTTCAAGTGGCTTGAAAAGCTGACAGAATCTTCTTGAGGTTGTTCAAATTCCATCCTGCGAGCAGACGTTTGCCTCGGACGTTGTCTTTGATGGTGGTGTCG
>JBIIIF010000191.1:0-14427 GCA_044235005.1 Planctomycetaceae bacterium | reverse complement strand
TACCTGCACCATATAAACGCCGGTTTCGCGGAAGTCCTGCAGAACGACGTTGGTACCCGGCCAGAAGTGAGCAATTCGATTTCCTGACGGAGCAAATACTTCTGTGTAGGCGGTGAATCCGGCCGTCCTTGCGGTACTGGTCGTAATGATTTCGTAACGATCCCCCGGTTTCGCGGAGAACGTAAACTGATCCTTTTCCACAGCGGTCAAAATAGAACCGCTCACAATCCCGCCATTCAACAAAGCCGCAGAGCCTGGGCTGATCGGTTTGAGACCTTCCAAGCCGATCGTGTAACTGCCAGTTTGAGCTTGATTGTCGTCACGAATTTTTACCGAAAACGTGCCTGGCTCCCGCAGATCGATCACCGTATTTGTACCGGACCAGAACGAAGCAATGCGTTCTTCCGAGGGATCGAATACTTCGGCGAAGGCGCTGAAGCCCGTCTGCCCTGCCGCCGTCGTCGAAATCAGTTCGACTCGATCACCCAGTACTCCGGTGAACGTCCAGGTGTCGACTACTCCAGCCGATTCAATAGTACCCGATCTGATTCCGCCCTTGAGCAACGGTGAAAGCAATGTGCGGACCTCGAGTCCTTCGGCCGCAACTCGGCGGCTGCAAACGCGTCGCCTTCGATTCATCCGAAAGTACGCACTCAGTTTCAATGCAAGCTTCATGGAAACTCCGACCGAAGGGCTAACTGACTGCAGGCGTCTTGAATTTCAGACGCCAGCGATCGGAAAACAAACCGTACACAAGACATTCGTTCTGGCATGAAGTCTCTGGCAACTTACTGAACGATCAGAGATTTCAAGCCATGAACACCGATCTTTCGATTTGTGGAATTTAAGTTATTAGCACTCGAACATCAACGCCATCTACCCCGGTTAGGTTAAACTGTGATGGATGATCGTGGGTGGTTGCATGTCTTTTCACCATTTGCGAAATGCCCCGATTGCCAGTTTTTTGGGCAACATCGGCATCGACATCGGCTCGTTGTCGATCTTCATGGGCCTTGAACAGCATCTGAAAAACCCGGCTCACGCTGAGATCTACTGGCCATCGGCGGCCTGCACTTCGTCATGCTGACTGTAGCTCATCATGCTGGGCGTGGAGTGTGTTGGGGGCTGCGTTGAATTGCGTAGCGGCGAACCGAAGGCGACTTGAAGCTCGCGTTTAACTGTCGTGGGCAGTCCAAAAAAAGCTGTGAGCCTACTTCCGTTGTTCTCTCGGTTCCTTCCTCGCTGCAGTGTCAGGAGTTGTACTGAGTCGAAGAGCAGCCTCAAGAACTCTTTGTCGACGAACTTTGCGGACCAGAACGACCACACCGCTGCTGGTAACGACTTCTCCGCCTTCCGGAGGTTTTCCGATCCGATCGATCATCCAGCCACTGAGATTATGAGGTGTGTCGGATGTTGTCAGATCAATGCCGGTGATCTCTTTCAGCTTTGGCAGAGAGATGCCGCCACCGACAACCCAGCCTCCCCCGGATCGCACGCAATGATTCGGCAGCAGATCATGTTCATCCTGAATATCACCGATCATTTCCTCAACGATATCTTCCAGGGTGATCATCCCTTTCACGACGTCAGCATCATCCCGAACAAGAGCGATATGAGTGTGCTCACGAAGCAGACGCTCCATGGCTTCTGCAATCGGCAGGTTTTCCTTCAGGCTGGGGATTTGTCGCAGGATGGCACGCAACGACGGAACATCAGGGCTTAGCTTCAGCATCGCCACAATATCCTTGAACGTCACATAACCGATGATTGACTGAGCATCCCCTGGGCGTTCTGCAACAGGAAATCGCGTGTGCATATCAAGATGAGCTGCCACAAGGCTGTCCATGAGGCTGCCATCAGCATTCAGCATGCGAATGTGTTCTGCGGCAAGGACAATTTCCTTCAAAGGACGGCTGGCGAGTCGTGCGGCTCCAAGGATAATGTTCTCCTCGCGAGCCCCGATGAGTCGCGACGCTCTGGCAAGGTTTGCGATGGCTCGCAACTCCAGTAACTCAACGGATTCTGTTTTGGAGTCAGCGTGAGGCTTGGGTGTCCAAAGTTTCTCGCTGAGATCCATGAGCCCGGATGCAGACGCTTCCAAAGCCCAGACAACAGGCCAGACGCTGCCGGCAAACATCTTCATCATGGGCGAAAATCGCAGGCAGACCCATTCCTTGTTTCGCAATGCAAACAGCTTGGGCAACAGTTCACCACCGACAATCGTGATGGCCGTGAGCGGCAGCACCACAACGATGATTGCCAGCACATTGGCTGTGGCAGGACTGAGTCCAAAACCTTGCAGCCGCGGAGCGAGATCATCCGTTGCACTGGCGCCTCCCGCGGCCCCGGCGACCAACCCCACCAGCGTGATGCCCAGTTGAACAACAGCCAGACTCTTTTCGATCTCCTGTTTCATAAACAGGGCGGCCGTCGCTCCGGCACGGTTCTGACTCTGCAGAAACTGAAGTCTTGAGACTGACACTGATGCAAGAGCAATTTCATAAGCGGCAAAGATTGCATTGACGAAGACCATCAAGGCAACGACCAGAATCTCTGAACTCTCCATAAAGTCCGCGTCTCATTCCAGAAGGGGCTCTCGTGAATTCGTTGTCAAGGACAAGCTTTGCGCAGATTAGCAGGTTCTGCGTTCGATTCACTTCTTCGGAATTGTCGCAAAAGATCGACAAAAAAGCGACCCCCGCGGACCACTCGTCAGAAAGCATGCCCCTGATCAGGAATTGCCTGATCAGAAGTCAAACCAGACACCACCGCCGACAAGCGTTTCGTGCTGATTGCCAAAAGAATATTGTGACGAAGGGCCGCTGAAGCATTGCAGGCCGACACGAAAGCGATGATCAGACTCCATTCCTCGCCATTGCCATCCGGTCGCCAGATTGATGCTGGTGGCAAAGTTGTAGTCTTCGCGAATATGGAGGTTCACGGCCGAGAAAGGAGCACCACGAAATCCTGTGGCACAGGTCGGGCTGTACTGAGCACCCAACTGGAACTCCAGCGGAAGTGCACCGCCGTCGTAATTGAACGCGTAGCCGATTTCTCCATAGACCTGAAGATCAATGGTCAGGTCGTGAGTCCATCCAACGATAAGCGAGTCGCGAACATAATTGAGCCGGACGAATCCTGGATTTGCGATCAGAAACTCATCCCCGATGTGGGAGCTGATATGATAATAGCCCGCCTTGAACGAGTCTGGTCCCTGGCGCCATGTCGACAAAAAGCCGACTCGAAAATCGGCCGCCTGGAGGTCCCACTGTCGTTCGGCATCCAGTCTTGCAAGCACGCCGCCTTCCATATCCAGTTGCCAGCCTTCGGGCATCATCGAATCGTAAGTCCCGTACCTGAGCAGGCCAACTCGTCCGCCCATTGCGGTTTCCAGAACGGATCCCCCTTTCGTGTTGACCATGGGCAGAAATTGAAATCGGGGTTCTTTGTCGCCAGCCAGATAGGATCGATACATCAGTCCGGACGGCAATATCTGCCAGTTCTCTTCCAGATCATGCTGATAATGCGACTCTTCCGAATCGCAAAATAAGGGTGCCAGGGACTGGCTCTGGAAGTAACAAGGGGGCTGTAGACCGGTTTCTGAACCAGAAACACCCCATTCGACTTGATGGGCATCGAGAAAAAACGGCTGAGTAAACTCAGGTGTATCCTCAGCGAGCAGGACTCGCGGCCCGCAAAACACAAGGGCCGCAACCGCGAAGAACGTATTTGCGATGCGGCCGCGTGGATTCACTGGAGAAACTTTCTCTATGAGTAATGTAATCATCGAACGAGCACTTTCTGGCGATATCTAGAACGTCAGCCGATTCCTGTCCATAGGTCCTGATCTCAGCGTCGTTCACGGCGAGAAGTTGGCATTGACGTCGCAGCGGGCCATTCTGTTGTCGTTGATCAGATGAGCAAAAAATGGGGCTGGAGAACAATCGGCCAGGGGCATTTTTCGCGACTCGTGAAAACATGGCCCCGTTTTGCTGACGGAACCTGACCGATTTGAGGCTCGTTTCCTCTTCAGGACAATTGGTCTTCCATAAACCAAAGAACTCGCTCAAATGCGGTGATGAATTACCTTTCGCATGGATACAGATTTCTCGACAACCCGCATAAATTGGCGGGCACCGCGGTGCCGGATTGGTTAAGCGTTGTGGATCGGAAGGTCCGCATTCGCACGCATCGAGTCAATCAGCATATTGGTTTGCTGGATGGCTCAGAACAATCGCTGGCGGAAGGCATGTTGCAGCATTTGCGGGATGACGATCTGTTTCATCGCTGCCCGACGTTCATGATGCTTGAATCAGAACTGTCCGTACGTTTTCGCAGACTGATGCCGGATCCTTATGATCATCGTCCGCCCTTTCTTGGTCATATCGTTGTCGAGTTGCTGCTGGACTGGGTGATTTCACAACAGGTACCGGAAGTTCTGGAAGACTACTATCAGGCCCTTGGAGAAGTCTCGCCGCAACAGATTGAGCAACTGGTCAATCGCCTGGCCAGTCGTTCGACGGATCGCCTGGCGGAGTTCGTCTCGCACTTTCATTCGGCGCGGATTCTGTTCGACTATGCCGACGACCAGCGTCTGTTCACGCGATTGAATCAGGTGCTCCGCCGAGTCACTCTGCCGCCGCTCGAGGAGCACGCGATCAAGGTCTTGCGGGAAGCTCGCCAATTGCTGTTGATTCATGCAGCAGATCTGCTGACGGCCGTTGAAGAACCTGAGACACCTGCGGTATCGAACCTGCGTGCTGCGGGATAAATATCCCGCAGCGGGCTGGGCCTTAGGCACCAGCGAACAAATAACCTACCCGCCAACTCATGGCGAGCGGTTGGCTTTGGCCGACCGGTATGCCGTTCTGCCGGCCGGTTCACACCGGGCCGCTCGCCGAGCTGGTATCTTATTTCTTTGCCGCTGCCTTAGTGGCGGTTCGTTCATACACGCAGTTCGCACCATTCAGGATCCGCCTGTTCTGACAGTACTGTTGCGACTACACTTCGCTTTTGACTCAGGGGATGCCCGAATGACGTCGGTGAAGGATGCCGACGGGCGGAACCGGATTTGGTGAGAACTGATGACTGTTTTGATTGTTGCCTCGGACATGACCGACTGGCCGTTTGAGATCCCTGGTGTGGAAGTCGTCGATGCCTGGACTTACCTGACGTCTCCTGAATTCGCCACAGGGGCTCGGAGTTCCCGAGTCGTCAATCTCTGTCGTTCTTATCGCTATCAAAGCACGGGTTATTACGTCTCCCTGCTGGCCGAGGCTCGCGGGCATAAGCCGTTGCCCGGAGTCATTACTTTGCAGGACCTGAAGACTCGCGCCAGCGTGAAGGTTCTCTCAGACGAGCTGGATGAATTGATCCAGCAGAATCTGCATCCGCTGCAGTCCAGTGAGTTTACTCTCAGCGTCTACTTCGGACGCAACATGGCCCGCCGCTATGATCGGCTGGCGCTGCATTTGTTTAACCTGTTTGCCGCGCCGCTGCTGCGATTTGAATTTGCTCGGAATGAAGAAGGGCAGTGGCAGATTCGCAAGGTGCAGACAGTCGCTGCACATCAGCTTCCCGACAGTCATAAGCCGTTTGTTGAAGAGTCGGCTCAGAGATATTTTTCAGGTCGTGCATCAGCGCCACGATCTCGCAAGCGAACTCGATTCGATCTGGCAATTCTGCATGACCCCGATGAGAAGCAGAACGCGCCTTCGAATGAGACGGCTCTGAAGCGATTTATCAAAGCGGCCAAAGAGCAGGATGTTTATGCGGAACTGATCACAAAAGATGACTACGGTCGCTTGCTGGAATTTGATGCGTTGTTTATCCGCGAGACAACGTTCGTTAATCATCATACGTATCGGTTTGCTCGTCGAGCGGCCAAGGAAGGGATGGTGGTGATCGATGATCCGGTGTCGATTCTGCGCTGCACCAATAAAGTCTATCTGGCAGAGATGCTCGCTCGTCATAAGATTGAGATTCCTCGTTCCATCGTCGTGCATCGCGATAACATCCATCGCATCGTGGAAGAGCTGGGCTTTCCCTGTGTGCTCAAAAAGCCCGACAGCGCGTTTTCGCAGGGAGTGGTCAAGATCGCCTCCGAAGAGGATTTACGGACTCGCTTCGCGGATTATTCGGGCGATTCAGAACTGTTGATTGCTCAGGAGTTTCTGCCGACGACCTTTGACTGGCGCATCGGGATTCTGGATCAGAAGCCGTTGTATGCGTGTCGCTACTTTATGGCACCGGGGCACTGGCAGATCGTCAAGCAGGAGCGAGATGGTCGCGGTCGATATGGGAAGACGGAAACTCTGCCGGTGGAACTGGCACCTCGAAAAGCTGTAAAACTGGCTTTGAAAGCCGCCAATCTGATTGGTGATGGCCTGTATGGGGTGGACGTCAAGGAATCGAACGGCAACTTCTATATCATCGAAGTGAATGATAATCCGAATATCGATTCTGACAGTGAAGATGCGATTTTGAAAGAAGATCTGTATAACCGCATCATGGAAGTTTTCGTGCGTCGCATGGAGCAGAAAAGAGCAAGGCTGGACGATTGATCCGATGATGTGGATCGTCGACCAATACGAGAGGTCGAATCCTGATGAATCGAACTATTGCCGCCCTCACCGCGTTATCCCTCGGGCCGATTGCGGAACTGTCTGCTGCAGAGATTCGTGTCGGCTTTATCGGTCTTGATTCCTCTCATTGCACGGCGTTTACGGAGGTGCTGCATCGTGAAGGAAACGCGGGAGATCTTGCCGGTGTTCGAATCGTGGCGGCGTATCCGGGGGGCAGTGAAGATTTTCCTCTGAGTCGTGATCGGGTTGCCGGATACACACAAAAGATGTCGGAGATGGGCGTTGAGATTGTTGACTCGATCGACAATCTTCTGCCCAAAGTCGATGTGGTCATTTTGGGCAGCGTTGATGGTCGACAACATCTGGAGCAGGTTGAACCGATCTTAAAGGCCGGCAAGCCGGTGTTCATCGATAAGCCACTGGCTCACAATCTCAGAGATGCGTTGAAGATTCAGGCTCTCGGGCAGAAATACGGCACGCCGTGGTTTACTGCGTCTGCTCTTCGATATCAGAAGGAGCTGCAATCGGTCCTGGCCAGTAAAGTGGCCGGTGAGATTGTCGGCTGCGACAGCTATGGGCAATCTCGAGCTGGTATTGGTCATGCGGATCTCGCGTGGTATGGAGTTCACGGCATCGAGACGCTTTATACGGTGATGGGCTCGGGTTGCATTTCTGTGACGCGGGTGCAGACTGACAGAAGTGAACAGGTTACCGGTCTGTGGTCCAATGGTCGGATCGGGACCTATCGCGGTATCCGCGAACATACTCATAAGACTGGCTTTGGAGCGATGATCTTTGGCACCAAAGCTCAGCAGCATGTGCCTCTGCCGGCGGATTATGAAGGGCTGGTGGTTGAGATCGCTCGCTTTTTCAAGACGCGACAATCACCGATCCCGGAAGATGTGATGCTGGAAATCTTCGCGTTTATCGAAGCGGCGGATGAGAGTAAGCGGCAAAACGGAGTCCCCGTGACACTGGCGAGTGTGATTGAGAAGGCTCGCGATGAATCCGAATGAGAATTTTCGGTTCGGTCAGCATCGATTGATGCGAGCGAGATGAGTCAGCGGGTAGACTTTCATCCTTGCGTGCAAAGAGAATCCCGCCGCCGGAGCGACGGGTGTACCGTACGCCCGTCGCTCCGTCGACGGGATTCTTTTTTTCTATACGCCTTCACCGGACGGCTCGCACCGTGCCGCCTCAAAATACACAATCGGTCATTCACTGAAACCATCATGCTCGAACTCCGAAATCCTCACAGTATTCTCGCCGCGTTGCAGGTTCGACCGAAGGCTGTGAAGCAGATTCGACTGCATTCGGAGAATCCCGGTGAGGCGTGGGAGCCGGTCATCGAGGCGGCTCAGCGAATGCGCATCCCGGTGCGAGTCGGCGCACTGGATCCTCGGACAGCCAAGTCCGGTCGTGATACCGAACGGGTGGGAGCGGGTTCAGCGACGGTGGAACCGCCTTCCCCCCTGCCACTTGAAAAGCTGTGGCATGTTGCGGAGGGCGAAAGAGGATTGTGGTTGGCTCTGGATCAGATTCAGGATCCTCAGAATCTTGGAGCGTTGTTTCGCCTTGCCGGATTTTTCGGTGTCAAAGGCATCGTACTGACGAAAGACCGCAGTGCCTCGGTCAATGCGACCGTGTGCGATATTTCCGCCGGCGGCGCGGAACACGTTCCCTTTGCGGTGGTCGCCAATCTCGCTCAGGCCATGGAGAAGGCTCAGGAGAATCAGGTCTGGGTTCTGGGAACGTGTGAGCGAGCCGATTCATCGATCTATACCGTGCATCAAGATCGCAACTGGATGCTGGTTCTGGGCAATGAAGGGACTGGACTCCGCCGACTGACTCGAGATCGTTGCGACCAGCTTGTCTCGCTGCCGCCTCAGGGCCCCGTGCCATCGCTCAACGTAGCGACTGCGGCTGCTGCATGCCTTGCTGTCATGATGACGCCACGTGGCTGATGATGTTTTTGTCTTGAGAATACCATTGAAGCGAATTTCCCGTGGCTGCTCGAAACCACAGGAAACGTGGTCCACTCTGTCGGACTGGATCGGTAGACTGCTGCTCTTTGTCGCAGAGTCACCAGCAAATTTAGTCCTGAAGTTTCCTTATGAACCGTCGTCCCAATCCTGGCCCTCGCAAAGACAACCGCGGCAAGTCGACCACTCCGAAAAAGCAACATCCGACCAGTCCACCCTATGTGGGCTTTGCTGATTCAAGTTCTGGATCATCAGAGGCTGGATCATCAGGTTCGGCAGGTAGCAGGCCGCAGTTTTCGAAGTCGCAGTCCACACGCCCTCAGTCATCCGGGCCTCGGCCGCACCAGCGGAATGAAGCTCCGATACAGGATGACGACGATCAGGAGTTTGTCGCTCCGCCGGCCAGTAAAGAGCAGACATCTCTGATGATTCGGCAGCGAACAAAGCTGGGGCCGAATACCTCGGAGCCAATTCCGATCGTGCATGCCAAGTCCAGAACTCTGCATCCGATCCTCTTCCGCAAGCGACTGTCGCGAATTGAAGACGCACGCCCCGGAGATCTGGTCGCGGTCTATGTTGACGGCTATCACAGTCCCACGGGCTATGGCCTGTATAATCCTCGCAGCGAAATGGCGCTGAGGATGCTGTGGAATACGCCTGAGATGCCGGACGATGCTGCATGGGCGCGGAAATTGTCCACGGCCGTCTCGTTGCGACGTGACTTGCTGAAACTGGATTCCGTGTCCAATGCCTGGCGAGTCATCCACGCGGAATCGGACGGTTTGTCAGGCCTGGTGGTTGATCGGTTTGGCGATGTATTGTCGGCAGAAACGTTCGGCCTGGGGATGTACCAGCGTGCGAGTCTGCTGATGCCGATGCTGGCTGAACAGATGGGGACGAAGCATTGGATCGTCCGCACGAGTCCTCAGTTTTTGTCTCAGGAAGGCTGTGATCCACCGACGTTTACATCGGAAGGTTGTCCATCGCAGGTTGTGATCAATGAACATGGGACTCGATTCCGTGTGAAGTTTGAAGGCGGCCACAAGACCGGCTTCTTTTGTGATCAGCGAGATAATCGCAAGAAACTGGCAGAGTTTTGTCAGGGGAAAAGTGTTCTCGATCTTTGCTGTTACACCGGTGGGTTTTCCGTGCAGGCGAAAACTCTGGGACAGGCCGAAGAAGTGACGGGCGTTGATCTCGATGAAGAACCGCTCGTGGTTGCCCGTGAGAATGCCAACCTGAATCAGGCCCGAGTCCGCTTCGTACAGGCCGATGCGTTCAGTTACATGCGAGAGATGATTCGCAATGGGCGTCAGTTTGATGTTGTCGTTCTTGATCCGCCCAAGCTGATTCGCACTCGCATGGAGATTGAAGAAGGAACTCGCAAACACTTCGCGATGAATCGGCTGGCCATGCGACTGGTGAAGCCCGGTGGGTTGCTGTTGAGCTGTTCGTGCGCGGGGTTGTTGCCTGAACCGGAATTCATCCAGTTGCTGGTTGCGGCTTCACGATCAACAGGCGACGACATGGAAGGCCCGGACCCGAATGTTCGAGCCACTCCACGGTCGTTACAGATCATCGCCAAGTCCGGTGCCGCGCCCGATCACCCGGTGATCTCCAGTTGTCTGGAGACCGAGTACTTCAAAGCGGTATGGATGATTGTGACGTAGTTGGTGGCATTCGGACGGGAGGAACTACTCCCCGCCGACGCCTCCCAGTTCGCTCCAGTCGACCAGTTGAATATCGGGTTGAATTAACTCAACGAAGCCTGTTCGTGAGCTGGTCTTTACGCCGCGGCCGCCGCGAGAATTCACCTGGTATTTGGTCTGACCAAAACTCAGCACACTATCGTTGTCGTTTTTGACTCGCAACGCATCGCTGGGGCGAGAAAACTGGACCACACCCAGCAGTTCATCGCCGGCTTCCAGTTTGAGACCTCGCACACCCTTTCCGGCACCGCCGAGAATCGGCACTTCGTCGATGCGGAAGTGCAGAATTCGTGCCTTTTTCGAGGCCATCATCATCGTTTCGGCATCGCGGACAAGATCGACGTAGGCGACCTGATCTGTCTTTGCGAGACGACAGAACTTTCGTCCGGCTTTGGTTGATGGCGTCCGGAATGGCTCGAACGGCAATCGCATCACCTGACCGCTGCGAGTTGCAATCAGGAGTGTCAGACCGACCTCATCGCCCACTTCTTCGAGCGTTGGGACAAAGCGTCCGTCTGTCGTCAGTGCTGCGATCAGGCTTGTTCCATCGCTCATTTTCGCGCGTTTGGCGAGAGGTTCTCCGTAGCCGGAAGAGACAGGAAGCTGATCAATTGGCAGTGTGTAGGCGATCCCATCTTTGGCGAAAAACACGACGTTATCCAAAGTGCTTCCCGGACACACAGTCAGCACGGAATCACCTTCACGAACACGTGTTTTTGAAACGCTGCTCAACTGGCCGACTCGTTTGATCCAGCCTTCTTTCGTCACCACCACATTGGTATTTTCTTTGACAATGTAAGCGGCCGGATCGAACTCGACGATTTCTTCGGCCGAGCCCAGTTCACTGCGACGACTGTCAGCAAAGTCGTTGGCCACCTGTTCGAGCTCTGTGGTGATCAACTTCCACATTTTCGTCTTCGACTTCAGAATGGCTTCCAGGGCCGCTGCTTCTGCTTTTTTCGCAGCCAGTTCGGCGCGAATGTCGTTGATTTCCAGTTTTGAAATGCGATAGAGCTGCAATTCGAGAATCGCGTCCGTCTGGATTTCGTCCAGCGGAAACTCAGCCATCAGCTTCTTCGCCGCGTCCTTTTTGCCATCACTTGCGCGGATGATTCTCAGGGCTTTGTCGAGCCCATCAAACACGATCGCGAAGCCCTCCAGAATGTGAATTCGTTTTCGCAGAATCGCCAACTGGTATTCGATACGACGACGGACGGTTTCGTAGCGAAAATCGAGGAAGTGCTGCAGCAGATCTTTGAGGTTCAGAACTCGTGGAACAGTTAGCCCGCGATCCGCCGGAATCAGGCAGGTGGCGTTGTAGCCAAAGTTCTGTTCGAGGGACGTATGCTTGAACAGGTAGGCCATCACCGCGTTGGCATCGGCCCCCGATTTGAGTTCGATGGCGATTCGCAGTCCGTTCTCTTCGTTCGTCTCGTCGTTGACAGATTCCAGTTGCGGCAGTTTACGAGCTGCGATCAGTTCACCGATTTCTGCCATCAGCGGTCCGGTCGTCGCACCGTAGGGAATTGTGTACACAATGATGCGGCTGGTGTCCTGCTTCTTACCCTGCTGATCGAATCGCCATTCGCCGCGAATCTTGATCGAACCTTTTCCGGTCTCGTACATCTCCCGCAGTTCTGCGCGATCGGTCATGATGCGACCACCGAGCGGAAAATCGGGGCCCTTGATATAACGCATGAGCTGGGCGACGGAGGCGTCAGGATTTTCGATCAGATGGATGGCCGCCTTGATGCATTCGCCCAGGTTGTGTGGCGGCATATTGGTTGCCATACCAACGGCGATTCCCGACGAACCGTTCACCAGCAACGCTGGATAGCGTGCGGGGACAACGACAGGTTCTTCGTCGACAGCGTCGTAAGTCGGGCGCATATCGACCGTCTGATAGCGCAGTTCATTCATCAGGTTTTCGGCGAGTCGCGAAACTTTGGCTTCGGTGTATCGCGACGCTGCTGCGCGGAGGCCCATGATGGAGCCGAAGTTTCCCTGGCCGACCACAAGCGGATACCGCAGAGTAAAGTCCTGAGCCATGCGGACCAGAGCTTCATAGACCGCGATATCACCGTGGGGGTGAAACGACCCCGTCGTATCCCCGCAGATTTTTGCGCATTTACGAGTCTTCTGGTCGAAGGTCAGGCGAAGCCGGTCATACATCACGTACAGAATTCTGCGCTGGACCGGTTTGAGACCGTCGCGAACATCCGGGAGTGCTCGCGAAGTGATCACCGACATGGCGTAGTTCAGGTACCGTCGTCGGGTTTCTTCACTGATCGGCACAAACTGCACATTGGCGTCAGGCAGAGCATTTTCGTCGAAGAGAGAACCGTTCGCGTTTGAAGATTTCCGTCGAGCCACCAGGGGGCGTCCTTTGCCTTGAAATTGGAATCTAAGGAGGGGGCCGGATTGATCAATCTGGCATGAAGATGTGTCTTTTCTGGCCTCAAAACCGTGTGTTTCGCCGTGTCTGTCGACCAGTCGGGCGTAGTCTAGACGATTGTCTCGATTTTCGGCAGGGATTCATGCTGGGCAAAAAGGGCAAAAATTTTCGGTCAGGCAATGGCTTTCGATTGAGAAGACTCCACCGCACTGCCCTGTTCTACTGGCAGTTCTATTAATGCGACAGGCATTGAATGACTCATCCGCACGATCGATACGGGCCGAACATCATGAGTGTCGAGATATTCCGTTGGGCTGGATGTGCACCGCGATTGGACCGCGCAGAGGGCTGACGGGGCGATAGACCGGGGGTATCGGCGTCTGCGTGGCGTCGATGTCTGTGTCTGAAACAATTCTGAACAATCCGGCCGGGCCAGGTTCACTGGAACCTGCCGCCGATGCGGAACACCGGACGATCCGCGGATTCCATGGAGGGGGCTCTAATGCTACGCAAGTGTCTAGTAGCGCTGATGATGGGCGTCATTTGCGCGGAGAACGCAATTGCCGAACAACCAGCGGCAAAGGGATCGAATCCGGCTCCGACGGGGATTGTGGGCTGGTTCAAGAGCAAGACTTCGAGCAAGAAGTCTACGACGGCAAAGTCAACAACTTCAAAGACGACTAAGTCTTCGAAGTCCGTTGTGAAGGCGAAGCCTGCTCAGAAAGAGGACAACACCCTCGGAGCACAGTCGCCGGTGACTCGGCCTGTTGTGGCTTCAAAGAGCTCAGCCGCTCCAGCACGGACGGCGGCTCCAGGAGCATCCACGAAGCCGGTTGTGACGGTACCAAAGCTGGCTCTGATCAAGAAGCCAACAGCAAAGCCTGACGACAAACCTGCTGACGGTACACTGGCTGTTGAACGTGCTGTTGTTCGGGATGCTGAACGCCAGGCTGTTCAAGTTCGGCAGACTGCTTCGAAGCCCGACGATGCTGCTCCTGGTGAAGTCGCAGTTGCTCCGGTTGAGGTGCCGATGATTCCGATGGAACCGGACTTCACACCAACGGCAGTAACAGCCGAGTCTGCTCTTCAGCCGGTTCCGATTCAGCAGGCTCCTGTGCTGCCAAATACGGATGTCGTCGCTGGTCCGCAGTACTTCAGTGCGACACCAGCCGGGATGTCGAATCCAGTCCCCATTCATCCATCACAGAACTGGCAGCAGTATCAGGCTCCTCAGTCCGTGAACATGTCCTCACAAGGACAGTACTGGAACGCTTCTCATTATGCTGCGACAGGTCCTGTCTATCAGGGTGCGGCACCGATGAGTGTTCACAATGGGATGTATCCGCAGAACGGCAGCGGCATGTATCCACAAACCGGAGCCGCTCTGTATCCGGCTCCTCGCCCGGGGATTCCTCAGCAGGTTGGAGGAATCGCGATCGAGAATCAGGCATTCCATCCGCATGAGATGCTGCACGCTCATCGTTACCGAGCAATCTACCCGCCGTACTATTACAAGGTGAATGGCGGCTGGATGGTGACTCCGTTTGGTGTCTGGTCGAAAGAAGACTGGAAGTTGCAGGGAACTCAGGTGGACGTGAAATATCACTCGTCCATCAGCCCATTCACTCTCTTCAAGCCACCGGTTATTCGCTGATTGTCTTCGTCGCAGGCCGAGACGTTCGGATCTCGGCCTCCGAAGCTTCGAATTCTCTTCACATTCTCATCAGGTGTCAAAATGATCTCCTTCAAGAATCTGC
>JBIIIF010000190.1:0-14454 GCA_044235005.1 Planctomycetaceae bacterium | reverse complement strand
AGATATTTAAACGGCAGGTAATCAACAAAGGGAATCCACTGCGACAACAGCTCCAGCGGAATCATGTGACCCGACAGAAAATAGCTGAGCATCATGTAAATGAAGATCAGAGAACTGACTTCAAGAAACCAGAAGGCAATCAGTCCAATCAGCGCCTCGATCAAAAATCCGATCGCAAACGACATCAGCAATGACGCCACAAACGCGGCGGTCACTGGCCACGCCGGCCAACCGGGCAGATGAGCACGGCACATCCAGAACACCAGCGCAAACGGACCGGCGGCGATGACGTAATAGACCAGCTTGTGGGCCACTCGATGCCAGAATAAATGGTCGAGCATATCAACCGGCTGAATCAGATACTTGCGAACGGATCCATCGGCGATCGAACCGGCAATCCCGGTCGATAACCCAGGCATACTGGAAAACGCCCGAGCCATCATCACCAGCAGATAGTACGACACCATCTGTCCAAAGTTGTAACCCTTCATCGTTCGCGAAGAGTCGTTCTGAAAGATCGCGCTCCAGAGAAAGATCTGAGTCACGATGGGCAGAAATCGCACCAGCGTCGAAAACGCAAAGTCCGCGCGATAGACAAGTCGCTCTTCGATGGCAGTTCGAAGAATCAGCCACTTCAGCCGCAGCCTGGCTCGCAACTCTCCCCCAAATGATTCCGTTGCGGCCGTCATGTGGCAGCCCTTGACGCATCATCCGTCGAAAAGAGTTCTGCAATCACATCTTCCAGAGGTCGCTCAACCACACTAATGTCATCCACAGAATGTTGACTCAGGATCGTTGCAAGGCACTCGGAAACTCTCTGTTTCTCAACCTGTATTCGCACACGCGGTGGGCGAGTTTCCACGATCCGCCCGAAGCGTTCGAGCCCTTCCGGACAACCATTATCGGAGAACTGTAACTCAATAATCTTGTGACGACTGAACCGATCGATAATGGCAGCCAGTGGCCCGTCGTGAATCACAGTTCCTTTGTTGATCACAATCGCTCGCTCACACAGAGCTTCGACGTCCTTCATATAATGGCTGGTGAGAATGACGGTGATTCGTTGCTCACGCTGGTAGTGCCGCAGGAACTCCTGCACTCGTCGCTGACTGACGACATCCAGCCCGATCGTTGGCTCATCCAAAAACAACACATCCGGGCGATGCAGCAACGCCGCGATCAACTCCATTCTCATGCGCTCACCCAGCGACAGCTCGCGTACAGGCTGAGCCATCAGGCGACGCACTTCCAGCAGATCCGTCAGCTCGTCAATGCGGCGAGTATAATCTTCTGCCGGAATCCGATAGATCTCTTTATGCAACCGAAATGATTCCTGCGCCGGCAGGTCCCACCAGAGCTGTTCCTTTTGCCCTGTGACCAGAGAAAACCGCCGTCGATAAGCGTCTTCTCGTCTCCACGGCACATGTCCCAGCACCGTCGCGGTTCCGGAGGATGGCACAACCAGCCCGGACAACAGTTTCAGCGTGGTCGTTTTTCCAGCCCCGTTCGGCCCCAAAAACGCGACCATTTCGCCTTCATCGATGGAGAAACTGACGTTCCGCACCGCGCTGACGATCGTGTGTTCGCGATGGAACAACCCGCGCACGGACGCCATCAGCCCTTCGCGTTTCCGGAAGACCTTGTATTCTCGACACAATTCCCTGACTTCAATCGCCACCATGCGCGGGATGGTAGTGCAGCCGACAGATCGTCGCAAACGGTCGTTGTTAACCGGAACGAACGATGCTACACATGAATCGCCTCCCGATCACTGATGACAAGGAGAAAATCGTTCTCAATCCTGATCAACGTTGAACAGACCAACACTACCAATCAGAGGACTTGCTCCAGTCTTTGAAATACGATGCTCGACAGTCAGCGATTTACTCTACTGAGGAGCAGCGTTCTTGTCCTTTCCCAGCGTAGCAGATTTGATCCCGGTTCTTCAGGTGGCAGTGGGCCCTGTGATCCTGATTTCCGGCGTCGGACTTTTATTGCTCAGCATGACCAATCGACTAGGGCGAGTCATCGATCGTGCACGTATTCTGGATCGAGAACTCCGGCCCGGATCACCAGAAGATCCTCATCGAAATCGAGAACAACTGCGAATCCTCGTCAACCGCGCGAGACTGTTACGTATGGCCATCGTACTCGCTTCCGTCAGCGTGCTTCTGGCCGCCTGCCTGATCATCAGTCTCTTTCTGGCAACACTGCTGAAACTGAATGCCGGCGTTTTGATTCTGGTTCAGTTCGTTGGCTGTCTGAGTTGCCTGATCTGCTCGATGATTGAATTCATTCGCGATATCAATCTGTCGCTCGCGGCCATGAAACTGGAGGTCTGCGATTCCATCCGGCCTGCAAGAAACAACGAGCCAACCGACACTTAAATCACAACCCCGCAAGTCGCATCTCTGTATCACCGAACTGAGGCAGCTCAGCGCCCATCCGATCCATCAACGACAAATACAGACTGCACAACTTTCGATTGTCGTCGCCTTTGTCGAGATAATCCAGGACGCGACCGGTCTCCAGTGTTCCCCCGAGTCCACCCAACAGTAACAACGGTACCTTCGACGAATCGTGTCGGCTGCCAGACCACATGTTGGAGATAAACATCAGGCAGGAATTGTCCAGAACCGTCCCCTGCCCTTCCGGCATCGAATCCAACCGCAGCGCCAAATACGCCAACTGACTGACATAGTAACGAGACACTCGTTCGTAATCGTCGGACAAGTCATCGTGCGAAGCCGGATGATGAGCCTTGCGAACGTCCAGAAACGGATAAAACAATCCGGACAAGTCTCGACACAACAGCAACGTAGCAACACGAGTTTTATCCGTCTGAAACGCCGTGGCGATAATGTCACCCATCAGTCGCATGTGCTCGCGCAGATCTTCCGGCAGACCATTGTCCGGACGCTTCATCAATTCCACCGGCTGCCCACGACGCGCGGCATTCTCATCGGCTTTGGATTTGTCTTCCCGAGTCCGCTCGATGCGTTTTTCAATCTCGCGAACGCTGGTCAGATACTCGTCCAGTTTCGCCTGGTCGGCCGCACTGATCTGACGGCGGATATGGCTTGCATGCTCTCGAACACGATCCAGAATACTCTGCATCCGTCGACTGCCATGGTTGTCGAATAGACTGTCAAACGCGAGCGATGGATAAACCTCCATCGGCACTGGTGAGTTCGCATCATGCCATGAGATATGCGAGCTATAGGCCATTGAGAAATTTGTTTCGTGATAGCCCGTGATTGGCTGCTCACAGCCCAGGACCAGACTGGGCTGAGGAGAATCTTCGCCAATCCGACTGGACAGCACCTGATCCATGCTGACTCCGCCTTTCAGCACAGCGCCCTTCTGCAACGCCGCGCCGGACAGAATATTGCCTGTCTGTCCCGGATGAATGCCGACTCCATTTGCATTGCGATTGAATAAGCCCGTGATGACGTTCAGCTTCTTCTTGAACGGATCCAACTGCTCCAGAGTTCGGCCGAGTTCCATCTCATCGCCCGCCCCTTTGGCCCACCAGTGATCCGCGTTAATTCCATTCCCCATAAACAGCGCCGCAAAGCGTTTGGGGAAAACAGGATTCTCCGTTAAGGTCTGCTCATCACCGGCCGGAAGCGACTCCATCCACGGCAAAGCCATCGTCACACCAGCACCCAAAAGTGCCGTTCGGCGAGTTGATCTGATCATCACTGGCATCCTCGTAGAAGTGACTTTTGACGGCGGTTCTGGAGTGGAGGCTTTTTGTCTTTTGGTCAAAGTGTACCGAATGAATTCGGCTCCTCCCAACGGCCTTCAAGTTTTCTGCCAACCTTCGGCACGATGACGTGATGGGGTCAACATCGTTGGCAACGTGCGTATAAACTCAAAATCAGCCGTCCGCGGAATCGCAATATTGAATGGAACGTCTGGTTCCGGGTACCCTTTGGCAACGCGTCCACTTACGAATCGTGATGCAGTCTCTTGTTTCGGACCGAACTCCATGGCCAGCAATGCCGCAGTGGCCAGCAGCCTGTCAGAACGACTCGAAGAACTCGGTGGCATCTCTGCACTCCGAGTCCGCAATGAGCCTGCGCCCGGACATGCAACCATCGCAAACCTCGTCCAGGTCAATCAGAGTGGCAGTCATTGCGAACTTATTGACGGGATTCTGGTAGAGAAACCAAGAGGATGGAGTGAGTCGCTGATTGCCGGTGTATTGCTTGAATTACTCAGACAGTTTCTCCGAAAACCGAAAACTTCAAACCGAAAACCCCTGCCTCATACCTGCTCCAGATGTTCGCAAACCAGCCCTCGAATTTCCTCGCCCACGTCATCAATCGTTCTCAACGAACCAGCGTCATCCAGTCCGTGCACCGTGCGCCAGTCCAGTCGACTATGAGCCAGCGCGAGATAACAACGTCGCACGCGTTCCAGATAAGGCAGATCGGACTCCTGCAGATCAGCTTCCTGCTCGGTGTAGTCGCGAGCAGCTTTTCGCGAGACCAACTCACGACTCATCTGCGATGACATGTCGATCAGAATCGTCAATGTCGGGCGAGGCAACTGGAACACTCCGTATTCGATCTTCTCGATCCACTCCACCAACGCAGTTCGAGCCTCCCCTTCCAGCTTAGCCGACTGATGTGCCAGATTCGATCCGACAAAACGATCCAGCACAACGACATCGTTATCTTCCATCATCCGCATCAACAACTCACGCGATTCAAATCGGTCACCGGCGTACAACACGGCCGCCAACTGAGGATGCACTTCATTGAGTGATCCAAACTTCCCGTTTAGAAAGTCGCCAATCGCTGAGCCAAACGTGGTCGACGAGTAACGCGGAAACTGCAGCGTATCGACTCGCAGTCCCATCTCACGCAGGGCCGATACTAACCGGCCAGCCTGAGTCCCCTTCCCGGCTCCGTCAATGCCCTCAATCGCAATCAATGTGGCCATGACGATTCTCCCGACTGCGTACCGGCCACTGAAGAAAAGCTTAACTGGACCAATTCCACAGGCTCTGAACTGCAGGAATCCGCCATGCCTTCAGCACAGGCTGACTGAAGAGCTTCTTCAACGCCTGAGGTGTCTTCATGATCGTTCAGCCATGCACGACGGCGTCCTGCCACACGTTCCTGAAAAGTCTCGGAACCAGACGGCCGGTCCTGACCGGGAACCATCATTCGTTCGGCAACGACACCTTCACGACTAGCCGCGACAGCTCGACAAGTCAGAAAATTTCCAATGTCCGCTGCAGTGCCCGGAACTTCGACCGGCATATACCAACGATCTGTGCCTCGCAAATATCCCGGACGCGTCTCGGACTCTCGCTCTGCCAGCACCTGAAGCTCAACGCCATGAAGTGACGTCCGGGCGGTCATCGGAGCGACCTCTGTTGACGCCTCCGTCGGCCGATCTGAATCAACAGCAACACGGCTCAGATAAAACTGTTCCGCCAGACCTCGTTCGAGTTTACTCAGGACATGAACTCGCTCTTTGATCACATCCGGGTGAACCTGATCGGGCATCGTGGCCGCAGGTGTCCCGTCACGACGACTAAACGGAAACACGTGCACTTTCATAAAGCGCGCTTTACGACAGGTTTCCAGAGTCTCCTCAAATTCTGCGTCTGTTTCCCCGGGGAACCCAACGATAACGTCAGTGCTGAACGCGGGATCATTCCCCAGCATATCCCGAATCTGATCCAGGCGTTCCAGAAAACGCTCGACCCGATAACGCCGTCGCATCCGAGTCAGCACGCTGTTGCTTCCGCTCTGCAATGCCGGATGAAACTGTGGACACAAGTGCTCGCAGTCACCCGCCGCCTTGATGAAATCATCGTTGACTTCGACCGCCTCAATACTGGAAAGTCGCATTCGCCAGTCGCCGGCGATGCGATCCAGACGACGCAATAAGTGCCATAACCGCTCAGGCTTTTCTCCCGGAGCCAGATTGTTTGTATCGACACCAAAGTGGCCCATATGAATACCGCTGATCACGATCTCGCGATATCCATGTTCAATCAACGCGCGGATTTCTTCTTCGATATCGAGGGGACGTCGACTTCGCAGGCCTGGTCGAACAGTGGGAATGATGCAGTACGAACATTTCAGAATGCATCCATCCTGAATCTTTACGAACGCACGCTGATGCCCTTCGAATTCACTGATCCCGTTGGGCATATCGACGATGCCAAAGCGACTCAGCACATCCGGAAGCTCGCGTTTGTCGGTCACAACTTCGATCACGTTGGGTAGCTCGGAAACCGCCCGCGGATCCCGCGTGGCATAGCAACCCATCACGATCGTTTTCGTGCCCGGATTCTGCCGCGACAACTGCCGGATCACCTGACGGGATTTCGAGTCACCCGTGTTCGTCACTGTGCATGTATTGACGACGCACAGATCCGCAGTCTCACCTTCCATCGCTTCACGATAGCCGCTTTGCAGCAACGCTTCACGGACAAGCTGAGTTTCGTACTGGTTGACTTTGCATCCCAGCGTTACCAGGCGACAGGTTCGAAGATCTGACATAGTCACAACACGCGGTAAAAGGGAGCTTCTGCTGTTCTCTGATTTAACGATTCCAGATCCGTGGGATTACTGTTCGGTTTCCCAACGCAAAACGACCACTCGATCCGAGCAAAAAATACTGATCGAAGGCGGAATCTTCGCGAATGGTGAGCCTTCTTCCGCTGAATCTCAATCACGGAGATCCGCACGGCCCAAATTTGGCACAATTAATCACAACTCGCTCAAAAATGCCTCGCGATCTTCCCTTCTCACGGAACATATCACGTGCCTCGCGTAAATTCGCGATCATTCGGTTCAGCATTAAATCATTGGCAAAACGCATTTAGGAACCGCGAATGGACACGAATTCACGCGAATAGTTGAAGGCAATTGGCTCAGATTCCATCCGGGGACGCGCAAAGACTCTGGGCGTTGAAGTGCCAACTTCAAAACCGCACGTCTTCACGCACTCCCTCCTCTCGCTATTCGCGTTCATTCGCGTCTATTAGCGGTTCAAACTGCCCTTCCCTTGATCAGCTCCGCAGAGTGACTGAAAACGAGTCCAATCGACTACCTTTTAAAGTACTCGTGAGACGCGTCGCCACCGCTAAGCACATAAGCGACCAGGTCCATGATCTCATCCCGGGTCAGCAGTCCCAACAAATTTGCTGGCATCGGAGACGTCTTCGAAACTTCCATCTCCTCAACTTCTTTACGATCCACAGCCACACGTTGATCAGGATCCGTGAGATCCGTGTTGAGCGTCACGGTATCGCCGTTGAGATTCACGATCACTCCGGTATGAACTTTCCCTTCTGTCGTCACCACAGTCACTGCCGAAAACTGTTCGTTGATGACCTTGCTGGGGTTCACGATCTGATCCAGAAAATCATGCGGCGAATAACGGCGTCCAGCGGTGCTCAAATCCGGACCGGTCATGCCACCCGCATTCCCAAATCGATGGCAGGTGAAACAGGCAGCCGCAGCAAAGACCTTCTGACCCGTCTCAAAATTGCGTGCCTTCAATTCCGTTTTCGTCGCCCCGCTCAATTCGTCCAGAGTCCACGGAGTCACCGTGCGCCCAACGAACATAGCGCCGACATTCTCAATGGCCGATTTCTTTTCCGGCTTTCTGGCAATCAATTCGGCAAGCTCAATCTTTTCTGCCTCTGTGAAAGTCTCCAGCGAATCAGTCCGGATGAATTCAATAAACTTGCTGAAGCTGGCACCGCCTCGATAATTGGCCGCCTTGAGAAACCACTCCAGCTGAGCCGTCCGCAATTCCTTCGTCCAGCCGGTCTTCAGAAATCGCAAACTGCGAGCGTACTCGATCTGCGGTTCCTGACTGGCAGCGCCGGCAATCAACGCCATTCCTTTCGCGGCCGTGTTCGGAGCCTGCAGATATCCGAGTGTTTCGCACAGTAGCCAGTTCTGTTCAAACGTGTCAGCCGGAAACGCGGCATCAAGTTTGTTCGTCAACGCCGACTGCACGGACTCTTCCGGGGTTCCAAAGCGATGCAGCACGATCTGCGAAACACGAACAAAGGCAATCCTCTGCTCAGCGTTCAATTTCGACCAGTCGAGGTTCAACAGTGCCGCAAACAGTTTGTCGCGCGCGTCCGTGTTGACGACGGTATTCTCCGTACGATGCAACGGACAAACGCCTTCCACGCGAGCCAACGCCAGCAAAGCTTCCAGTTGAGCTGTTGGATTTGTCTCTGCCAAAGCCCGTGATTTCCAGGTCGTTGACGACTGATGTTCCAGGACCGTACGAGCAGCCCAGCGAATGAATCGATCGGAATGACTCAAATGTGGCCATGCCGTTTCCAAAGCCGCCGTGTCCTGTTTGCCATGCAGCGATTCCAGTTGATGCCGCAGATCACGTTCTGGTGTGGATGTGACAACAGCTTCAACTGACGACGTCGATTCACCGCCTGTGTAGGTCACTCGATAGAGCCCCGACTGAACTCGCCGTCCGCCAATCGCAAAGTACATCGCGCCATCACCCGGATGAATGATGGCGTCTGTAACGGGCAGAGGTGCTCCGGACAGGAACTCTTCTTTCGTGGCTGTATAAGTGGCACCGCTCGGCGTCAGATGCACGGCGTAAACTTTGCCCCAGCTCCAGTCGAGCACAAACAGTGCCCGCTGATACTTCTCAGGAAACTTCGCGCCATAACCAAACGTGGTGCCGGTCGGTGAACCGGGACCGATATTGAGCGTGGCCGGAAGATTATCGGGATAGAACTCCGGATACTTTCCAGCTCCGTTTCGCCAGCCATACTCCGCACCACTCACCACATGATTGATGCGAGTAGGCCGGTACCAGGACGTATTGAAGTCGTACTCCATGTCAGCATCGTAAGTAAACAGCTCTCCATCATGATTGACGGACGCATCAAAGATATTTCGAAAACCCGATGCGTAGATTTCGAACTGCTTTCCATCCGGAGTGACTCGATAAATAATTCCCCCTGGCGCGAGCACTCCGCGATTGTGTCCTCGGCCATCCGGCATACTTGGCAACAGATGATCATCACCCCAGATTCGGCGAACCGGAGAACTGTCCGCAGTCTCTGTCAGCTTGGCGTTGTTGCCGCACACCAGGTACAGAGCCTGACCATCCGGCGTCGGCACCACGGCATGCACTCCGTGATCACCTTTGGAATCAATCCCCCGCAACAGTTCGACCTTATCCAACTGGTCATTGCCATCCGAGTCCGTGATTCGATACAGACCGCTTTGCAGCTTCTGCTCATAATCATTCACGCCGACATACAAGGCACCGAAGGCAAAGACCATCCCGTTGACGGCTCGAATATCAACCGGCACCTTTTCCACATCAGCCGGTTTCAATTGTTCGCCCGCAGCCGGAGGCATAAACCGATAGAGCCCGCCAAACTGATCGCTGGCATAAATTCGGCCCTTTTCGTCGGCACACAAGTTAACCCATGAACCTTCTTCAACACCCGGCACGGAATACAACAACTCGACTTTGAAATCTTTCGCAGCCTTAATCCGTTCGACAGGAGTCGCTTTATTCTCGCCGATGGCCGGGCCAACCGTTGCAGGTCGATTCTGCTTCTTCGCAGCCGAACGATCTTTGGCTTTCTCGTCTGTCTTTGCGTCTGATTTCGGTTCCGATTTTTCTTTTGCATCATCTTTTGGTGCAGGAGCCGACTTCGGAGCAGCCAACTTCGGTGAATTCTTCGCTTTACCCCCAGCCTTCTGTTTGCCCGCCGCTGCAGGCTTTTGCTCTATCTTCGTTGCATCCGCCGGAAGCGTGGCACGATCAAACCTGGCGACTTCCGCATCCGGCAACTCACGCAGTCGCACGTCTTTGAACTGCACCGTCATCGCCGGACCACGATGAATCTGAAAGGCCAGTAGTCCCTCCAACGCGTTCGCTGATTCTTCGTAATCAGTCAGCTCTGCTGCAATCTCACCATTGATTCGATGGACGAGATGATTACCTATCGCGACGACGGAGTATTCGTTCCATTCCGCGACGTCTTTGGCAACCGGTTCTCGTTTTGCTTTGAGCCAGCGTACTTGATCCGGATCGATAACAACCGATTGTCCATTTTCTGCCAGGATTCGACGACCGCGTTCTTCATAGACCATTGCGTTGTTGACAGGGGCCGGATGGATATCGCACTGATAACCACCTATCGACCACTTCCCCACATCTGGCAATTCGCGACTGCGATATTGAATGCCGGTGTTGTTCCCAGTCACTTTCGCGGACACACGGAATTCAAAGTTTTTCAGCACTCCGCCGCGCCAGATCAGAAACTGGTTGTACGACAGATGCTCCGGACCTGTGGTCTTGCCAGTAATGCAACCGTTCTCAACGGACCAAAGTTCTGGATTGCCATCCCAGCCAGTGAGATCCGTCCCATTGAACAGCGAACGAAAACCGTCAGCGGTCTCCTGAGCCGGCAACGTCGCGCCTGTCAGAAAACTGAGTCCAACCAAACAAAAAACGACCAGCAACAAATTCTTCATGAGCCAGATCTCGGATAACGGTCAGGGAAAGAGTCTTGATTGGTGAGTAAACAACGATGTCAGTGATCCACTGCTCTGTCAAGGCTCAGAAAAGGGGTCAGAGGGCGGACGACACACAAAGTGTGCCTGCTATGTTTTGAACAAAAGCCTGTTTACCGCCCAGCCGGAGGCGCCGGCTTTTGTTGCGGCCGGCGCCTCCGGCTGGGCGGTAAACAAAGAGCGGGATCGGTAACCGTATTAGCAGACCAAAGTACCGCTACGCCGCCGATTCACGCTTTAAACCCAAACTTCTTGATCCAATGGCAGTATTGTGCGATAGTGAAGGGCCCCAGAATAATGACTTCCCGCCTGATAAACCACGCCCGCCTGATCCCGGAAAGATTTTCATGCTCACCATGCAGAATCGTCCGACATCCCTTTGCGACAGACTTCCGCGCCGAGATGCCATGCAAATTGGTGGTTTGTCAGCGCTCGGATTGTCTTTGCCACAACTTCTGCAACGCCGTGTGCAGGCAAAACCGATCGAAGAAGCCTCCCCGGGATTCGGCAGAGCGAAGTCTGTCATCATGCTCTGGCTGCTCGGCGGCCCACCTCAACACGAAACGTGGGACCCGAAACCCAACGCACCCAAAGAAGTCCGAGGAGAATACAGCCCCATCAGTTCTGTCGTGCCCGGAATTCATGTCGGCGAACTCATGCCGCGGACGGCGATGCATACAGATAAGATGGCCGTCCTTCGCGCGGTCGTCACCAAAGATCAGGCTCATTCCTCCAGCGGCTATCAAATGCTGACCGGCGTTCCGCATGCACCGCTGAGTCAGGAAAATGTCACGTCTAAAGCTCCAAATCTTTCGCCGTCTCATGCGGCCATCATGCGTGCTTTGCAACCGGATCGAGATGGCACGCCCTCCGCGATTGCTCTTCCGTATCACATTGCCAACGATGGAGAGATCCTTTGGCCAGGGCAAACCGCTGGAATCCTGGGTCGCAAGTATGATCCGTGGTTGCTCAAGTGCGATCCTTCGCAACCCAGTTTTCGTATCCCCGATCTCGCCTTTCCTGACGACGTTTCCACAGCTCGATTCACAGCCCGCCGCGCTTTGCTTTCGCAACTGGATCCGGTGCGAGAAACGATTGAACGTGTCAGCGCGTCCGGACGATTCAACCAACAGACCGAACAGGCGTTCAACCTTCTGTCCGGCAGCGCGTCTCGTCGTGCTTTCGAGATCAACGACGAATCCGCAGAGACCCGTGATCGCTACGGACGAAATCGATTTGGTCAGTCTGTGTTGTTAGCCCGACGACTTGTCGAAGCCGGTGTGTCATTGGTGCAGGTGAACTGGACGCGAGTTGAAGAGATCAAGGGCAACGGTTCGTGGGATACGCACAGCAACCATTTTGCAGACCTTCGCAATCATCTGATGCCCAGAATGGATATGGCCTGCTCGGCATTGCTGCAGGATCTGGACGAGCGTGGACTGCTGGACGAAACGCTGGTCGTGTGGCTCGGCGAATTTGGCCATACACCAAGAATCAATGGCAATGCTGGCCGTGATCACTGGGGCAACTGTTTTTCCATCGCACTGGGCGGAGCTGGCATCAAGGGCGGAACGGTCCACGGCGAGTCCGATGCTCATGCTGCATTTCCTGTGTCGGGAATCGTTTCTCCGGCAGATATTACCGCGACGATTTTCCACTGCCTTGGCTACTCCCCGGAAACAATGCTGTACGACCAGACAGATCGCCCAATTCCTCTGAGCCGCGGTCACGTGATCAAGGAAATTGTCGGGTAAGAGGGCGGGATTGCGTCTTCGCTGAGGCAGCGGCAAAGAAATAAGATACCAGCTCGGCGAGCGGCCCGGTGTGAACCGGCCGGTAGAACGGCATACCGGTCGGCTAACGCCAACCGCTCGCCATGAGTTGGCGGGTAGGTTGTTTGTTCGCTGGTGCCATAAGTCGTTTAACGGCAAGCCGCAGGCGTTCGCGTAGTATCTCGCAGGCTCGAACGGAGCACCGGGGAATTCCAGCCATAAAGCGCCCGGTGAACTGAGTCCACAATTGATTCATGCCCAGCAGTATTTCGAGACGGTCCCCAAGTCACTGTCGCCTGCGGCTTGCCGTTAAACAAGACAGCCTCTACCGCCGACAAGCTCCTCCGCAAGCATCAGCCAAACATCGAATCTTGAACACGAATTTCCACAATCGGCCTCTTTCTCGAACAAATCCGCACGTCTTACCCAATCGGAATTTTTGGTGAAGGCGTCCCAACATTGCACCCGATAACGTTTCTGGAACGGAGGAGGAACGGACCTGAGAAGTCGAAATGCGGCGGAATTGCTCTTGCAGCAATGGGCCATTTTTTGATTTGCAGGTTCAACTAAGAGGTGCGTGAAGGTGAAGGATTCACGAATGCGTCCCAGATTACGGCTGTTTGTCGGTGCTGATGAACCAGAAACACTGACGTTTCCAGAGCCTGAAGTGTCGATGAAACTCGGTGAACTCACCAGAATCCTGGCCGATGCCATGATCTGGGATCGAACGTGGGTTTCTGACTTCGCGGATGATGATGTTCGCATCTCAGCCGACTTGTACGAAGTCCTGACGACTTATGCTCAGATGCGTCCCAGTGCCTGAGTTCAACGGTTCTGAATGATTCAATACACTAACGACGGTCATCTTTGACCGTCGTTTTTTGTTTTCTCGTCAGAAAAACAGGCCACTTCAGCGATGTCGCTTCGAGAACATGCGGAAGCTATCTGGCGCGCCGGTGTCGCAGCAGTGGATTCATCAGCCGCTGTTCGACGTCATATTTCCTGCGATGGAACTACGCTTCGTATCGCCGATGTTTCACTCTCCCTGCGTCAACTCGGGCGCATCGAAATCCTCGGCGCCGGCAAAGCGGGCGCGGGAATGGCGGCCGGGGTGGAGTCGGCCCTTCTGGAACATCTGCCCGCCTCACAAATCAGCGGCTGGGTCAATGTGCCAGCCGATTGCGTCAGACCGCTGCAGCAAATTCATCTCCACGCCGCTCGTCCCGCCGGCATCAATGAACCCACCAGCGAAGGTGTGGATGGAACGAATGAAATCCTTCGACGCATCAGCAACCTGCAGCAGAATGATGTGTGCCTTGTATTGTTGTCTGGTGGTGCGAGTGCCCTGCTCTGCAGTCCCGTCTCACAGATTTCTTTGGCCGACAAATTGGCGGTAACGCGAGCACTCGCTTCCAGCGGAGCGCCGATTCAGGAATTGAACCTCGTAAGAACTCAACTCTCACAGGTCAAAGGCGGACGACTGGCCGCGGCCTGCACTGCTGGAATACTCATCGCACTGATCATCTCCGATGTCATCGGCGATCCGCTGGAAGTGATCGGCTCCGGCCCCACAACACCCGCGCCGTCACGTGCTGATCAGGCAATTGAGATTCTGAATCGTCGTCAACTTTTGCAGACGATTCCTCCCGGCGTTCTTTCGTTCTTTGAGTCACGTCGTGAAGCGCCGACTGAGCCCGTGACGACAACAGCCGTTCGTAACTTCATCGTGGCCAGCAACCGAATTGCGATCGAAGCAGCCGCCGCACGAGCCCGCGAGCTTGGCTATCACGTGGAATCTCTGGGTTCCGAAAACGCGGGTGTTGCTGCCGTGGAAGGACGAGAACTTCTGCAGAGACTCATGGCAGCCCGCGCGGCGAGAAATAACAAGCAAGGAAAAGAGGGGCACTCGAAAGTCCCGCTCTGTATTCTGAGCGGCGGTGAACCAACTGTCGATCTGCGTAACACGACGGCCGCTGCCTCTCCAGCTCAAATAACGCCGCTCGCATCAGTCAAAGGTGGCCGCAATCAGGAACTGGTTCTGGCCGCCATCGATCAGAATCCCAATCCAGCAGACTGGAACGGAATCGTGTTGCTGTCCGGTGGCACCGATGGCGAAGACGGTCCCA
>JBIIIF010000189.1:0-14507 GCA_044235005.1 Planctomycetaceae bacterium | reverse complement strand
TGGCAAGGCACCCAGAGCCCATCATGACGAAAACGACCTTTAAGGGTCATTTGGACGACCTCAGAACAATCGTGGAACCTGCCCTCAGGTCTGCGGTGGTCCATGCTGACTGGCCTGACAGCCTGAGATCAGCGGTTGAGTACAGCCTGATGGCTGGAGGAAAGCGGCTTCGCCCCGTCCTGGTGCTTCTTGCGAATGAAGTCTGTGGAGGCACAGCACAGGATGCGATCCCAGCCGCTGTCGCAATCGAGATGATTCACACCTACTCGCTCATCCACGACGATCTGCCATCAATGGATGACGATGATTTCCGAAGAGGCAGGCTGACAAGCCATAAGGTGTTTGGTGAGGCTCTGGCGGTACTGGCTGGCGATTGCCTGTTGACCTCCGCCTTTGAAACGGTGGCTTCCGCCCCCTTGCCCCTAGGACAGATTGCTGAACTGATTCGTATTCTCGCGGTGGCTGCTGGCGGCAGTGGAATGGTTGGGGGACAGGTCCTTGACCTTGAGGCCGAGCGTGGATCATTTCTTCGAGCAGAAAACTCAGCATTGCTTTCGGAAATGACTGCAAATAGCGGTTGCAGCAAGGGCAAAACAACGGTTGCTCAGGAGGCGGTTTTGCCCGATCCTTATGCGGAAACAAAAACGCCGGGTTCGCCAAATTCAGATTTCGTGACGATCGATTCCAACCGAACAGCGGAGACTCGCGTAGTAGAACTCACCAGAATTCATAAAATGAAGACTGGTGCTCTGATTGCAGGAGCGCTGGAACTTGGTGCGGTCTGTGCATCGGCAGATTCTGAAAGTCGTAACCAGCTTCGCCATTATGGTCACTGTATTGGCCTCGCTTTTCAGATTGCAGATGACTTGCTGGACGTAACTGGAGAACAGACGAAACTGGGTAAGAAGCCCGGTCGTGATGTCGATCTTGGAAAGCTGACCTACCCCGGCTTGCTGGGCATTGATGAAAGCCGCCGGAAGGCGGAGCACCTGATTCAGGAAGCGTGTCGAACTGTTGATGTGTTTGGGGACCGCAGCAGATGGCTGAAGGATTTGGCCCGATTCATAGTTGAAAGAGACCACTAATGGCATTTGAGATACTCAGCAACGTCCGATCCCCGAAAGATCTGGCCTACTTAACAGACACAGAGCTTGTCAGCCTTTCAGATGAGATTCGCGAGGCACTGCTCACGATTGTCTCTGACCGTGCGGCTCATTTCGCCAGTAATCTGGGCGTTATTGAACTCTGCATTGCGCTACACCTCACATTCGATTTCTCGAAGGACCGTTTGATCTGGGATACCGGCCACCAAATCTATCCTCACAAACTCATCACCGGCCGATTCGATCAGTTTTCCAGCATACGTCGTCGCGGTGGTCTTATGGGCTACCCGAATCCTGCGGAAAGCGATTATGACCTGTTCGTAACGGGACACGCAGGCAGCAGCGTTTCGACGGTACTCGGCATGAAGGCCGCGGATGACCTGCTGTTTAAAGATGGCCGCAAAAGCGTCGCTGTGATCGGCGATGGCGCGTTGCCTTCGGGAATCGTTTTTGAGGCGATGAACAACGCGACCGGTCTGAAAAAAGATCTGCTTGTCATTCTGAATGACAACAAGATGGGTATCTGCCCTCGCGTCGGAGGACTGGCCAGCTATCTGGATAAGGCTCGAGTCGCCCCGTTCTATAACGGCTTAAAGCGAGATGTTTCCTGGCTGCTCAACAAGCTTCCGCTGGTTGGTGAATCCACGGAGAAGGTGCTGGGCGGTTTTAAGGATGCCCTGAAGTCATTTCTGCACGGAGGTATGTTGTTCGAAGAAATGGGCTTTCGTTACATCGGCCCGGTCGACGGCCACGACATCAAATCACTTCGCAGCTACCTTGAGATGGTTCGCGATGTAAAGGGTCCGGTTCTTCTGCATGTGTTTACAGAAAAAGGCCATGGCTTTGAGCCGGCCTGCAAAGACCCTGTCAAGTTCCACACGCCATCACCCTTCAAACGCGATACGGAAAACGAAATCGTCCCGGTGAAGAAGTCATCGGAGATCTCTTACACCGAGATCGTCTCTGACGCGATTCACGAGGCCATGAGCGAAGACGAGAAAGTCTGCGTTCTCACTGCGGCGATGTGTGCAGGAAATAAGCTGGAGCGAATTCGCGACGAATTCCCTGATCGGTTTTTCGACACAGGGATTTGCGAGAGCCACGCCGTTGCGTTTGCCGGAGGCATGGCCAAGTCCGGGATGAAGCCCATCGTGGACATCTACAGCACATTTCTGCAACGCAGTTTTGACCAGATCTTTCAGGAGGTTGCCCTTCAGAATCTGCCGGTCATCTTCTGTCTTGACCGTGCCGGACTTTGCGGCCCGGATGGCCCTACTCATCATGGAGTCTTCGACAACAGCTACATGCGGATCTTCCCGAACATGATCGTCACCGCACCCGGTGATGAATTGGAAGTTCGGCCTCTTCTGGACTTTGCGTTGCAGAGCAGTTCGCCGGTGTCGATTCGATATCCCAAAACGAAGGTCGAGCAGGTGCCACGTGAAGTTGCCCCTTTCAGACTTGGAAAGTCCGAAGTTCTTTCGTGGGGACAGGACGGAACGATCATCGCCTGCGGCACAATGCTTTCACAAGCAGTTGCAGCCGCCGAGCAGTTGATGGCGATCGGGCTGAGTGTAGGAGTCGTCAATGCACGATTCATCAAACCGATCGACGAAGAGGTGATTGCAAGGGCGGCCGGAACGGGATTCGTCATTACAATCGAAGAAAATGCCGCCATGGGTGGTTTCGGAGGTGCAGTTCTTGAAGCAGCCAACCGACTGAGCCTCAACACAGAACGTTTCAGGATCCTGGCGATTCCGGACTCATTCGTTGAGCACGGCGACCGTGATGAGCTTCTGGCTGACCTGGGACTGGACGCTGCGGGCCTTGTTCGCGTCGCCAAAGAACTGAGCCAGCCTGTGGTGGCCGTCTGATCGCGTGATGCTCAGCATTCATTGGAAAACAAAAAGACGTTGGTGGATCACGCGCGGGCTTTGCCTGTCATGGGGGGGATTACTGATAACCGTCTCCGCGACGTGAAGATCGCTGGCACAAGGTAATGGCTCCCGGGCGGCAACTTTCGACTTGCGGCAAAATGCGAATCCCGAAAAGATTCGCCTTCGCGCAGAAATCAGTGGAACGAAAATGGCCGTTCAGGGCAACTTATCCTTGCGCGAAACGTGAATTCGATGAATGTCAGGGAGGGTGATAACTTGCGCGATTTTGCGGTGCGACGAGCGATGGTGCTGTCTGCAGCCGGCGTCTTAATGCCGGGCGTTGCTCAATCAGACGAAAAATCCCTGTTGCCGAATTCGAATGAAGGCATCACTCTCATTGATCCTCCAGATTCTCAGCGTACGACTCATGTGCAATACTCAATGAGGATTAAGGGCAAACTGAGCACGCCGTCTGCGGCAGGGGCGACAGACTGGGATTTGAACAGTTCAGCGACGTTCGAGTTTGATCAGCGCCGCTTTGCTTCAGATTCCATTGGACAATTCGGCTTTCGGGCAGTTCGTCGCTTTCAGCAGGCGGAAACAACGTCGAAAGTGGGTAAAGAACACGAGAATGAAGTCAGTCTACCTCAGCAATCGAGACTTGTGCAGGTCTATGGAGGCGAACTGCAGCTTGTTCAACTGAGTCCCGATGTCCGTTTGACACGTTCTCAGATCGACCTCCTGCAATTTCCCTGCGATCCACTCGCCGTCACAGGCCTCTTACCGGACAGAAGCCTGAAGGATGCTAAAGAAAAATGGAACGCGGACGTCTGGGTTGTTGCCATGTTGTCAGGAATTGACGCTGTTGTGACACAGTCGGCCACCTGCGAACTGAAATCGCTCTCCGCAGAGGAGGCCGTGGTTCTCTTCGAATGTCAGGGGACCGGAGCAATTACGGGATCATCAACGACAGTCAGCATCAGCGGCGAAATGGTCATTGATCGCAGTCAATCCGTGATTAAACGCCTCAAAGCAGTCCTTAAGGAGAAACGAACTCCGGGAACAGTGAGTCCTGGTCTGGATGTTGTGGCAGACATCGAATGGACTCAGGAGATCGCGAAACCTGTGATTGACCTTCCGGAGACAATGCCTGACGCGATGCCGGATGAACGACGTTTGCTTTTGACCCTGGCGACTCCCTGGCGAGTCCTGTTGTTGCATAACCGCAGTTGGCATGTTTTTCATGAAACGTCGGAACTGGTCATGCTGCGCATGCTTCATAACGGCGCGTTGCTGGCTCAATGCAATATCGCGTCAGCGCCGTTAATGGCTGCGGGAAAGTTTACGATTGAGCAGGATTACGTAGCGGATGTGGAACGAGCCATCAAGGACCGGGCTGGTCGAATAGTGGCGTCGAATGTGACTCCGCACCAAAATGGCTGGCGAATCCATCACGTGCAGGCCACCGGAGAAGCGAACAAGAAGACTCTGATCTGGGATTACTATCTCTGTTCGACAAAATCCGGCGAACAGATCTCCCTCGTCTTCTCCCACGCAGAGGAAGACAGTCGCAGCTTCACCGGAGTCCCGGACCAGATGTTGCAATCACTGACAATTCGGTCAGTTCGACCGAAAATAGCGTTACCACGCTGAGCGAATACCGGAAATCCGTCAAACGCCGCTCGGGAAGTAGCCGTTAGTGGCAACAGAAGGATGTCAGTCGGAGCGACGAATGGCCAGCATCGTGCTGTACGGCCGGGCGAGAATTTTCGAGGCGTTGGGCCAGCCCGTGTGGGGCACGATATTTCCCGGACGGACACAAATTGTCTGCCTGAACGCAGATACGCTCTTGCTGAATATTTCACTCCTCCTTTACCATTGGTTTGTCCGACCGTGAAGGATCGATCACAATCACGATCAGGCCTGATAAGTTCAATTTGTATTTTCCGCTCAATCGCGTTCGAAGTTTAGTCCGCTTCGGTCGTGCGTTTGTCTAAGGAAATGTGATATGACAACGCTGTCTTTCGCCAGACGATCAACGTTTCTGGCGCTGGTCTTTTCCATTCTCGGCAGCAGTAACATGCTGGCGGCGGAGAAAATCGTCCTGACCCCGGACGATGGAAAGACCGCCCAACTGGTTGCTTCAATGGTTTCTTCGCGGCACATCAATCATCCCGAGATCGATGATGTGCTCTCAGAGAAACTGATGAATCGCTACATAGAAATCTGGGACCCCCAGAAGCTCTATTTCCTGCAGTCGGACATCGACTCATTCACGGTCGAAAAGACTTCCCTGGATGACAAAATCCTTAAAGGCGATGTGGCTTTTGCCACGACAGTCTTTGAGCGGTTCAAGCTTCGCATGGGTGAACGATCCGGCAAGGTCGGAGCGGCCATTGACGCCGAACATGACTTCACCGTCGAAGAAGAAATGATTAAAGACCCGGATGATCTGACATGGGCTGTTGATGAAGCAGAACTTGATGAACGCTGGCGGAAGCGGATCAAGTTTGACCTGCTCATGCTGAAACTGGACGATACAGACCTGACAGAGGCTCGTAAGCGTTTGCATACTCGCTATCACACAAATCAGGTTTTTCTTGAGCAGACAGAAGCTCACGAAGTGCTCGAGCTGTATCTTTCGTCAATGACTCACTGCCTGGATCCTCACTCCAGCTACATGTCTCCTCAGACTCTGGCCGATTTCGAAATCGACATGCGTCTGAAGCTGGAAGGTATTGGAGCCCGACTGAAATACGAAGATGGCTACACGACTGTCGAAGAAGTCATTGAAGGTGGTGCCGCCCACGCAGACGGTCGGCTGACGAAGGGCGACAAAATCATTGGCGTCTCCTCCGATGCCGTGAAAGACTATGTCGATGTGGTCGAAATGAAATTGACCAAAGTCGTTGATATGATTCGCGGCAAGAAAGGCACCAAAGTCAAGCTTCAGATCATGAAGGAAGCCGGCGGGATTGAGGAGTACGAACTGACTCGAACCGAGGTCAAAATCACCGAAGACGAGGTCAAAGGCAAGATCCTTGAATCTGAAGAATGGATTGACGGCCGCAAGTCGAAGGTGGGGATTCTGCAGATTCCGTCTTTCTACCGTGACTTTCAGGGTGCAAATCTTGGCGGGGAATTCAAGAGTACCTCGCGTGACGTGAAACTGGTTCTGGATGAATTCAAGCAGAACGGTGTGGACATTCTTGTTGTGGACCTGCGCTGGAATGGCGGCGGTGCTCTTCAGGAAGCGATCGAAGTTTCCGGTTTGTTTATCCCCAAGGGTTCCGTCGTTCAGGTGAAAGAACCGGGAGACAGCGTACAGGCCTTCGAAGACGAAGATCCGGAAGTTTACTGGCGGAAGCCGATGATCGTGGTCTGCAATCGCTTCTCCGCATCAGCCTCTGAGATTTTCGCCGGAGCGATCAAGGATTACCGTCGCGGTATCGTTGTCGGAGACCGAACAACGCACGGAAAAGGGACCGTCCAGAATGTTGTTCAGGTTGCTCAGAACAGACTGTCATTACGTCCCGTCGACCGAGGTGCTTTGAAGTTGACGATCAGTAAGTTTTATCGAGTCAATGGTGACAGCACTCAGACCAAGGGCGTGACATCAGATGTGACGCTGCCGTCTCTGTTGAACCATCGTGAGATCGGTGAAGACTCTCTGGACAATGCTCTGGAGTTCGACCGGATTACTCGAGCCGACTACGTACCATTTTCGGCCAGCGTGACTGATGCGATGATTTCTCAGCTGAAGACACGCAGTGAATCCCGCGTTGCCGAAGACACGGATTTCGTGCAAATCAACAAACTGATCGCCAAGTATCTTGAGCGTCAGAATGACAAGACGATTTCTCTGAATGAGGGTGTCTTGCGAGCAGGTGAAGAAGAACTGAAGCAGGAAAAGAAGGAAGAGGAAGAGGCCATCAAGCAGGCGACTGGTTCCGGCAAGGACGATATCTTCCCGAACAACTTCTATAATAAAGAGCTTGTCAACATCACGCTGGACTACCTTGAACTGGTGAACAGCATGACATCAGCAAAGAAGTAGCACAATTCGATTCCCGATCATCGATCGAGTCCTACGGCAAGCCAAATTCCAATTTGGCTTGCCGTTTTCTTTTTCCAATTGACAGGGATCAGACTTTCCGTGGGTTGCAAGTCCTGAGGCATACCATACCAGGAAGGTTCTCGTCTCGGACAGGTTTAGGGATTCGATACGTGTTTTCGGGTGACGACCACCTCCCAGGATCGCTACCCTCCGTACATATTTCCATCGCGCAAAACTGGTCGGAGACATCGGATGACACCTGGATTTCCACGAAGGCGTTTTTTATCCGGCATTGCAGCATCGGCATTTTCATCCTGCCTGCTTACGACGAATTCACCACTGCTCAATGCTGGAATGGCCTCAGCCTCCACTGACGGGTGGAAGGCCGGAATTGCCAAACGAGTGATTACGCCGGAAACGTCAGTGTGGCTGGCCGGGTATGGCTCCAAACGAGCCCCGGACGGAAAACTTCACGACCTGTGGATGAAGGCGATTTCCCTCGAGGATCAATCCGGAAATCGCGTGGTGCTGATTACCAGCGACTTCCAGGGCGTCCCAAAGATCATGAGCGACCGCGTCTTCAAGAAAGCCGAGGAGCAGTTCCATCTGACTCGCTCTCAGATCATGTTCACGTTTTCGCACAATCACTGTGGCCCGCGTCTGGGAGACGACCTGATTGACTATTATCTGGTCGACGAAGCTCAGGAGAAACTGGTCGCCGAGTATACAGACCTGATGGTCGAACGAACCTTAGAGCTGATCGGCGAAGCTCTGAACAATCTGGCTCCAGCCAGCCTTCAGTTCGGCGACGGCAAAACAACCTTTGCTGTCAATCGTCGCAACAACCGTGAAGCAGACATCCCGGACCTGCTGGCGAAAGGAACTCCGCTCGTCGGCCCTGTAGATCACTCCGTCCCGGTGATGACAGTGACCCGCGACGATGGCAGCCTGAGTGCTGTGTTGTTTGGATATGCATGTCATCCGACGACGCTCAGCTTCATGACATGGTGTGGCGACTACCCCGGATTCGCGCAACTGGAGATTGAAAAGAATCATCCCGGCACCACGGCCATGTTTGTCAATACCTGTGGTGGCGATCAGAACCCGCTTCCTCGTCGCACTGTTGAACTCTGCGAAAAGTATGGCCACATGCTGGCCGTTGCTGTTGAAGAGGCTCTGAAAAAGCCGCTGAAGCCCATATCACCCGGCATCAAAACCGCGTTCGAAATGATTGACCTTCAATATCTGAATGTCGTTTCTCGTGAAGAGCTGATGATGCTCGTTAATGACAGCAATGAACTGAAAGCTCGCTGGGCGAAACGATTACTGGCAAAACTGAATGCCGGGGAACAGTTCAAGGATTCTTATCCGTATCCGATTCACGCATGGCAGCTTGGTAAGGAAACGCTTTTCATCGGAATGGGTGCAGAAACCGTCGTGGACTATGCCCTGCGATTCAAATCAGAATTCGGCGAAGGAACCTGGGTCATGGGGTACGCCGATGACATGATCTCGTACATTCCTTCTCGAAGAGTTTGGGAAGAGGGCGGCTACGAAGGCGGTTCAAATCTCTACGAATACGGCCGTCCGGCTTTTCGATGGGCAGGAGATATCGAGGATCGAATTGCTGCCTCTGTGCATAAACTGGTCAAACAGGTCAAGGAGTGACGCAGCCTTCAAGACATGGTCGCGCAGTAGAGGCTTGACGATTATTGAGATCAGCGAGCTGCCATTGCACTCAAAGCCGTGCAGCAAATATCCTGAACTTAGGGAACACCTGCCGACACAAAGCGACAACTGTCGTGGAGTGACAATATGTCCAACTCAGCAACAATGCGCCCGAGGTTTGACTCCATTGGATTGTTGGCACTGATGTAAAAAACTGGCAAGTACCAGCATGGCGGAAATCTCCGCATGCTTTATATGCTCAGTGTTGACCAAAATCGTAATGACGACTTTATAGACCGGCCATTAGGCCAGCCCGCGTGAGGCGACGAACTCCTCAGCAGGAATGAAAACGGGAAAAGAACGTGATTCGAGTGAACGAGGACAAAGCCATCCGACGAGTGATGGATCTGATTTCAATTTCGGGTGGCAGTTGTCGGGAACACGAGGTGTCCGCGTGGATCCAGAAAGCCCTGATCGAGGCGGGGATTCCGGAAAACGCCATTACGATCGACAATGCTCACAAGAAGAGTCCTGCGGGCGGCACGACTGGCAATCTGATTATCAAGCTGAAAGGCACTATCAAAGGTCCGCGGCGTCTGTTGATGGCTCATATGGATACAGTCCCGATTTGTGCGGGAAGTCAACCCGTTCGAGAAGGTGACTGGATTCGTCCAAAGTCCAAAGAGACAGGATTGGGCGGAGATAATCGTGGAGGTTGTGCAGTCGTGCTGACGGCGATCCTCGAAGCCATCAGCCAGAGACTCGATTATCCGCCGCTGACACTTTTATTCACGGTTCAGGAGGAAATAGGACTCCGTGGAGCCCGTTTTTTGAATGCCGGAAAGCTCGGCAAACCAGAACTCTGCTTTAACTGGGACGGGCGAGATCCCAACAGCCTGATCACGGGAGCCGTTGGCGCCAACAATTTGTCGATTCGCATTGAAGGAATCGCCAGTCACGCCGGCGCGCATCCTCAGGATGGCGTCAATGCAGCCGTGATTGCATCGATTGCGATTGCTCAGCTTCAGAAGACTGGCTGGCATGGACTGGTCCGGAAAGGGAAGCAGCGAGGCTCCAGCAATTTGGGTGTCATCTCCGGCGGAGATGCCACGAATGTTGTCATGCCTTTAGTGACACTGCAGGCCGAGGCTCGAAGTCACGACAGTAAGTTTCGACAGCAGATTGTGGCCGCATGGCGAGATGCTTTTGAAACAGCAACCGACAGCGTGACCAATGCCGGTGGACAGTATGGTTCGCTGAGGTTCGTCGAAGACATTCGTTACGACGCATTTCGAATTGACGATAACAGTCCGTGTGTTCTTGCGGCGAAGGCAGCATCGGAAGCGGTTGGCCTCCATCCGATTGCCCAGGTCTGCGATGGTGGACTGGACGCAAACTGGATGGCTCTGCACGGATATCCGGCGGTAACGATGGGTTGCGGACAGCACGAGATTCACACCGTCAAAGAACGCCTGAGTATTCCCGAGTATCTGGCAGCGTGCAAAGTCGGCCTGGCTCTGGCGACGGGAATGTAGTTCAACATCCTATCAATTGCAGATCAAGACAGCTCTGCCCCATCCTCCATGCTCACCCGCGGCTTCTATTGAAAGTTCCTGACATGCGACTGGCACTGCTGGGCTGTCTGCTGTTTTCCGGGATCAACTTGGCGGATGAAAAGCCGCCTCAGTCGGCGGTTCGAAAGCCGATCCCGGATCGGTTGGTGGTGCTGACGTTTGACGACTCGTCAAAATCACACTTCACTGTTGCTCGGCCGTTACTCAAGGAGTACGGTTTCGGAGCGACGTTCTTTATCACCGAAGGATTTGACTTCAAAGAGAACAAACGCGACTACATGACCTGGGATGAAATCCGCCAATTGCACGAAGACGGATTCGAGATCGGAAATCACACGCGAGACCATCTCGGGATTACAGACAAGACGGTCGATCGCCTGGATGAGCAACTCGAGGGGATCGAGTCACAGTGCAAGGCTCACGGAATTCCTTCGCCAACAACTTTTGCCTGGCCGGGAAATGCGACAACTCCTGCGGCATTCGCTGTTCTGCAAAAACGTGGTATTCAATTCGCCCGTCGTGGCGGAGCACCTGAGTATCCCTATAAAGAAGGGCGAGGATTCGCATTTGAGCCCGGCAGTGATCATCCTATGCTTTTGCCATCCGCTGGTGACGCTCGACCGAAATGGGCGATTCAGGATTTGATTCGAGCGGCTGAACAGGCTCGCGATGGCCGGATCGCCATTCTCCAATTTCACGGCGTTCCAGATACGGCCCACGATTGGGTCAGCAGCAGCCAGCAGAATTTCGAGGCTTACCTGAAGTACCTCCATCTCGAAAGATACAAAGTCATCGCCTTAAGAGACCTTCAGGAATACGTCGAGCCCCAGGTTGTTCCGGCAGATCCGAACGCCATCATCGACGCAAGGAAGGCCAGGCTCACAAACTGAGCTTCATCCCTCACCCCAAACACAATTCAATGCGTAAATGAAAACGGCTCATCGCAGTTGCGACGAGCCGTTTTCATGACGTAACGACAAAGCACCTTTAAGCGAGCGGCTTCTGCCAGCAGGCTTTCAGATCTCTCAGGCTGGCTCGCACTAGCTGCCGCCCGGAAGAGGTGATAACCAGTTCTTCGCCAATTGATGTCGCCCCAAGCTTCTCGACAGGCACACCGGCGAGCAACTTGCTAAATGCGGCCTCTGAAGAAGCAGCGACCTCGACAAGAAATCGCGTGTTACTCTCAGAAAAGAGCGACACCATAGAACCAGCATTCAATTCGATCTGGACACCTACTCCGCCAGCAAACGCCATCTCGGCCGCAGCAACCGCAAGGCCGCCTTCACTAAGATCATGGCAGGAAAGAACCAGTCCCTGCTTGATGGCCTGATGCAGTGCTCGGAAGGTCGTCGGAGCGGTCTCCTTGTCTACAGTCGGCACTTTGCCGCCGCTGAGGCCATTAATAAGATTGTAATGGCTGCCACCCATCTCGTCTTTGGTTTCACCAATCAGGTAAAGCAGATTGCCAGAGCCCTTGAGATCCATCGTGACGCAGGTTTCAACATCGTCGACCTGACCAAGAGCCGTAATCAGCAGCGTAGAAGGGATCGCAACTGTACGACGAGTTCCTTTACCATCTTCGTAGCTGAATTCATTATTCAGGCTGTCTTTTCCACTGACAAACGGTGTGCCATAAGCCACAGCCAAGTCCTGACAGCCGACAGCAGCTCGAACAAGAGTTCCCAGAGTTTCCGGACGCTCCGTGTTTCCCCAGCAGAAGTTATCAAGGATTGCGATGCGATTGGGATCAGCCCCGACAGCGACGCAGTTTCGAACGGCCTCATCAATGGCGCTGGCCGCCATCCAATAGGGGTCCTGATCGCCGAAGTGAGGGTTGATTCCGCACGATACCACAAGACCACGACTGGAATTCAGATCGGGGCGAACAACAGCAGCGTCGGACGGCCCATCGTTATGAATTCCGACCAGAGGTTTGATCACGCTGCCAGCCTGAACTTCATGATCATACTGGCGAATGATCCACTCCTTACTGGCAACATTTAGTGAGCCGAGGATCTTCTTCAAATCATTCGTGTAGTCGGCTTTGACTGATTCAGTTGCCGGAGCACGATGAGTCTCCTTAATGTCGTACACAGCTTCCCGAATGACCGGCGGTCGGCCGTCATGCAGGAAGTGCATGCTGACTTCGCCAACTTTTGTCTCACCGTACTTCAGAACCAGTTGCTTCGTATCTGTAAACTGACCAATGGCGGTCGCCTCCACACCTTCGGAGGCACACAAATCCCGGAACTGCTCCCAGTTTGCAGGAGGCACCGAAAGGACCATTCGTTCCTGAGCTTCCGAGATCCAGATCTCCGTATAAGACAATCCGGAATACTTTAGAGGTGCCTTATCCAGCCAGACTTCGGCTCCCGTGTCTTCTCCCATTTCGCCGACGGCACTACTGAAGCCACCAGCTCCGCAGTCGGTGATTGCCGAATACAGGTTCAGATCGCGAGCCGCCAGAATCACATCGGCCACCATCTTTTCGGTGACAGGATTGCCAATCTGAACAGCGCCTCCGCTGATGTGTTCGCTCTCTTCCGTGAGTTCAACGGACGAGAACGTCGCGCCGTGAATTCCATCTCGCCCCGTTCTTCCTCCAACAGAGACGATCAGATCACCGGGGCTGACCTTCTTGTCGCATTTGTCGACAGGAATCATGGCCACATTGCCGCAGTAAACGAGTGGATTACCCAGGTAGCGATCGTCGAAACAGACGGCACCGTTGACAGTTGGAATCCCCATCCTGTTTCCGTAGTCGCGAACACCGGAGACAACTCCCTGCATCACAGCCTGTGGATGCAGAACTCCAGGCGGCAGCTGGTCAGCCGGGTAATCCGGCCGAGCGAAACAGAACACATCGGTACTGCAGACAGGGCGGGCCCCCAGCCCGGTTCCCAGCGGATCGCGGATTACTCCGCCAAGCCCCGTGTTTGCTCCACCGTAAGGTTCAATCGCGGACGGATGATTATGCGTTTCGACCTTGATGCAAACATTCTGGCGATCATCAAACTTTACAATGCCAGCGTTATCTTTGAAGACGCTGACGCACCAGTCATCTTTGCCGAGTGATTCACGAATCTGCACCGTCGCAGCAAAGATTGTTTCCTTCAACATGCTGTTAAAGTGAATATCGCGGACGACTTTGCCTGCGGACGTTTCGACGTAGTGAATTCGACCACCAAGCGTCTTGTGCGAACAATGCTCACTCCACGTCTGAGCGACGGTCTCCAGTTCGATGTCGGTCGGATCACGCTGCAACGATCGGAAGTAATCCTGAACAGTCTTCATCTCAGCGATGCTTAGGTAGAGCTGTCCCTTTTTGCTGAGAACCATCAGCTCATCATCGTTCATGTCTCGAATTGGAACTGTCGACAGCTTGAGTTTGTACTCGCTTCCCAGTGACAAGTCCTTAATCTGCAGAGGACCTTTCACGACATATTCAATCGCATCGTTCGACAAGACCTTCTTCGTCAATTGCGTCAGCTTTGCCGCATCCAGATCACCAGTGATCCAATACCGTCGACAGGTTGCGACGTTGGTGACGTTCAGATTCAGTCGCGTCAATGCTTTTACGGCATTCTCCGCAACACTGTCCGTGACGCCGGGATGTAACAGGACGTTCAGCAGAATCTGAGCCTGAGAACCGGCAACGTCGGCTGACGACGCGGGCAACTGGCGAACATGAAACTGTTCCGTGACAGAGTCGACCAACAGTTGGTCAGCCGCTCGATTGATATCCTCCGGCGATAGTTCCCCCTGGATCAGGAACGTCCGGGCCGAGATGACCGATTTCAAGCCGGCAATCCCCTGGCTCTTGGCGCTCGCCAAAACTCGCTGACCTTCGTAGTCTTTTTCGCTGCCGATTGGCAGAATTTCCACTTCCCAGAGCATGATAGGTTGAGATCCGTGAGAGGAGACTAAGTGCCAACCGGCAGAACAACGGGAACCAAATTTCTTCGCCACCTGGGCAAAGAATCGCAGGATTTCCCTGAAAACGACCAGTCTGAAGAGGGTACCGGGAAACCTTGTACTGTTCAGGAACCAAAGTTCCCGCAGGTGCCAAAGTAACTTTGTGGGCGAAGTATTTCACGGCAGGAACGTCAGTACAAGAAACGGAGCAGGGGGATTCTCAGGAAGCGGGATTCCGTTGAGGTGTTGGGTTGATGCGGGAAAACCGAGTATTCAGTCAAGGAGGTCATAGCCTTAATTGACAGCGTCGGTA
>JBIIIF010000022.1:0-44984 GCA_044235005.1 Planctomycetaceae bacterium | reverse complement strand
ACTGGACTGAACCTCCTGTCGGGGATACCACAAGATCCGGAATGACCGATCACTTCTACGGTAAACATTAACTGCGTTGGAAAGAATGGGAAACCCTGCAATTTCAGAGTCGCCTTGCAATTCTCCACGAATTGTTCGACAAAACGCTTGTTTCGTTTATTTCGAATAGCAGAATTGTCGTACTACAAATTGTGACTGTCAATGCTCATTGTTTGACAGTCCGACAGCTCCGTTTTGCCCGGCAATCGTCATCCAAATCGTTTCAGAATTTCCGCTTTGAAGAACATCGGCCCAAAACCATGATCACTCTTCCAGATTCCCTCGATACTGTGTCGCCCGATGACGTGGACCAGAAACAGGTGACCGAGTCCAGCCGACAGCTTGCCCATTTGCTTTCCGGAAAGCGAAAAAAAAGTCTACGAGTCACCATCGACGGCGAAGACTGCGAAATCCCAATGGCCGCTCTGCGAATGTTGAAAGACTTGTTGGTTCAATTGTCCCTCGGACATTCCGTAACATTGATGCCAATTCATGCAGAATTGACAACTCAGGAAGCCGCAGACCTGCTGAGCGTTTCGCGACCGTATCTGGTAAGTCTGCTGGAGTCCGGAAAGTTGGCGTTTCACAAAGCCGGCACTCATCGACGCGTCGTGTTGAAGGATCTGTTGGCTTACAAGAAACAGCAGGAACAGGATAGCGACGTGGCCATGGCTGAGCTTGCCAAAGAAGCACAGGAACTTGGCTTGGGATATGACCTGTGAGTCATTTCGCCGTGATCTTCGACGCGTGCGTATTGTCCCCCCGAACTTCGGGATTTCCTGATGTGGCTTGCACGAACCCGGCTGTTTCGGGCGAAGTGGACGGCCACCATTCACGATGAATGGATTCGCAGCGTTGTGCGGCGTCGGCCGAATGAGCAACAGGAAGAGCTCCGAAAGAGGTTGCTGCGAACGGCCAACATCATGAACTCCGCAATTCCTGATTCACTTGTGGCTAAGTACGAATCTCTGATTACCGGAATTCAGTTGCCGGATCCAGATGACAGACATGTTGTGGCTGCTGCGGTTTTTGCGAGGGCGGAAGTCATTGTCACTTTCAACCTGAAGGACTTTCCGACCACTTCTTTACAGGCATTCAACGTTCAGGCTCAACACCCGGATGACTTCGTTCTGAGTCTGATCGATATCGACGGAAACGCAGTCTGCGAAGCCGCACGCAAACAGCGGGAGAACCTTCAGAACCCGAAGAAGTCTGTTGAACAGCTGCTCGACGGTCTGGAGAACATAGGATTAGTGAAGACCGTCGAGTTCCTCCGGCGTTGGCGAGAGTTCATTTAGGCGGCCAATCATCAATCAAACTGAAGGGCGTTCGCTTCGGCTCGTGACAGATTCACTTCTGCGTAATGCGTCCATACCGGTTTTGTTATGTCAATCGCCGACCATCGCCGCAAGGCCGACACTCCGCCGCTGGTTCGCAGCGAATCGCTCGCTGACGAGCATATTCAGCCGTGTTCGGAGGCTGTGGATGCTTGGCGTGACTGGTCTTTCGCTTCCTGCCAGCGAATGCCTCATGTCCCCAAATCGAGACGGCAGGCTGTTCAACGAACGGGGCGGCGTTTGAGACGGTCGGCCAGGACGGATAGCAACAAGACGGCTCCAAGGACAATTTGCTGATTCGAAGGTGCTACGCTCATCAGGTTCATGCCGTTGCGTATGATGGCAATGATAAAGGCTCCTATCAAAGTGCCGAGCATCCGGCCTTCGCCTCCCATGAGCGATGTTCCGCCGACAACAACCGCCGCAATGACATTCAGTTCAAACATGTCGCCATACTTTGGATCGCCAGCGTTCAATCGAGAACTCAGGATGATTCCTCCCAATCCGGCCAATGCTCCACTGATCGTATAGACGACCAACAGGTTCCTGCGAACATGGATTCCCGCCAGTCGAGCCGCCTCCGCGTTGCCACCGATCGCGTATAGAACTCGGCCGAAAACAGAACGCTGCATAATCACATGGGCAACGGCATACAGCAGAATCATAATCAGGACGGGGTTCGGAAGTCCCGCGGTCGATTCTCCTCCAAGCCATCGAAAGGACGTCGGAACGGCGTTGATCGAAGTGAAGTTCGATAATCGCATGGCCAGTCCTTTCGCCATCAGCATCATCGCGAGTGTGACGAGAAACGGAGGCAAAGAAGCCTGCGTCACCATGAGTCCGTTAAAGAATCCTGCAGCCGCTGTGAGCAGAATTCCGGCAAGACAGGCAAATACCACGGACACGGGGGTCGCAGTTACTCCGCCAGCATAATCACGAAGAATGATTGTCGCAGCGACCGATGACAGTGCGACCAGCGAACCAACGCTCAGGTCAATTCCGCCTCCGATGATGACCATGGTCATGCCGATCGCGATCACGGCATAGATGGCCGTTTGGTTGGCGACTCCAATGAGATTAGACCGCGTCAGAAAACTGGGCCAGCGTCCGGGCTGAGGAATCGCAAACTGTTGTGGCGTCAATTGAGGAAACCGGGCCCAGACTTTCCACTCGGCGGACGCTCCGGTGACAGCGATCACATCCACCTTTGCTTTTGTTGCAAATATCTGTTCCAGCTTTTGCCGTGCATCGGCGGGAGTCCCCACGACACGGCCCAGAACTGTTCCGCCGGCGTTCGTTATCGATTCCTCCAATGCTGCGGCAAAGGCTTTGTCATCCGCTGATGCCGGCACTGCGATGAAGACATTTGCTCCCGAACCATACTGCGTTACGATTTGATCGGCCAACTGCAGCCCCGCGTCACTCCCGGTGGCCTGCTGTTCCTTCACCGTCAGCAGGCTGAACACCAACATCAGAAACAGCAGGACAAACACCATTCCATAGTTGGTCATCGCCGCACGAAGAGTGGCCTGGAACGATCGGTCTGGATGTGGTGACATGAACGAGATCCGTGTCAGGTTGGATGCTCGGGGAATTAATGACGGGGAGAGTTTCGCTGGCCGGAGTTTGCTCCCCGCAGTCCGGGCCTTCATTCTTCAAGACCGGGATGATAGCAGCGTTGACTTACCGAAGCCCGCTGTCCGACAATTCTTTCTGAGTCATCCGAGATCGCTGCTTCGAAGTGTTGTCCTCGGCCGGTGGCTGCAAATCCAAAGTTCTCGCGCGAGCTTCAGCGAACTGCAGGATCTTTGCGGCCGTGGGAGCAGCCACGGTGCCACCATAGTGGACTCCGGGAGTCGTCGGTTCGTCAACCATCAGCAGGACGATGACTGAAGGATCTTCCGCGGGCGCCCCGCAAATAAACGACAACACCCACGCCTTATCGGAATAGGTTCCGGTTTCCGGATCAAGCTTCTGAGCGGTGCCGGTCTTGCCAAAAACTGACAGCCCCGGAATCCTCGCCGTCTTGCCGGTTCCACGTTCAACCACCTGCTTCATCGGCTGCTGCACCAGCCAGCGGGCCACCTGAGCATCCAGCAGCCTGGCACCGACATCCGCCGCCGGACGCACGGCATTCACGGTGCTTGCGGGTGAGGCGATGCTGTCATCTTCCGAGGCTGCTCGAATCAGTCGCGGTCTCACAAGTCGCCCACCATTCGCGAGTGCGGCATGGGCTGTGATCAATTGCAGCGGAGTCACCGCCAACTCCTGCCCCATCGGAATGGAACCCAGTGAATAGACATTCCAGCGATCGAATGAATGCAGAAGGCCGGGAATCTCACCGGGCAATTCGATGCCTGTGCGTCGGCCGAATCCGAAGCTGCGAGTGGCTTCGTAGAGGTCTTCCAGGCCAAGTCGCTCGCTGATTTTTGCCATACCGATGTTGCTTGATTTGACCAGGACATCTTCGACGCTTAACTCACCGTAAGAATGATGATCGTGGAGAATGCGTGGCCCCATGCGATAGGCTCCGAAGCTGCAGTCGATCATCTCATCGCTTTGCAGCACTTGTTCCTGCAGAGCCCAGCCAACGATAAACGGCTTGAACGTTGAGCCCGGTTCGAACGCTGCTGACACTGCGAGGTTCTTCCATGCCGCTTCAGGTACTTCGATGAGTGAATTCGGATCAAAGCCCGGGCGAGAAACCATCGCCAGCACATCGCCGCTATGAGGTTCCATCACGATCGCACAGGCGCCGACGGGTTTCCATGCTTCCATCAGCTCATCGACATAACGCTCGGTCTCAATCTGCATCAGCAGGTCGATCGTTGACACGACAGTCTGGCCGTGATCGGGTGATGAGGATTGTTCGGCAGCAACTTCCACGACGATACCTCGTGCATCGCGAGTCATCACGCGGTTTCCGTCCGCGCCGCGGATGAGTGCATTCAGGCTTTGTTCAAGCCCGCCCTTGCCTTCGTTGTCGATGTTGCGAATCCCCAGGACATGCGACGCAAAGCCGCCCTGCGGATACTTTCGCTGGTATTCTCGACGCAGCCCCCACGTGGATTTGGGGAGGCCCAGCTTGCGAAACTCCTGCACCGTGGCATCATCGGTTCGTCGCTTGATCCACAGAAACTGCTTGTCCTTGTTGTCAACCAGCCTTCGATAAAGTTCATCGGTGTTGATGTTCAGGACTGATCCCGCTTTCCAGGCGAAGTCCCAGGGGTCGGTGATCTCATCCGGAACCACATACAAGCTGTCGCAGGTAATTGTCATCGCCAGCACATGGCCGTTGCGATCGAGGATTTCACCGGGCCGTGCCGGAATGACTTCGCTGAAAATGCTTTGCCGTGCAACTCGATCATTCATAAGCTGCCGCTGAGCACCCTGGAGCTGGACAAGTCGCGCGAGAAGAATGATCCAGCCCAGAAATACACATCCGGAGATCAGGCTGAAACGCCATGACTTGAGATCCGCGGCGGCTACGGGAGCTATGCCAGAATCGGCCGATTTGGAGAGCGAACTGTCATTGATATCAGATTCAGAAAGCTCCTGCGCAATCTCAGCATCAGTCGCATTGACTACGGACTGGTTGTTGTCAGCGGGCGATTCGGGGCTGCTCATCAGTCGATACCTTCCGGGTTGAAAGGATGCTGAAAACGCAGCAACGGAAGTCGCTCATCATTGGTGGGACGTTTTGCTTTGTCGTCGCTGGAGTCCGGACGCGTCGCTATCTTCAAGCGAGGCTTGATGGAAGAGTCCGAAGGTTGGTGTTGCGGGCTGGCGGCGTCTTCCATCGTCGCGGCGAGCTGTGCGGGAGCTGTGAGTCTTTGAGTTTCCAGTCGCAGGCGAACCAATAGTTCGAGAAGCAAGTCGGTTTGATAGTACTGCACGCTGACGTCACGGCGCATTTGAAGCGTGTGTTTCTCCAGCCTAACTCCGGCCATAGAAACCAGCACGACGAGCAGCAGACCAGCGGCAAATCGGAAGAACACGGGACGCCTGGCATTCGCTTGAGACAAGGGAATTGTTTCGCGGAGCAGAGATCTCCGCGAGCGTGGGACTCAAACAGGCGTCTGGCAGGAATCGTAAGTCATCGCGTAAGGTCGTCGGTGATTTGCGTTCGTCCCCACCGGGTCTACCAGGCTGTTGATTTAGTCGCATCTTGCGGACTTCTGTTTACCGCCCAGCCGCAGGCGCCGGCATTTTTTTGCTGGCCGGCGCCTCCGGCTGGGCGGTAAACTATTAAATCAACAGTCTGTCTACTCCGGTTGTTCACGGACTCATGCGGTGTGCTTGCCTTCGCTAGCGCTCAGTTGTCACACCAATAAAGGAAGTTGTTTCGCCCCAGATCCAAAGTTCGAAACACTGCCCAAATAATTCCTGCAATTTGACCTGATTGAGGTCCATCACTTGGGCGTCATCGGATCGCGTGAGCCTAAGGCACCACGTTGACTTCGGTGGCATCGGCAGGAAGTGCCAGAATTGTTCCGGGCTTCAGCTTATTCGGATCTTTCACGTTAGACTGATTCAACCGAAGAATCTCAACCCAACGACTGGATCGCCCGAGGAACCGCTTCGAGATTTCTGACAGCGTTTCGCGCTCGCCGACTCGATAGGCGGGAGATCCATCTTCCAGCAACAGAAACGCAGCCGGCTCGACCACTCTGGGTTTCGAATCTGCGAACAATTGTGGATAACGCTCCTCAAGAATCTCTTTCGATGGTGTCAGCACGACCATGCCTGGACGCATATGCTTCGGCTCGGCAATCCGATGCTGATTGAATACAGCCAAAGCAGAGAAGTAGCGAGTTGTGCCGTACACGCGTCTGGAGATCTTCGAATAGTTTTCACCGTCTTTGACCACGGTGTATTCGTAGGTTGTTCCGTCGTCCGGAGCAGGTTCAGCTTCTGCATTCTGACTGTTAAACGCAGCCAGACTAAACTTGCCATCAGCACCGGAGCCAGCGGCTGTTCTGACAGAATTCCGATTGGTTCGTCCGCCGGGCTGAGTCACTGCATCAAAGCCACGCGATCCGAAACCGCTTGACTGCTGCGCGACCGCTCGCTCGGAGATTTCCTGTTCTGCGGCCGATCCAAACTCCGGAGTCTGCTCGTTGTCATATGCGGGATTTCTTCCTGACACAACGTTGTCGGACGCGTCATCCAGAGGAGCGAAATCGGAGACTCGATCTGAGTAAGCATCGCCCGCGCTCTGGCCAGCAGATCCATCCTGAGGATCCAGCATCGCAATGAGTACGGGTTCCTGTTCTGACTGGGCGGCTGGTTCTTCCAGCATCGGCGGCTCTGTTGGCTCAGATTCTGCCAACTCAGTAACTGGTGATGCAAAGTCGGCTTGAGCAGACGGATCCACTGAATCGAACGACATTTCCCCTGCCTTGCTGGCTTCGGGAAGTGTGATTGGGTTCGAGGTTTCTGCGAGATCGGTCGACGGCTGACGGCCGGACGCTGGCAGGTTTTCAGTGCCGTCGAGAGCTGACAGTGGGAATTCATTGTCCTGTGGTTGAGGCACTGATTCGGTGGTTTCGAGAGGACCAAACTCCGGAGTGGCACTCTCCGAGGTTGCTGCGTCGCCCGTGTTGATGTCCGCCATGGCTGGAATATTGTTTGTCGCTGAGCGATCTTCGTCGATCGCGTCGAATGCGTTACCCGCGATCGCTGATTCGGTCTGCTCCGCAAGCGATTCCTGAGGTTCTCGGTTTTCGATCACGGCTGCGGGAAACGAATTCTCTGCAAGAAGGTCGCTGGGCTGGCTGGTCGGATCCGTGGCGTTACTTTCTACGGGTTCAGAAAACTCCATAGCAGCGGAACCACCGAAGCCAGGTGTTGGTGACTGTGCTTCGGCCTGAGCGAAAGTGGGGACCTCATCGCCGCCCTGCATGACTGTATTGTCATTGTCTGAAGCTGCGACACTTCTTTCCAGAAGGGGATCTGTGGTGGCTCCGGTCACATTGCCGGACATCAGTGTCGAAGCGTCTTCGGGGGTTGCGTTTGCGTCTGGAGTTCCGGCTTTGCTTGCAATTGAGGCCTGCGTCAACTGGCGCTGATGGAGGTCCATCTTGTGGTAGACAAGGAAGCAGAACGCGAAGAACAGAATGGTAATGACCGCCATTCCCAGCTTGGCTTCATGACTGATGGCATTGGCAGCCGTCGAGGCAGACTTCAGAGACGTCAGCAGTTGCCCAGCCACTTCGCGGCTCTCAGCTTCGCTGACCGGCTGCGAGGATTCAGCCGCACTTCGGCCGGGGTTGCTTCCACGGGTGTTTTTGTCAGAACCTGCCATCCCTGGTGTCCTTTGAATGCGTTCTTGACGATTCGATCTTCCAAAGAATGGAATGTCAGAATCACCACAATTCCGTCCTTCGTCATGATGTTCGGAAGGACGTTCGTCAACATGCGTTCCACATGCTGCAATTCATTGTTGGCCGCGATCCGCAAAGCCTGAAAGACTCGCGTCGCGGAATTTCGACCACCCGCGTTCTTCGCAGCTCCGACTGCAGCAGCAACACAGGCTTCCAGATCTTCCGTGGTCACAACCGGGTGACCGAGTTGTCGGCGTCTGACGATTTCCGAAGCAACTTTCGCTGCCGCCGGTTCTTCGCCAAACTCACGAAAAATCTTCTCCAGCTCTGCTGCTTCAAGAGTCCTCAATAGTTCTGAAACCGGCTTGTTTTCGTGCGGATGAAACCGCATATCCAGAGGTCCGCCAGCATCAAAACCAAAACCACGTTCTCGATCCGAAAGCTGGTCCGAAGATAAACCCAGATCCAATAACACTCGATCAACGCGTTCAATCCCCAGTGTTGGCAGCACCGTTTCGGCGTCTGCATAACTGGAACGAACGAATGATTTTCCCGGGTGTTGAATGGAGGCCAGATTCTGAGTTGCCAGAGCGAGCATCATTGGGTCGCGATCGAGTCCAATAAGACGTCCGGTTTCTCCCAGAGATTTCAGGATAAGTCGACTGTGACCACCAGCCCCCAAAGTTCCATCAAGAACCGTGAGGCCGGCAGATAACTGCAACCATTGCATCACTTCCCGGGGCATCACCGGAACGTGAACGGAACGCTGATCCGCAGTTGTCATTGGGGAATGAGAAGTAACAGAAAGGAGCCAATTTACGCCATTGAGAAATCTTTGGCGCAAAACCAGCCGAAGGAGAGAACTGAAATTTACGTTCCACTGCCTTCTGCGCGAAGAGCAGTTTTCCCGAGCGTTTCGTCATCGGGACCTGGTATTCCGCCTCACCAGTCTGGAATATGAGGCCCTGCTGAGCCGTAATAGGCAGGCTCGAGCAGCCTCTGTCAGTACCGCAGATCATACGAGCCGCCGTCTGCCCCGGGATTCGAGGGGTGTCGACGAGGATGGTTGTGAATCCCGGTCCTCTCGGCATGAAAGAATTTTCGTATTTCCTCAAGACGCACGATGTGTGCAATTTGGCGAGTATCGCCACTGGCTTTAGTAGTCCTGCTTTACAGAGGTTGCGGCGAGCCGCGAAGTCCGGCTCGGCAGGCAGGATCTACTGAGTTCTGCGGTGCCCCTGGGATTCGATCTCATCGAGAACTGCGGTATGATTGACCGCCGATTCAATGATCGATCAGTATTTGCAACCGTCGCGCTGCGTGTGTGTCGGTCTCTCCTCTTCGCAACGGGAAGCGCGTGGTGGCAAAGGTTCAGGTTGAGTTTTACGGGATTCCCCGAGCACGCGCCGGGGTGGCGGTCACAGCCGCGACAGCGAACACGCTGGGCGACCTTGTCAGGTTGCTGTCGCGAGATTTTCCGGCATTGGCAGAGTGTTGCTTTGAGGGGCCACACTTCCGTCAGGGGTACACAGCAAACCTCTGCGGAGACAGATTCACAACAGATCCAACGACGCCGATCGGCGACGGAGATACCATCCTGATCCTCTCGCTTGATGCCGGAGGGTGATCGCAACCGGTGTGCCTGCGTTCCCTCAGGCTCAGTTGTCGTACCCTGCGAGAATACTGTGCAATTCGTAGGGTGTGACAAGTTCGCCCCAGCGAACGCAGGCACACCATTCATGGATATCGTTTCGAACCCATGCCTTATTTTGCTGCTGCGGGCAGAAACGACACGTTGAAGCACTCCTCTGGCTTCACAGAAGCTTTCGGAATGTCTTCCAGTTCTTCAATCTGTTGAACCAGCGTTTGCCAGCGTTCGAGAGTCATCCCGCAAGCCGCCACGCCCTCATCGGTCCTGCACAGTGGAGCCATCGCTTCGACTCCATATTTCAGCGCTTCGAGACTCATGTCCTTGTTCATCCCGTGAATCGCTTCATTCGTCTTTGTTGCGTCGGCGAGGTATTGCTGCCAACCTTTCACACTGGCCGAAACCACCGCCTTCACCAGATCGGGGCGTTGATTGATTACGGTTTCCGTCGTGACAAGTACACTGGCATACGGATTGAAACCAATGTCAGAAACCATCAGCACTTTCGGATCTCCACCTTTTTCTTTCGCCACGAACGGCTCACTAAAGACGTAACCCTGCTGCGCGAAATCGGGCTTGACGAGAAACTCGCCGACCAGCCCATTGAATGGCACCATGCGCACGTTTGTCAGTGGCAACTTCTTCTTCATCCACAGGGCAAACGGTCGAGAATCACTGATCGCCAGTTCTACGTTTACCAGTTCTTCCAGGCTGGTAATTCCCGATGCTTCATGCACCATGATGCAACGAGGGTTGCTCTGCAGCGGAGCCATTAACGCCACAACAGGAACTCCCGCCGCTCGCGCTTTGACGACGTTGTCGGCATCAGAAACCGCAAAGTGAATTCGCTCGGCCGCCAGTTCCTGAATAATCCCCTGCGGCGCACCGGGACCGCCGGGGATGATTTCCACTTTGACGTCAACCTGGTCGAAGAGTTCCAGAGTGTCCGCGGCGAGATATCCGCCGTGTTCGACTTCGGGATACCAATTCAGTGCGATCTGCGTCGGAACTTTTTTTCCGGCGGTGCTTGGCGCTTTCGTCACGGTGTCCCGTTTAGGTTCTTCACAACCCGCAAAGAGAATGAGAGCAGTGAGACAGGCGGACCATTTAATGTTCATGGAAGGCTTCCAGTTTCTTGCAGAGAAAACTCAACGACAGACGAACGGCATCCTGCTGACGCTCGTGGCGAATACACAGTCGACGTTCTGATTCTGTAACAGGGGGGCTGGTGGGGGCGGGCATTGTGGTCTGCAGATTAAGTTTGTGCGAGCAGCACGGGTGATTTCGCTGTGCAAATCCCAGCCACGCGATGCCGTCCAGATGATCAGGAGCATCCGGACCGAGATGTCCGGTAATGCTCATCGCAATCGTGGCGTGTGGCGTGTTCCGCAGTGCGCCGTCGGCCATTAACTGAGCGACCTCGGAACTGACAACACCCTGTTGTTCGATCACGGCTGAAGAAACGTTCAGCCAGGTGACTTTGCTTTCGACCTGATAGACGACAAATCCACCCGCCAGAACCGTCGACATCCCGGGAACTCGGGCCAGCGTGGCCGAAATCAGCCCGGCGGTACAGCTCTCAGAAGTCACAAGCACTTGATGTTTTTTTTTGAGCAGTTCAAAGGCCCGGAATGCGAGGGGATCGAGCGTGTCAGGTTTGGTCATAAGGGATTCTCGTGTTTTCGATCCGCTTAATCGTAGGGTGGAAATGTCCGCCCAGGTAGAATGAACAGCCCCGGATCGACATCGAGTCGGACAAGAATGTCCACCGTACATAGACAACGGCATAATCTCCATCGTATGCTTTTGCCAATGCTGAAAGTATCCAGCAGCCCTCCCGGACGTCCTGTCCACTATTTTCCTCCCGGAAAAGCTTTGCCATGAAATCGAATCCTGCAACGACTCCCGCTTCTCCCGGCCCGGCATCGCGTCGTGCGTTTTTGTCTGATATCGGCATGGGCTTTACGGGACTTGCCCTGGGAAGCATGCTGCATCGCGATGGGATTGTGCGTGCCTCCGAATCGGCTGCCGCTGGGTTGCCATTCGGACTGGCTCATATGACACCCAAAGCGAAGAGTGTCATCTGGATCTTCCTGGTGGGCGGGATGTCTCAGATGGAATCCTTCGACCCCAAACCCGCTCTCAATAAATATGCCGGGATGTCGGTCGATGAAACTCCATTCAAGAGCGTGCTTGATTCACCGTATCTGAAAAAGAACCTTCGGGAATTCATCCCCGGTCTTCATCAGGCTCATCCTAAACTTTATCCAATGCAGATCGGTTTTCAGCGACGCGGTCAAAGCGGGCTGGATGTCAGCGACTGGTGGCCTCATTTGGGTAACATGATCGATGATGTCGCGATCGTGCGTTCGATGTGGACGACCGATAACAATCACGGAGCCCAGTTGCAGTTTCATACCGGCCGACATGCCCTGGAAGGACAATTCCCAACGATCGGTTCGTGGGTTCATTACGGTCTCGGCACATTAAACGAGAACCTGCCGAGCTTTTGCGTTATTGGGACTCCAATCGCCGATTGCTGCGGTGGCCTGGGGGCTCACGGGGCCAATTATCTCGGACCCGAACATGCCGGAATTCATCTCAATGTGGATCCTGCAAACCCGCTGCCATTCGCCACGCCAGGTTCCGAAGTTTATCGCGAAGAACAACAGTCTGAATTTGAATTGCTGGGACGACTCAATCGATTGTCCGCCATTGAGTATCCTGATGACCCGGCGTTGAAGGCTCGGATCAAATCTTACGAACTCGCGTTTCGCATGCAGTCTGCTTTGCCGGATGTGATTAACTTTTCGGCGGAGACCGCAAGCACTCAGGAGATGTACGGTCTGAATCAGGACCCGACAAAAACATTCGGCCAGCAGTGCCTGGTCGCTCGACGGCTGGTGGAATCCGGAGTGCGGTTCGTGCAACTGTTCCACGGCAGTAACGGCGGCGCGGGTTCGTGGGATGCTCATAGTGGTCTGAAGAGTAATCATTCGACGTTGTGCAAACAGGTCGATCAGCCGATCGCAGGACTGTTGCGAGATCTCAAAGAACGAGGATTGCTGGAGGAAACTCTGGTGGTCATCGGGACGGAGTTCGGTCGCACACCGGGCTTCCAGAATTCAGACGGACGCGATCATCATCCGTATGGATTTTCTATCGCGTTGGCCGGCGGCGGAGTCAAGGGCGGGATTGCTCACGGAGCCACCGACGAAATTGGTTTCCATGCCGTGGAAGATCGGCATTATGTGACAGACCTGCATGCGACGGTCATGCATCAACTGGGCCTGGATGCTCGCCAACTGGAAGTGCCCGGCCGCAAGCGGCTGGATCTGGACTTCGGCAAGCCGATTCATGCGATTTTGTAGGGGGGGCGTGATTCGTAGCGTCGACTTCAGTCGACATTGAGTGTGAATTTCAATCGCATGCGGGCTGGAGCCCACACTACGAGCGCCAACCCGTGAATTGTTACAAATCTGAAACTTGCTGCCGTCCCAAACGCTAATTTGGCTCCAAAAACCGCTGCAGCCGGGGCAAGAGCTGCCCTTCAATATCGCGGGTCCAGCATTCCCAGATCACAAGCACTGACCAGCCAGCGGCCCTGAGCTGTCGACGATTACGTTGATCGCGCGTCACATTGCCGCCGCGTTTGTTTTGCCAGAACTCAGTGTTCGTCGCGGGTGTAACTTTTCGATAACGACAGCGATGCATATGCCAAAAGCAGCCGTGCACAAAAATGACTTTTCGATGAGCCGTCAGGACCAGATCGGGAGTTCCGGGCAGCCCCTTCTTGTGCAGTCGGAAACGATAGCCCATTTGATGAACCAGCGATCGGACAATCATCTCCGGTTTCGTATCGCGAGAACGAATCCGTGACATGTTGAACGAACGCTGTTCCGGGGAATGAACATCTGACACAGGGGTTATTCTCGCGTCACGAATTCATCAAGATTCAGCAACACGTTGGCCGTCGTCGTCCAGGTGGCCATTTCGACAGGTTCCAGCGTACTCTTGACTGCGAATTCGCCGACCTTCAGCAACTGAGCGGCTGCTTCCGGAGACTGTGCGAATGTCGCTCGATCAGACTGCAATCCTTCTGTCAGCACCTGTTGCTCCTGAGCAGAAGGCAGACGTCCAGTGACGAGACGGAATCCGTAGACAAGCCGATCGGTATCCGTTGAGCCGCCCTCCTGAACCATTCGCAACGCCAGGGCTTTCGCCGCTTCCACGAATGTCACTTCATTCAGCAGAGCCAGAGCCTGCAGCGGAGTATTTGTACGAGATCGCTTGATCGTACAGACCTCGCGATTCGTCGCGTCGAATAACAGCAAACTCGGTGGAGCAGCCGTCCGTTTCCAGATCGTATACATCGTGCGACGATACAGCCCTTCACCTTTGTCATGCTTGTAGCCACGCAAGTCCCCATACTTGCTGGTTTCATCCCAGACACCCTCCGGCATATACGGTCTAACGCTGGGGCCGCCAATTTTGTTAACCAGCAGACCACTGACAGCCAGTGCCTGATCGCGAATCAATTCGGCCGACAAACGAAAACGAGGACCACGAGACAGCAATCGATTGTCCGGATCAAGAGCCAGACGATCCTTGTCGGTGTGAGATGTCTGCCGATACGTCGCGCTCATTAAAATCAGTTTCTGCAACGCCTTCATATCCCATGCTTGAGCACTCTTGCCATCGGCTGATGGCAGACTGGTCGGATGCATAAACTGATCGGCCAGCCAGTCAAGCAGTTCCGGGTGACTTGGATATTCAGCCTGCGCTCCAAAATTTTCGCTGGTCTTCACGAGGCCTGTGCCGAAGAATCGTTCCCATTCTCGGTTCACCCAGACTCGCGCGGTCAGCGGATTTGAATCACTGACAACCCACTGCGCGAACCCCAGTCGATCATTGGGAGCCCCCTCCGGCAGAGGAGGCAAAAAGGCCGGAGTGGCCCGCTCCACTTTATCCGTCGGGCGGTCGTACTCACCGCGAGTCAGAATAAAGGCTTCTCGAGGCTTCGTTTCTTTCATCACCATGGTCGTCGGCAGGTTGGCATTGAACTCTGTGAGTTTCGCCTGAGCCTCGGTCACCGCGGTCTGCGCTTTACGAATCGGGTTATCTGTCTGTTCTCGGAAATACTTCTGCAGTTGAGCAGTCTGATCGGCCGTGCGGGATTCCTGAGCCACCTCCAGAATGGCTCGAATGTCGGCTGGCAATCCGCCGTCGCCGAGTCCCACCTGATCGCTGTCAGCATCTGAAACGGAGAGTCGAAAGCGTCCGACATTATGATCGGCGAACTGCGAATCGTGAGTGATGCGTATGATCAGCACGGCCCCTGTCGCGGCTTTGACCGGACTTTCCGGAGCAAAGAAAACTCGTCGAGCGATCTTCCTGGCGGGATCATTGCCATCAATGGCCCAGCCGGAAGGAGCCTGTCCTCGACGGTCCTTCGGACGAACATCCAGACGAATCTTTGCGGCGGTGTAATTGGGTTGTTCGTAGTCCGCCTTAGCCTTGTTCAACGCTACGGCCACAGGAGCCGCATCGCCAACCTGCAGCTCCGCAGAGACACCTGTCAGCACAAAGTTTCCATTAGATCCTCGCCCCAGGCTTTTTCCAGGCAAAGAAGGATCCGGCAGTGTTTCCAGCAGAATGCCGGAGAGGCGATCAGACACCAGAGGAATCTCGATACGGTACTCATCGTTCGGGGGATTTGTCCCGGACGCCAGCCATGAGCCGTCATCCTGCCTTGTCAAAGTAGCACCACCAACGGAAGCCACACTGCGAGGTTCAAGCATTTGCCAGACTGGTCGGGTCTCTCGCGTCTTGATGTGGACTTCCCATGCCGCCAAAAGCTCGGGCAGTGTCTTTGTCGCTTCGTCGCGTTGCGTCGTTAGTGTCGCTACGGTCTGCTGTAATTCTTTTTGCTGCTGTTTGAGTTCAGGTGTGAGCAGTGTCATTAACGGCGGAGTATTCTCGGCCCGCTTTGTTGTCGGAGCCAGCACACCGGATTCTTCCACAGAATTGAAATACGCAAAGAGTTGATAGAACTCACGCTGCGAAACCGGATCGTATTTGTGATCATGACAGCGGCAACAGTTCAGAGTCAGCCCGAGCCAGGTGAGTCCTGTCGTTTCGACTCGATCGATCACCGTTTCCACAAACCATTCCTGTTCGATCCGGCCGCCTTCTCCATTGAGGCGATGATTGCGATTGAACCCTGTGGCGATGATCTGATCCTGAGTCGCATTGGCCAGCATGTCACCGGCCAGTTGTTCGATCGTAAACTGATTGAACGGCATGTTGGAGTTGTAAGCGTTGATCACCCAGTCGCGCCAGGCCCACATTTCGCGACTGCTGTCGACCTGAAATCCATTGCTGTCGGCGTAGCGGGCATTATCCAGCCAACTGATCGCCATGCGTTCGCCGTAATGAGGTGACGCGAGCAGTCGATCGACGGCTTTCTCCCACGCCGTTGGGGATTTATCTTTCAGGAACGCGTCGATCTCTTCGAGTGTCGGCGGCAGCCCGGTGATATCCAAAGTCGCGCGGCGCAGTAAGGTGACGCGATCTGCTTCCGCAGTCGGCTTCAGACCCAGAGACTGCAGTTTCGAAATGATGAACGAATCAATGGGATTCGCGACAGAGGAAGCAAGCTCGGCGGAGACCTGCGGCACTGCGGGAGACTGCACTCTCTCAAACGCCCAGTGTCCTTCGTATTTCGCCCCTTGTTTGATCCATCTGCGGAGGATGTCAATCTGTTCCGACGTCAGCACTTTTCCGGACTCTGCGGGAGGCATGTGCAGGTCTGCATCGGACGAGGTGACTCGTTTCAGCAGTTCGCTGTTATCAGGGTCGTTGGGCACAATCGCAGCCGCCCCGGACTCGGCTGGTTTCATCGCGGCGCCGCGCTGATCCAGACGCAACCCGGCGGCTCGATGAGCATCATCCGGACCGTGACATTGAAAACAGTTCTCAGACAGGATCGGCCTGACATCGCGATTGAATTGAACATCATCCGCCGCGCTGACTGGCAGCATTGGCAGCATTGGCAGCGACAGAATTGCCATCAAACAGGTGACAGGCCAGGGAGATGTGCAGATCCGGTTCATGGCGGTAAGCTCGGCAGGATGAAAGCAACGGCAGAGCGGCTTGGCAGGAATCAAACCCTCGACCAGAAATCATCGCAGGTTTGGGCACAAATTAAAGGCGCATTATGGGCAGTGTCATGAACGGGGGACGTCGGCGAGTTCGGCAGGTTCTCCTCGCCGAGCTCATCTTTGCCCAGATCTTTATGGTGAATTCTGCATAAGGCACCAACGCAACGATAGTTGCGTGATGCCGCTTTTCTGTGGCGACCAGATGCGATTGGGCCCCCGCTCGACCCGGCGTCGGTGGAGCCTCGGTTTGGAAACTACCAGTTGGTATTCATTGCACAGTTTCCATACGTCCGGCTTCAAATCAAACTGTGCAAGGTACCTATTATGGGGGGATTTCTGACATCTTGTCACTGTTTGGAGCTTGATCCCCCGGCGTCGCTGGAACGTACCTTGGAGCCTCGGTACCCTTAGCACTCAACGGTCATCAAGGTTCGTTAGGGCAATGACGGGGGCTAGGACTTCTATGCGTTTTCTGTTTTTTACCATGGTGACTCTGTTAATCACGGCGCCGGTATTTGGCCAGACCAGTGAACAAACTAATCGAAAGGCACTTCCTGTTGCCGACCCGGTGTTCAAGGGAAAGATCGGAGAGACCTTCAAGGATTCTCAACCGAGCTTCCCGCTGCCTCTGACGGCTCCCGCTGGGAGTCCCAACGTGCTGTTGATCCTGTTGGACGACGTTGGCTTCGGAATGGCATCGACCTTTGGTGGACCGGTTTCTACCCCGCATCTGGATCAACTGGCGAGCAACGGTCTCAAGTACAATCGATTCCACACCACCGCTCTCTGCAGTCCGACTCGCGGAGCTTTGCTGGCCGGACGGAATCATCACTCGGTCGCAACCGGTGTGATCATCGAGATGGGAACGGGCTACCCTGGCTACACCGGTATCATCCCGAAGAGCACCGCGCTGGTTTCCGAAACACTTCGTGATAACGGTTACGCCACGGCGATGTTTGGTAAGTGGCACAACACACCAGAGCCTGACATCAGTCCGGCCGGTCCGTTCGATCGATGGCCGACGGGTCTGGGTTTCGATTATTTCTACGGATTCAATCAGGGCGAGACGCATCAATACTATCCGACGATTTATCGCAACACGACGTGGGTTCCGCAGCCAAAGTCTCCGGAAGCCGGTTATCACTTCACGGCTGATATGACCGACGAAGCCATCGCGTGGACTCGCAACATTCGTGCAGCGAACCCGGATAAGCCCTGGTTCAATTACTTCAGCACATCCGGCATTCATGCTCCGCACCATGCTCCCAAAGACTGGCGAGATAAGTTTGTCGGCATGTTTGATCACGGCTGGGATAAGCAGCGTGAGTTAACGCATGCAAAGCAGATCGAAACAGGAGTGATCCCGAAGTCGACGAAACTCACACCTCGCCCTGAGGACATCCCATCCTGGGACAGCCAGCCAGCGGATGCTCGCAAGGTGTACTGCCGGCTGATGGAAAACTACGCGGCCTACATGGCGTATACGGATCACGAAGTCGGACGACTGCTCGACAGCCTGCGAACGTCCGGCGAGCTCGACAACACGCTTGTCATGTACATCGTCGGCGATAATGGCGCGAGCGCCGAAGGTGGTCTGGAAGGAACCTTCAGCGAAATCGCCAGTTTATTGGGTGTGCAGCTTGGGCTTCAGAGCTCCATCGAGCGTATGGATGAGATCGGTGGTCCATCGAGTGAGCCGCATGTTCCTGTCGGCTGGGCCTGGGCGATGAACGCTCCGTTTCAATGGACGAAACAGGTGGCATCTCACTTCGGTGGAACTCGCAACCCAATGGTGGTTCACTGGCCGAACGGCATTAAGGCCAAAGGCGAGTTGCGTGACCAGTTCCATCATGTGATTGATGTTGTTCCCACGATCCTCGAAGCGGTCGGCATTCCGGAGCCTACCGAGGTCAACGGGATTGCTCAAAAGCCAATCGAAGGGGTCTCAATGATGTATTCCTTCGATGACAGCAAAGCCGAAGATCGCCGCAAGACGCAGTACTTCGAGATGGCTACGAACCGCGCCATCTATCATGACGGTTGGATTGCGTGCAGCAAGTACGGGTTGCCATGGGAAACGGCTGGCCGCGGTGATGGCTTTGTGAACGCTCCGTGGGAGCTGTACAACGTCAATGAAGACTTTAGTCAGTCGCAGGATCTGGCAAAGCAGTTTCCGGATAAGCTCAAGGAGCTACAGTCGAGGTTTCTCGAGGAAGCCAGGCTCTACGACGTTCTGCCGCTGGATCCACGATTCTCTGAGCGAATGGATCCATCTCTGCGAGTCGCCGGAAAGCCGGTGACCAGTTGGAACTACTTTGGAAATAATGTCTGGTTGCCGGAACCGATCGGTCCCAAACTCTATCCGCGTGCTCATGTGGTGTCAGCAGATCTGGAGATTCCGAAAGGCGGAGCAGAAGGCGTCGTAACTTGCGTGGGAGCCTTCTCCTGTGGCTGGTCGCTTTATGTGAAAGATCAAAAGCCAACGTTCCGCTACACATTCTTCGATATCGCCGATGTCACAATTCAGGGCACAAAAGCGCTGCCTGAAGGTAAGGTTAATCTTCGCACGGAGTTTGTGCCGGATGGTACTCCTGTCGGCAGTGGGACTTTGAAAATGTTTGTGAACGGAAAAGAAGCCGGCGAAGGCAAGATCAAGCGTTCAGGCTTCCGCCATGGCCTTGAACCTTTCGAAGTCGGACGTGACTCAATTACGCCAATTGATCCTGCCTACAAAGATCGCGGGACATTTCCGTTCACCGGAACGATCGAAAAAGTCTCGTTTCAGCTCACGCGTTAATCAGCACTTAACGAGTGTCCTGCAAATTCACCGTATTCACACACTCTTTGGAGTTCAACCTTGAAGCCACGTTGCTTTCCAAGTGTTCTTGCGTTGATGTTCGTGATCAACGTCAGTTCCATCGTTTCTGCTCAGGATGTTCTGCCACGTCCTCCACAGCCATTCAAGGGCACGGTGAACCTGCGAGCAAAGGAGTCGCAGCCCGACTTTCCTCAGCCGCTGAAGGCTCCGGCGGGGGCTCCGAACGTGCTGCTGGTGCTGCTGGATGATGTCGGCTTCGGCGCGACGAGCACCTTTGGTGGTCCCTGCAATACGCCGACGTTTCAGATGCTGGCGGACAATGGCCTGAAGTTCAATCACTTCCACACCACCGCGCTCTGCAGTCCGACTCGAGCCGCCCTGATCACCGGTCGCAATCATCACTCTGTGCATACCGGAGTCATCACGGAAGCCGCAACTGGTTTCCCGGGATACGACTCCGTGATGCAGAAGGACACGGCCACGGTTGCGGAAGTACTCAAGCAGAACGGATACGGTACGGCGTGGTTCGGTAAGAATCATAACGTTCCCGACTGGCAAACCAGCCAGGCCGGTCCGTTTGATCTTTGGCCAACGGGTCTTGGATTCGATCACTTCTATGGATTCCTTGGCGGGGATACGAGCCAATGGCGTCCGGCAGTGACCGAAGGGACAAAGCCGATTGATCCTTATCTCGGCAATCCAGACTACAACTTCGACTACGACATCGCAGACCGGGCGATCAAATGGATCGGAATGCAGAAGGCCGTTGCTCCTGACAAGCCATTCTTCTGTTACTACGCTCCAGGGGCGACTCACGCTCCGCATCACCCAAAGAAGGAATGGGTCGATAAATACAAAGGCAAGTTTGATCAGGGCTGGGACAAGATCCGCGAAGAAACGTTTGCTCGCCAGAAGAAGATGGGCATCATCCCGCAGGATGCCGTCCTGACGCCGCTGGCTCCGGGCATTCAGGCTTGGGACTCTTGCTCTCCGGATGAGAAGAAGGCGTATGCTCGCTTCATGGAAGTCTACGCAGGGTTCCTCGAGCAGACTGACTACAACGTCGGTCGAGTGATCGATTCCATTCGTAAGCGAGGCGAGCTCGACAACACGATGGTGATCTTCATCGCTGGCGACAACGGAGCCAGCGCGGAAGGAAGTCGTCAGGGGCTGCTGAATGAAATGACGTTCTTTAACGGTGTTAAAGAGAACATCGCCGACGTCCTGAAACGCGCAGATGAGATTGGAACATGGAAGACCTACAATCATTATCCCGTCGGCTGGGCTCACGCGATGTGTACTCCGTTCCAATGGACAAAGCAGATCGCCAGCCACTTCGGCGGAACTCGCAATGGCATGGTCATCTCGTGGCCAAAGGGCATCGCAGCCAAGGGAGAACTGAGAACTCAATTCCATCATTGCATCGACGTCGTGCCTACGATTCTGGAGGCTTGTCAGGTCACCATGCCATCATCGGTCAACGGGGTGACTCAGAAGCCGATCGAAGGTGTGAGCATGTCGTATGCGTTTGCGGAAGCTGATGCGAAGGATCATCGCACAAAGCAGTATTTCGAACTGTTGTCGAATCGAGCGATCTATTCGGACGGCTGGGTGGCCTGCACGACGCCGGTCGGTGCTCCGTGGGACTCTGCCGGTGCGAAAGTCGATGAAATCACGGGCTACAAGTGGGAACTCTACGACACCAGCAAAGACTTCTCACAGGCACATGATCTGGCGGCGGAGATGCCGGACAAGCTGAAGGATCTGCAACTGCTGTTTTATACCGAAGCAGCTCGCTACAACGTGCTGCCGATTGACAACAGCAAGACCGAACGACTGGATCCGGCGATTCGCCCGAGCCTGACTCGCGGTCGCAAGTCGTTCAGCTATACCGAAGGAATGGTTCGAATTCCGGAAGGAGCCAGCCCAGACATTAAGAACAAGTCGTGGTCAATGACGGCTGACGTCGACGTTAAAGAGAATGCCTCGGGAGTGATCATCACGCAAGGTGGACTTTTCGGTGGTTGGGGAATGTACCTGAATCAGGGCAAGCCCGTCTTCCACTATAACTTCGTTGACGTTGCTCACTATGACGTGGCCTCAGCAGATTCGTTGACTCCGGGCAAACACACGATTGAGATGCAGTTTGCATACGATGGCGGTGGAATTGGTCGAGGCGGCGTGGCAACTCTGTCGGTCGATGGTAAGCCGGTCGCCAAGGGGCGAATCGAACGCACGATTCCGATCAGAATTACCCTCGACGAAACGCTGGACATTGGCGAAGACTGCGGGACTCCTGTTAATTTGAGTTACGATGTGCCGTTTCGATTTGAAGGTGAGATTGAAAACGTCACAATCACGCTGCCTTAGTGCTTTGTCAGGGCTGAAACGTAGGTTGGACATTCTTGTCCGACAAAGGTGCGACGGGCAGGAATGCCCATCCCACCGCGAACACAGACTTCACGAGTTCGCTTGCGTGTGCTCCTTTCTATTTCGGTGTTCGACTATTCCTGTCACCTTCAATTTTCGGAGACTCTTAATGGTTCGTTTCCTGCTTCGAACATCGATGTTGTTCGCTGCATTGCTTGCAACGTTTGTCGGCACGATGACTGCTGAAGCTCAGCAGAAGAAGCCTAACATCCTGGTGATCTGGGGTGACGATATCGGCACCTGGAACATCAGCCACAACAATCGTGGCATGATGGGCTACAAGACGCCGAACATCGATCGAATCGCTCGCGAAGGCGTTGGCTTCACCGACTATTATGCTCAACAGAGTTGCACAGCAGGTCGCGCGGCCTTTATCAGCGGCAGCGTTCCTGTTCGCAGTGGGATGACGAAAGTTGGTATGCCGGGAGCTAAAGAAGGCTGGCAGAAGACCGACGTGACGATGGCGACCGTGCTGAAAAGTCTCGGGTACGCCACGGGGCAATTCGGTAAGAATCATCAGGGTGACCGCGATGAACATCTGCCGACCGTGCATGGTTTTGATGAATTCTTCGGCAACCTTTATCACCTCAACGCAGAAGAAGAACCAGAGCAGGAAGACTATCCCGGCGACATGGTGCTGGCGAATGGTAAGACGTTCCGCGAAGTCTTCGGACCACGCGGCGTGATTCATTCCAAAGCTGATGGCAAGGGTGGACAAACGATTGAAAACACTGGTCCGCTGACAAAGAAGCGGATGGAGACAATCGACGAAGAGTCTCTGGCCGTGGCAAAAGACTTTATCAAAAAACAGCACGAAGCCGGTCAGCCGTTCTTCTGCTGGTGGAATGCAACTCGCATGCATTTCCGAACCCATGTGAAGGCTGAAAATCGTCACAAAGGGAATGACGAATACACCGACGGCATGATTGAACATGACGCGATGGTCGGTGAACTTCTGAACCTTGTTGACGAGCTGAAACTGGGTGACGACACGATCGTGATGTACTCAACCGACAACGGTCCGCACTACAACACATGGCCAGATGCAGGAACGACTCCGTTCCATGGCGAGAAGAATTCCAATTGGGAAGGTGCTTTCCGAGTTCCTGCGTTCGTACGCTGGCCGGGCCACTTCCCTGCAGGCGTGACTCTGAATGGTATCGTGTCACATGAAGACTGGCTGCCAACTTTCGCCGCCGCCGCCGGTGCGCCGGACATTAAGGAAAAGCTGCTGAAGGGTGTTGAACTTAACGGACGCAAGTACAAGAACTACATCGATGGCTACAACCAGCTTGATTACCTGAGCGGCAAAGTCGAAGCGTCGCCCCGTAACGAGTTTATCTACGTCGGTGACGACGGCAACATCATGTCGATCCGCGTTGGTGACTGGAAAGCCACGTATCTCGAGAACCGTGCGCATCAGCTTCAGGTCTGGCGCGAGCCGTTCATTAAGCTGCGTCTGCCGCTGCTGTTCAATCTGCGCCGCGATCCGTTTGAGAAAGCTTATGAGAACTCAAACACCTACCACGACTGGATGATCGACCGCGCTTATGTGCTCGGACCAATGCAGACCGTGGCGGCTCGATTCCTGATGACGATGAAGGAATATCCACCGAGCCAGAAACCGGGCGACTGGAGTCTGGAGTCACTCGAAAAGCAGATTAAAGACATGACGGCTGGCGGCCAGTAACTGTCACCGGATAGATTTTGAAGCGGGATGTCGTCCTCATGGACGGCCTCCCGCTTTGTTTTTGCGCCAACGAACTGTCTGTCACCGAGGCGAGCGGCCGGTGTGAACCGGCCGGTACATTCGATCTTTGGAGAACTCACTTGTCATTCATCTCAGGGCCTCCTGTGTTCGTTCGCCCCAGCATTTGGCTTCGCGTCTGCGGATGGCTTCTGGCGATTGCATGCAACGTCAGTCCTGCCCGTGCCGGAGATCCATTACCGTCGTGGAACGACGGGGTTTCGAAGAAGTCCATCATCACCTTTGTCAATCGCGTCACCACCGAAGGATCTTCGGATTTCGTGCCGGTCGCGGAACGCATCGCCACATTTGACAACGATGGGACGCTGTGGAGCGAACAGCCGATGTACTTTCAGGCCTTCTTCGTGTTCGACCGCATCGAGGTACTCGCGCCGCAGCATCCGGAATGGAAAGACAAGGAGCCGTTTGCGTCGGTCCTCCGAGGCGACGTGAAAGCCGCGCTGGCTGGGGGTGAGCATGCGTTGCTGGAAATGGTCATGGCCACACATGCTGGGCTGACCACGGAAGAGTTCGAGCTGATCGTGAAGGACTGGATCGCGACCGCAAAGCATCCCGTAACGGGGCGGCTCTTCACTCAGATGGTCTACCAGCCGATGCTGGAGCTGCTGACCTACCTGCGCGCAAATGGCTTCAAGACCTATATCGTTTCCGGTGGTGGAATCGAATTCATGCGGCCGTGGACGGAACGAGTTTATGGCATCCCGCCGGAGCAGGTGATCGGAAGCAGCATCCGCACAAAGTTCGAACTGCGCGACGGCCGACCTGTTCTTGCACGGCTGCCGGAGATTAACTTCATCGACGACAAAGCAGGCAAGCCCGTGGCTATCCAGCAACATATTGGTCGACGGCCAATCGCAGCGTTTGGTAACTCTGACGGCGACTTCGAAATGCTCGACTGGACCACGTCCGGCAGCGGCACTCGGTTCGGCCTGATCGTTCATCACACTGACGCAGACCGTGAATGGGCCTACGACCGTTCTTCACATGTCGGTAAGCTGGACAAGGGGCTTAACGAAGCCACGTCAAAAGGCTGGACTGTTGTCAGCATGCAGGACGACTGGAAAACGATCTACTTCACAGCCCCGTGATTCCTCTCTGAGCCTGAGTCGCTGGCTGGTGAAGTGTCACGCTTCAATTTTGGGCAGTGGACCTTGCGAAAGGTCCGCTTGTGTTGGGATCTTTAGCAAGATCCCCATCCCCCGTGGTTTTTTCTGACAGAGCACTCGTTTGACTGTCCCAAATCGACTCTTTCGACCTTGTGCCGACGGTGAGATGGTTTGGCAACCAGAAAAGTGTTCTTTATTGAGTTGCTCTGCGGGCCACGCAGGCCCAGGCCGTCCATCGGATGATTTCGGTAAGCACGAGGATTCCGTGTTGTTGTCAAAATGCAACATGATCCTGTATCGATGATTCTGCCGCTTCCGTGTTCCGGTTGCTAATCCTGGCATGCACCGACTCCTTTTTCTGGCCCGTCAGCGTGTTCGCGGGGCATACTTAACGCAAATCGCGGCGCGAGCCCCCCGTTGGATCGCGCCGTTTTCCGACTCAAAATTCCGGGCGAAGACTCATCTCATCTCCCTGAACACGTGTGACACTCAATGAAGCTCCTCTCACTCTTCCGACGCGACTCTGCGGTTCGTAACTCCCTGCATCCCCAGATGACGTGGGCATCGAAGTCCATCGCCACGGCGGTGTCGAGGACGGGCGTTTTCCTGCGAAAACAAATCTGGATCTGGCCCATCGTGGCCACGTTGCTGCTCGGCACGATTGGATTCTTTGTCAATCATGCTATCTCCTCCACGATGCGCGCGAATATGCAGTCGCAGTTGGAGTCGTTGCTGTCCGTTGAGTCCGAAATGCTGCTCAACTGGATTCGCACAAACATCGCCAATGCGACAGCGACCGCCAATAACCAGGCGATTCGCGACAGCATTCAGAAACTGATTGACCAGCAGGAGTCGGCCGTTGGTACGGCTCCAGCAACGGAGATGATTGAGCTGCGGAAGCTGCTGGCGAAGCAGTTGGGACCAACTTTGTCATCGCATGACTACGCGGGTTACATCGTTGCAGATAAGTCTCGCAAAGTGATTGCCGCGGCCACCGAAGAGCTGATCGGCCGGGAGATCTTCCCGGAGTTCGAAGAACTCTTCCAGAAAGCCCTCAAAGGCGAAGCCTCGATCACGCCGCCGTTTGGCAGCGTCGTGATGCTGAAAGACGAAACCGGACGCCTGCGTTCCGGCGTGCCTACTATGCTTGTCTGTGCGCCTGTCAGAGACACCGACTTTGAAGTTGTCGGAGTACTCGCGTTAAGAATTCGACCGGAGCTGGAATTCACACGAATTCTGCAACTGGGACAGTTTGGTGTTTCCGGAGAAACGTACGCCTTTGACAAATCCGGCGTGATGGTTTCCAACAGTCGCTTCGATGAAGACCTGTTCCTGTATGGCATCCTGCCGGATCGTGAAGGTGCAAGTTCGATTCTGAATGTGCAGCTTCGGGATCCAGGCGGAAACATGATGGAAGGATATCGATCGGCTGTGCGTCGATCGCAGCAGCCGATGACCAAAGGTGTTGCCTTAGCGATCAGCGGGGTGGATGGAGTCGACATCGAGGGCTATCGAGACTATCGCGGTGTCTGGACGCTGGGTGCGTGGAAATGGCTTCCGGAATTTGAAATGGGAGTTGTCACCGAGGTTGATCGCGAGGAAGCCTATCGGCCTCTCACAATTCTGCAGTGGACATTTCGCAGCCTGCTGGTCCTGTTGGCAACAAGTTCCGTCGCCATCTTTCTGTTCACGGTGCGAGTCGCACGTCTGCAGCGAGAAGCTCAGAAAGCGGCGATTGAATTGAAACAACTGGGCCAGTACGAACTGGAAGAGAAGCTGGGTTCCGGCGGCATGGGTGTGGTATTCAAGGGTCACCACGCGATGCTGAGACGTCCGGCCGCGATCAAACTTCTGAATGTCGATAAAGTCAATGACGCATCGATTCATCGCTTCGAACGCGAAGTGCAGATTACCTGCAAACTGAATCATCCGAACACGATTGCCATCTATGACTACGGTCGCACACCGGAAGGCGTCTTCTATTACGCTATGGAGTATCTCGACGGAATCGATCTGCAGGCCCTGGTAGAAAAATATGGTCCTCAGCCGGAAGGGCGAGTCGTCAACATTCTGCGGCAGATCTGCGGATCATTGTATGAAGCTCATCTGCAGGGCCTGGTTCATCGAGATATCAAACCGGCCAACGTGATGCTGAACCGTCGTGGCGCGGAGACGGATGTTGTCAAAGTTCTGGACTTCGGTCTGGTGAAGGCGGCTGATGATTCCAAACAAGCCGCGATGACCATGGCCAATTCTCTCACTGGCACACCACTCTACATGGCTCCGGAAGCGATTCAGTCTCCCGGCTCCGTGGATGCTCGCAGTGATCTTTATGCCGTCGGAGCTCTGGGCTATTTTCTGCTGACTGGCCATCCTGTGTTTGAAGCCGAGACCCTGATTCAGTTGTGCCAGATGCACATTGATGCCGTCCCTGTTCCTCCATCCAAGCGTACGCAGCAGGGGATTTCTCCAGAGCTTGAAGCAACTCTGCTGAAGTGTCTCGACAAGGTACGCACTCGTCGCCCGAACACTGCGCGAGATCTTGCCCATCTGTTGCTGGAAGTGCCTCGCCGTGGCGATTGGCCGGAAGCGGCCGCTGAGGCATGGTGGAACAGTCACGAGAACGGGACGGCCCCGGTGATTTCCTCCAATCCGGGACCGGCCGATTCCCCATACAGCCATACGATCGTTGATCAATCCAGAGGGTAATCGACCTCCGCAAGCTTACTTGCGTTCCAGACGCCAGACATCGGGCTCCATATTATTGCCCGCAATCATCCACAGCACTCCGTCGTGAACCACGAGACTGGCGGCATGGCGAGGTTTCCACGGCGTGTTCGGCAGCTCCTTCCATTCGACTCCGTCCGCTGAATACCACACGTCGTTGCGGTTTCCCCCTTCGACGTGATATCCCTCCATGACCCACAGCTTGTTGTCCCAGGCGGCGACATCGTGGTACTGACGAGGATGCCAGGGGGCCGCTTTGGTATGTTCGGTCCAGTGAACACCGTCGGCGGAACTCCAGACATCGTTGTGAAACAACCGGCCGACTCTGGGAGTATCGTAGCGGCCACCGCCCAGCATCCAGATCCGACCGTTCATCACGGCCGCTCCGCCGATCATTCCTCGCGGTGACCAGCAGGGCTCCTTGGGTTTCACCAGCGTCCATTCCACGCCGTCAGTCGATGTCCACGCATCCTGATAAAATAAATCTTCGTCACCACCGCCGAACTGAGGCAGATTCTGGCCACCGATCACCCACATCTTGTCATCATGCACGACGGTGTAGTGCAGAACTCGAGGTCCCCAGGGAACGTCTTTGCCCTTGTTGACATAGTTCCAGGTTTTGCCGTCTGAGGAATTCCAGACATCATTCTGGTAATGCCGCTGATTCGCATCACCGCCGATAATCCACATCTTGTCTTTGTACACAACGTAACCGGCGGTATGTCGCCCTTCCCAGTCGGACGCACGGTCGAACGATGCGTCTTTGAACGTGTTCGGCTTAATCAAAGTCCAATCCGCGCCGTCTTTGGATGACCAGACATCGTTATTGCAGATCATCGGGAAGACTGCTCGATTACCGGGGTTCCATCCACCCAGCAGAAACAGTTCGCCCTTGAAACTCAGGATTCCAGCGCCATCCCGCCCCATCCACGGAGCTTTCATCGTCACCAGTTTCCATTCGTACTCGGCGTCAGCCGCCTGACTGGATGCCGTCATCAGGGGCAAGTCAAAAATCAAAAACGCAATGGCGATCAGCCAAACCACAAAATGCCCGCGTCGATTCGTCATCGAAATTCCTCTCACAAAAGACTGTCAGGAAACATCACGCGGTGGGAAAGCGTATCTTCACTATCGCCCGGCCTTTCGAGTTCACGAGGGCCAGTTCTTCAGGCATACTCCGGAAGAAACTTCTTCCAGTTTTCGTAAATGATGTTGTGAATAACTTCGTCGGAGACACGCGGAAAATTTGTGCCCCTCACGACGTCGTTCACTTTGTGTTGTCCGGCGATCACCTGAGCCGGCGTTGCTGACGGAAAGTCCGAGCCAAAAATCAGCTTGTGCTCGACCCCGTATTCAATGGCTGTCATAAACGCCTGATAGTGCCGCAGCGGGCGATAGTGCAGAGCTGATATGTTCGTGTAAAGATTTGGGTGTTTGCGAATGAGCACCACGCATTCGGTCTCCCATGGGTGCCCCATGTGAGCAATCACGATACGAAGATCGGGACACGCGATCGCGATATCTTCCAGCAGAATCGGATTCGCATACTTCAGCGGACCGGGGCGCACGAACGAGGTGCCCTGATGAATGTTCACCGGGATACCCAGCTTCTCTGCCTTACGAAACAACGGCAGATGTTTAGGATCCTGAGGATCCCAGTTCTGATAGATCGGCGAACACTTCAATCCGCGCAGGCCCAGAGTGTTCACGTAGTACTCGAGCTGTTCAACGCAGTCCACATCATTCGGATTCACGGAGCACCAGCCGATGAATCGATCGGAATGCTCTTTCACGAACTTTGCAATCAGTTCCTGGTCGGCGTTGATCCCGCAGAACGGCGCTTTGATGCCGAACACAATGACCTTGTCAGCCTCGACTGTCGCCTGCAACAGCTGATCAGGCTTTGAATCAAAAGCATTTGCCTGCTGGCTGTCTTTGCCCGCGAAATAGACGTCCGAAGTGAGCTTCATCTTTGCTCGCTTGGCTTCCCAGGCGAACTCCACGAATTCATCCGAAAGATGATCCGGGTACCACATCAGATTGGTGTGAGTATCGAACAGCATACCTCAGCCCCCCAGGGAAAAACGTCAGGTGGTGACATGATGCTAACCGATCGTCCGGACTATGGTACAGTGAACCACGACTCAAACAGGAATTCTTCCATGCTCTCTTTGCTGTTATTCATAAGGGCCAGAAACTTGCCACACTCTTTGTCTGTCATTGAAAGATGGAGCAATCCTGTGGGATCACAAGCACGCTTCGACGCTTCTTCGGAAGTCATTCGACGGCTCTCCGCATTTGGCAGTCAACACACAGGCGTGTGCTCAGGTTGCTCTGGTTGATGGCAGTGTGCGTTTTCTGAACGAGAATATTGATACGACAACATTTCGATCGTTGTCGACTCGAGGCGCCGGCGATGTCGTTGGCGAATTCTGATTGTTCTGCAAGTGAAAGTGGTCTTTGCGATGTTAAGAGCATTCATCCTTTTGACGGCCGGACTTTTCGCCGCCTATGGTTCGATAAAGATCGTCACGGCTGACGAAAAGCCAGTGTCGCCCGCAGTCCACGTAGTGGCATTGGATGATACTGCGATCACATTCACCGCTGACGATCTGAAGAAGCTCCCACGGACAACCGTGGAAGTGACCGACAAAAGCGGGAAGAAGTATCAATACTCCGGAGTGGCCGTACATCTGCTGCTCGAGAAGGTAAATGCACCGCTCGGAGAAGAACTACGAGGTGAAGCGCTGCGGTGCTTTGTCTCGGTCAAGGCGAAGGATGAATATCGAGTCGTGTTTGCACTCAGTGAATTCGATCCGTTGTTTGAGGATCGCACAATTCTTCTGGCGGACGAAAAGGACGGGCAACCGTTGGATGCTGAGGCAGGTCCGTTTCAAATGATCGTTCCCGGCGAGAAACGTCGCGCACGATGGGTGCGGCAGGTCGATCGCATTCGAGTCATGGAAAGTCGAGTCGTCGACGAGGACATGCCGTTTTCTGAAAAACAGTGATTTCCACAAGTTACGCCTGTGACGATTTTCTCCTGAAGTGACCTCGGTTTTACCTCAATTCAGAAGGTTACTCTTCGAACCGAAATCGCCAGCATTATCGAGAAGCGAATGAATCCGCGGTTACGTTGCGATCGCCCACGCTTGTAGCTTCGATCTGCGGCGTGAAAGTAAGGCTGCCGATCTACTTGCACCATACCATTAGGCTGAGAGTGCGGTTGTACCCAGCGCACAGCGCAGCCTGACGATTAAATCCGAACTCGCTCTCGACAAGGACAGCGCGTTGACCGTGTCACGCTACTTCCAGCGCGAGCAATGACCGCCCGATCAGAACTCACCAACCACTTCGCCGCCGCCACGAGTTGCCAAAGCGTCGTAGACGTTGACGTCGAGATTGTCTGATAGGAACCTGACAGACCCGTCACACAGCAAATGGTGAGCGCCTCCGGTATGCTGGCTTGAGGGGCCCCAGTTTTGACCGATCGAGTTCGGGAACACTCCGCCCTGAAAGTACGGCTGATAATTGATCGAGACCTTGTTGCCGGCATATGTTGGCGGCACGAGTGCCATGTAGCGAGCTGCCACGCTGGCTGATGTCCCATCGATCCAAACCGACGCATTTTCTTCGCGAGATTCCACGATCATGATTGTGTTCGAGGTTCCGTCGGTGATGTCTCGAAACCCGTTTCGAGATTGCGGGTACATAACTCCTTCGGCTGGAATTGCCCCGGACAAACCAATGACAGTTTTTGCCCCAATCGCCACGTAGTTGCGAATAGCAAATTTGTCGTAACCGACAGTCGTCACGTAAAGAGGATCCGTACTGAACTCTTTTCCGGAATAGCTTGGACAACGGTAGAAGGGCAGGATCTGTGAAGCCGCATTTCGATTGGCCGGCGCGAGAGCGGATACGTTGTAATCAATGCTGTTGTAGAGATTTGATGCTTCGACGTAAGGAAGAATCAGACTCGCAAAACTGTGGAGACGGATGCCGGGATCTGCGGGACCAGTTCCAGGATAAGTCCAGACTCCCTGCCCGAAAGTGCTGATACTACTGGGCGGAAATACTCGGCAGGAGCCTTCGTAGTTGTGAATTGCCAATCCCATTTGTTTAAGATTGTTTTTGCACTGCGTCCGTCGAGCTGCTTCGCGGGCGGCCTGGACGGCCGGCAACAGCAGAGCAATCAGAATCGCAATGATTGCGATCACGACCAACAATTCGATCAATGTGAAGCCGCGAGGAGATTTCCTGAACATCGTCAGCATCGGCGAGCAACCTTTGAGGGATAGATCGGATTTTTCGGCAGAGAAATACTTGAACACTCTAACAAACGTTAGAGTATTGTGGGGTTGGCCTGATGTCAACGCTCGGCACTGAAGCAGCAAAGCAGATCTCAAATGCCTGAACACGATTGGTCGATTACCGTCACCATTTGGCTGGCTTTAGCTGGTTATGCGATCACCGTCTGTGTCATGCTCGCGGGATTCCTTAAGCTTGAATGGAGTCGGCGGCTGCGGGCTGTCTGGACGATCTCCTGCGGCTTTTTTGTTTTGCATGTTCTTTCTGCGTTTCATTACTCCTATCACTGGAGCCATGCAGAAGCGATTCAGAGTACGGCGAGGCAAACGGACGAACTTCTGGGGATGCGATTCGGTGAAGGCCTGTACTTCAGTTACGGATTTCTGCTGCTCTGGATTGCGGACGTACTTTTCTGGTGGCAAAGGCCGGAACTTTATGTTTCGCGCCCCAGGTGGTTACTCCTGGCCGTACACGCCTACTTGTTCTTCATTGCCTTCAACGGAGCCGTCGTATTTAAGTCCGGGGCCACACGCATTGCAGGAATCGGCGCGACAGCAATCTTTATTGCGGTCACAGTCCGGCGACATTTTCTCCGACCATGACTCTGGTTCTGCGAGAGTTGCGTTTTAATTTGCATCAGAGTAGCATAATTCGGATGTTCTGATGATCGTCAGATTGTCATTTCGGGAAGGTGTTGAACGTGTCCCAGGAAGTCTTTGATACCGAATTCTGCGCGGAGCGATTGAAGGCGCTGAGTGATCCTCATCGCCTGAAGATTGTCAACGCGCTGAGGTATGGTGAGTTGACAGTTGGAGATATCGCGGAGTTACTTGATGCGGAAGTTGTGACGGTTTCCCATCATCTGAAGATCATGAAGTACGCAAATCTCGTGGAGGTACGACGAGAAGGCCGGTTTATGTACTACAAGCTGCATGATGATCTGCAGAGTTCCGGCGGCAAGGGAAAGCGGTTTCTCGATCTGGGATGTTGTCGACTGGAAGTTCCGGATCAGAAGTAGAATGAGCTGAAATTCAATGTGAATCTCCGACATGAACAGTGTGGCGGAGTTGTCAGAATGGAAACGAAATCGATGAAACCTGTATATATCATGGTCGGCGGATTTCTCGGTGCCGGCAAGACGTCAACAATTTCCCGACTTGCTCGCCACTATATGGAACAGGGCAAGAAGGTTGGCATCGTAACGAATGATCAGACGACCGATCTGGTGGATACTCAGAGTCTGCGTTCGCAGGGTTTCGATGTCGGCGAAGTGGCGGGATCGTGCTTTTGCTGCAACTTTAATGCGCTGACGTCGACCGTTGAGGGACTCGGTGAAGGCCAGCTGCCGGACATCATTCTGGCGGAGCCGGTCGGAAGCTGCACCGACCTTGTGGCCACGGTGATTCGCCCGCTGACTGAAGTCTACGGAGTGCCGCTGGATATTGCTCCGTACGGAGTCATCCTGAAGCCAAGTCACGGCCTGCGTATTCTGCGCGGCGAATCCACCAGCGGTTTTTCACCCAAGGCGAATTACATTTTTCGCAAGCAGATCGAGGAAGCCGACTTTGTTGTCATCAACCGCATTGATGAGCTGTCCGCAGAGAATGTCGCAGAGCTGCAGTCACTGATTGAAAAGGAGTATCCCGGCCGCCCGGTTCTGCGATGCTCGGCCAAAACTGGCGAAGGATTTCCAGCTCTGGTGGAAACACTGGATCTTCGGGGGCAGTTTGGCCAGCGAGTCATGGAAGTCGACTACGACATTTACGCCGAGGGCGAAGCGGAACTGGGCTGGCTCAACAGTCAGGTCGTCGTTGAATCTCCGAAGAACTTTGCCCTGGACGCTCTGCTGATGGATCTGATTCGTCGCATGCATGTTCGACTGCTCGCCTCCAGTGCAGAAGCGGCTCACCTGAAAGTCATTGGACTTTGTGATGCGAGTTACGCAGTCGCGAATGTTGTCAGCAATCAGACTGGCCCGGAGCTGTCTCTGGCTTCCGGAACAAACACGACCACTGCGAACGTCGTCGTGAATGCTCGTGTTGCTGTTGATCCCGCAGAGCTGGAGACCATGGTGCGAGAAGAACTTGCAGCGGCGACGTCGGCGATCGGGGCCACTCAGAAAGTGATTTCCCTGCAAAGTTTTCGCCCCGGACGCCCCGTGCCTACTCATCGCCTGTAAAGGGAACTCCTTTTCGGCTTCGCTGTTTTCTCGCTGTCGCAGCATACGACTTCAGTGAGGAACGGGTTGGGCCTGCCGGACCGACGAGAAGCTCATCGACCACGCCATCGGAGAAATGACTGGATCGACAACACTTCCCATCGCAATTCCGATGCGGTGCGTCCGTCCATGTAATGCCACTCACCATTTGAACGTGCGAGAGAGCGGGTTGTTGTGAACCCTGATGCAACGCCGGAACTCAGTATCTCACAGAGGCATGGATTGAAATGCTCCGATCGATCCGTGCAAATGTCGAGTGTCCGAGAGGGTATGAAAACTTGATTCCGCCGGCAGCGTTACCACTGATAAGTCAGTCCGCCGCTGCCTGTATGTGCAGTCAATCCACCGCCAGCCTGCAGGTCGTAGTTTGAAAACAATGACCAGTGATCAGTCAGTTCCACATTCACGCCAGTGCCGATGACGGCAAAGTGACGACCGAGACCGTTACCCGCAGTCACAAAGCTGCCGCCAGCCGGAGCACCGATGATCGACGCATTCACCAGTCGATCGTCATCGAGCAACTCAGCCACCCAGCGTGCATGAACATACGGCGTCCATAGTCGTCCGCTGGAGTCCTGCAGTTCACTGAAGCTCATGCGCGCCCCCAGATGGGTTCGCAGAGAATTCGCCTGTTGGCTGGCCACATTGAGCGCTCCGGCACCGCCTGTTTCTGAAAAGCTCTGCTGAGAAAACAACTGGTACTGGAAGGCAACCAGAGGCTGGATTCGCACCATGCTGCCATCCAGCGACAATCCCGTTTCCGCATAGGCACCGATCTGGTGAGCCACGGGAGATCCCTGCACCGTTCCGCCGGGCACTGTGCGAGTCATATCCATGTCGCTGTAGCCGTAACTGGTGGAGCCCAGCACATACAGCGGATCCATCTGACGCACGCCATAGAGACCAAAGTGGTGCGAATTCATGTTGCCGAAAGAACCATTGTCCTGCCCGAAGCTCAGGAAACTGTTGCCGTTGGAAATACCAACCACCCCGGTCTCATCGCTTCCCAGATCCAGTCCCACGGCCACACCGCCCTGACGATAGTCTGAGCCTGCTGCGTTACCATCTCCGCTGATCTGAGCACTGGTTCCGAATCCCTGCAGCCAGCCGCGTCGCTGCGTTTGATCGCGAGCACCAACAAGCCAGACATCTTCTTCTGAAAGATCAGCAGAGACCAGAGAGCCGCCTGCAGATGTCAGGAAGTTTCCGTTGTTCGTCAGGCGATCCGTCACGGAATTCTGAAACTGAATCCCTGACTGAATGCCGATTGTCTGAGCCGTCCCGTAGCCCTCACCGCTTAACTGCGAGAGAGCTCGCTGCTGATCTGCGGTGGAAGCAGCTCCCAGATCGTTGATCATGGTCTGCAGATCTCCGGTGGCCGTAAGCGCGATTGCATCGAGAGCTCCGCCGACGGCCTGCTGGTTCCCGGTTACTCCGACGTCGCGCAAGGCCAGCATTCGCTGGAGCTCAATGGTAACGTCGTTGATGTTGTAGATGGCATTCACGTCGAACAGAGACAGATTGTCCGTGACTGTGGTGAAGGCACCTGTCACACCACCACTGGCCGACAGAATCACATACTGCGTTCCCGCAGTATAGGTGCCGGGAGCTGCGGTCACGTTCAATGTGCCAATCACTGCGGCGGGACCAACGACTTCCAGATGGTCGTTGTTTACACCTGCGACGTTGCCACCATCGTTGATATCGATCTCCAATGTCCCTGTGGCGTTCTGAGCATAGCCGCCGACGGTCAGTTCTCCGATTCCGTCAACTCCGGGCTGCAGCAGACCGTTGTTTGAAACGCTGCCGGTGCTGCCGGTTCCGGACAGCAATCCTGCTGAGCCAATAGTGACATCGCCGACCAGACTTCCCTCAACTCGAATTTCACCAACATCGAGATTGGTCGTTCCGGTGTAAGTATTCGCTCCGGACATCACCAGCAGATTCGCGCCTGTTTTGGTCACGATGCCGGTACCGCTGATGACTCCCGAGTAGGCGCCGACTCCTTCCTGATCAAAAATCAGCGTGCCGTTGTTGACGATGTCGCCCTGAAGATTGTCTGTGTTCCCCTGCAGAGTTCCCCCGGACACAGTCGTACCGCCAGTGTGTGAGGTCGTGCCGCTCAGAATCAGCAGGCCGTTTCCGGTCTTGTCGAATCCTCCGCCCTGCTCCACGGAGCCGCTCATCGTCGCGGTGCCGGATGCCACGTTGAATGTGACGTTGTTCTGCAGCAGGACCTGATTGTTGATCGTAACGTCTTCACCGAGATCCAGAGTCACCGCACCGGGAAGTGTCAGTGTACCGGATCCCAGCGCCGTATCACTTTCGACTCGTACAGTTCCGTCGATCACATACACACCACCACTGAACGTATTGTTTCCCGTCAGAACCAGGGTGCTGACGTTGTCTTTCGTCAATCCCCATGAACCACCGGTTTCGGAAATGTCCCCGGCCAGTGTGGCCGTTGTGCCGGTGTCCGGAGCGACGATCGTGGACGTGGCCAGATTGATGTCGTTGTCAATCCGGATGCCGTCGGTGAACGTCAGGAAAGTCGAACCAATGTTGTTGACGGTCAGGGGGCCGGAGCCGATGGCGTTATTGTGAGTCATTCGCAGCTCCCCATTCTCCAGCAACGTGCCGCCGGAGTATGAGTTATTGCCGCTCAGTATTAATGTCCCCGAACCAGCCTTCGTGATCCCGCTGGTGCCGCTGAGTTGGCCGCTGAAGGTCTGGTGCTCCCCTGCTGTGGCAGAGTTAAAAGTCATCAGTTGCTGCAAATCGATGTCATGCGTAATGATCAGGCCATTCACGTTCGCAGCATTGAGTTGCAGGGCCTTCGTGAAGTTGATCGGGCCACCATTTGTGAGCGACAAGCCAGCCAGTCCTGCGGCGAATGTTCCCGTGTCGCCTGTTGGTGCGGCATCCAGAATCGCCTGCCGAAAGGATCCTGCTCCGCTGTCATTGGTCGAGTTGATGATAAAATCAGACGCGCGGAGTTGTGACGATGTTCCAGCCATCAATGTGCTCAACGCCAACCAGCGAGTCAGTCGAACTCGAGTCCATTTGAGTAACATCGTTCAGATCCTCAGTTTGGTCGCCGTGAGGGCGCAATCACGTCACAGAGAAGACTTCATTGGTCATCGGCGACGGCAACACGCTGACTTGGGTCCAGTTTCGAGACCGTCCCTCTGTGCTGGGGTAGATCCCGTGTGGAAATTCACTCTGTACTATCGCCGTATGGGAATCCGGGTCTCTCCTGGATGTGGATCGGCAGTTTCTGCCGAAAGGCTCGCGGGGCCTTGATGTCAAATGAGCGATGCGTTTTCACCCTCGGACGATCAATCCGCCACGTGGGGTGGCCCGCTGGTTCCTCGATTGACCTTTGTTTGGGGCGACTTCTATACTTCGCGGCTTGCTTGGATGAAGATTTGAGGGTTTCAGCAGGAAAGTATCCCGACGATGTCGGATCGACACTACGTACATCAGGAAGACGAAGTCGCTTTGGCCAAGATTCTGAAGGAATCCAAGCCATGGCTTGAAGAATACGGAACGACGATCATTTACGGGGTTGCCGCAGTTCTGGCGGTTTCGGCCGTTGTGGTGTACGTCGCACGCAGACCGCCTGCGACGGCTGCTGAGTCTTCCGGGTTGCTGTTGGCTTCTTCTGTAGAAGATTATCAGACCGTCGCCGATTCAGCCCCTGATACCCCGATTGGAATTGTGGCTCGTCTGCGACAGGCCGAAATGTCTCTCGAAGAAGCCGCCGGACAGCTTTTCACCGATCGTGAAAAAAGCGTTGAGGGCCTTGAGAAGGCTGCACGTACTTTCGGGAACCTGGCCGATCGCAAGGATCTCAGCAGCGATTTGCGAGAACGAGTTCTCGCGGGGGTCGCGCGAGTTCTTGAATGTCGCTGCGACGGAACCGATGCGACCGTCAAACCGGCGATCGAGGCGTGGGAAAAACTGCTGAAAGAGTACCCGGATTCCAAGATGTTCAAGGACTTCGCTGAGAGCCGGGTTAAGGCTCTGAAGTCAGAAGAGTCAAAGGCTTTCTACGCGTGGTTCCATACGCAAAATCCGAAGGCGGGCGACGATATGCTGCTGCCTCAGGATGGCCCGGGCAAAGTTCCTGACGTGCCGAAGATTGACATTCCGGACTTCTCAATGCCGGCCGCTCCAACAGAAGGGGCGAAGACGGAAGGTGCCAAGGCTGAAGAGGCCAAACCGGAAACACCAGCGGCTCCGGCCGAAGGCACTTCCGCTGCCGATGAGAAGCCAGCTCCCGCCGATGGCACGCCAGCTCCAGAAGCCAAGCCGGCACCAGCAGAAGGAGCACCGGCTCCTGCTGAGGGAACTCCTGCTCCGGCCGAAGGCACGCCTGCACCGGAAGCTAAGCCAGCTCCTGCTGAAGGTACTCCTGCACCTGCAGAGGGCACACCAGCTCCTGCAGAAGGAACGCCTGCTCCTGAGAAATCAGGGGAATGACATCCAGTTCGGGCGAGCCTTCAGAGTCGGTGGACGACGGTATTCAGCCGTTGTCCCCCGAGGAACTTGCGAATCCAGAAGAGCCTGTCGACATTACTGTGGAAGCCCGCGCACATGGCTGGCGGCTTGATCATTATCTGAATCGTTTGTTCCCGAACCACAGCCGCGCTCAGTTGCAGAAGGCTGTGGAAGCGGGAGGCGTGACGCTGAATGGGCTTATCCCAAAGGTGTCGCGACGATTAAGAGTCAACGACCGCATCTGGGTTCAACTGCCCGATGCGGAAGAATCCACTATCCATGCGGAAAACATTCCGCTGGATATCCTGTATGAGGACGATGCCATCATCGTCGTCAACAAACAGGCGAATATGGTTGTGCATCCGGGACGAGGTAACTCCCATGGCACACTGGCAGCGGCACTGCAGTACCACTTTAACTGCCTGAGTGATGTTGCGGGGCGACATCGGCCGGGGATTGTGCATCGACTGGACCGTGATACCACCGGCGTGATTTTGATTGCCAAGGATAATCAGGTCCATCAGAAGATCAGCAGCCAGTTCGAACGCCGTGAAGTTCGCAAGGAATATCGAGCGATCGTGCGCGGAGTTCCGGAACTCGCCTCGGATTACATCCGCACGTTCGTGTGTGCTCATCCGCGGGTGCGTGAAAAAATGATGGTCTGCCCTGAAGGCGGGAATGCTCGCGAAGCCGTCACATTCTACAAGACGTCCGAGTCTTACGGTGGCTATGCCTTTGTCGATCTGCATCCGCATACCGGGAGAACTCATCAACTGCGAGTTCATATGCAGCATATCGCCTGCCCGATTGTAGCCGACCGCATGTATATTGGTCAGGCGGATTTTCGGAAGTCGGAAGTTCTGAGTTCTCTCAGTCGCCACAACAAGACCTCTGCAGCAACCTCTGCGGAGATTGATTCAACGGGACCTGCTGATGATGTGCTCATCGCGCGGCAAGCGCTGCATGCGTTTCGCCTGATGATTCGTCATCCAATTACGGGCAAAGAGATTCAGTTTGAAGCACCGTTGCCGGATGACTTTCAGCGTACGCTGAGTTTTCTGCGACAGTCCACGAGTTGACTGGGAATGACCGATGGAGACCGTGCTGGCCGCCCAGGACCGGGTTCGGAATGAAATCCGTAAATGGTGTGCCTGCGTTCGCGAGGGCGAACTTGTCACATCCTACAAGTTGCAACGTTTTCCTGTAGGGTGTGACAAGTGAGCCTTCGCGAACGCCGGCACACCGGTTGAGTCTCCAGTCGATTCCAGCCGGAAGTTATCTCGGGGCTGTTCGCCAAAGATTTCATCACTGTCCTGCCTTTCGATTCCAATGAGTCAAAAGCCCCGGAGCGGAAGGCGACATGGGGCTCAGAACATGTCCCGGTGTCGACTCAATCAACAACCAGTTAGCGTCGGGTTATCTCATGCCACGTTTGCTACACCCCAATCTGATGTTTGAAGATGAGCTGGACGGGACTGCTCACCGAGTTCCCGCGATGGCTCGAAAATCAGCCGGACAACTCGCGGCCGTAATGGGACTGCTCGTGTCGTCTTCTGCATCTGCATCACATCAGGATGACATCGTGATCGTCAGTGAAGATGCGGTTCCGGCAGAGATCCCGTCTGCGTTGCAACATGTTCGATTTGAAACGCTCGCTTCGCTTTCCCGAATGGACCTCGCTGAGTATGAACTTCAGCCCTGGGGCTGGAGCAAAGCAGCGATCAGTTTGGGGGTGAAGCTTGGGCTCAGTGTTTCAGCCCCGGATCCGGACGTCGTCAGGTTCGTCAATAGCCGTGAGTTCCTTGCACCTCTTGATGGCTGCTGGCCGCTTTCGAAAGAGACCGAATCAGCAGAGCTGCCGAGCGGGCGACTTTGCTGGTCTGCGGCTGAGGTGAGCGAGGCATTGCGGGAGTTCGCTGAATTGGGTTTCAGGAAATGGGTGATCAAATCCAACTTCAGTCAGGCGTCGCGAAACCGCGTGTGCGGTGACGGTATCTCGATTTCCACAACAACACAGAATTGGCTGCAGAAGAGATTCGTCGACAGGCAGCCGGTTTATGTGGAGCCATGGTTTGAGCGAGTCGCGGAGTGCGGGCTCCAGTTCAGCGTCTCACCATCAACGTCTGATCAGTCGATCGAATACATCGGCGGATGTGAGATGCTGACGGATGAGTCGGGGCGATATCGAGGCAGTATTGTGTCGCAAGCGATTGAAGGATGGTGGCAGTCAGCAATTGACCCCTGCACAACGGTCGCCGCCGCCGCCCAACAGTTGGGTTTTTTCGGCCCGATTGGAATGGACTGCATGCTTATCCGGCACCCGATCGACGGGAAGATTTGGCTTCGTCCGGTTCACGATGTGAATGGCCGCTACACGATGGGGCGAGTTGCCTTGTCGCTTCGTCACTGGTTGCGGCCGGGCGAAATCGGCTTTTGGTGCCTTGGAGTGGGGAAATCGGACACGGCCGCCCGGAATCTCTTCGTGGAACAGCCTGGAGAGGACGTACGGATTATTCCAACGAGTCCGGCTATGTACGGCTCGGAGCGCACGACTTTTCAGACGGCCTTGCTGATTTCAGCGGATTGTTGCCGTCTTGAAACAGTCGTCAGCGAAATCCTGAGCCAGAATATCCATGGTCCCTTTGATCCACTGAACGTTTCAGATTTCCGCACGGCTGCCAACGAAAATTTTCTGCCATGATCTCCCCCGAACAGCCTCTCCTTCAGAATCTTCGCCCATGGTCCGCCGAATGGTATGATCAGCAGACACGAACCATCGGGGAATCGGCCTGTCGCCAACTGGGCTTTTATGTCATCCCGGCGGAGATGCGTCTGTCCGTGGTGATCCCTGTTTATAACGAAGAGAAAACTCTCCGAGTTCTCGTGGATAAAGTTCGGCAGGTGCCGATCCGCAAAGAGTTGATATTGATCGATGACTGCAGCAAAGACCGGACACGTGACGTCCTGAAAGCTCTGGAAGCAGAAGGCGGTCAGGACGACTTCAACAGGATTCGAATCTTCTTTCACGATGTCAATCAGGGGAAAGGCGCGGCCTTGAAGACCGGGTTTTCTAACGTTGAAGGAGACATCGTGATCATTCAGGATGCCGACCTGGAATACGATCCGGCCGAGTATCCTCGGTTGTTGCAGCCGATTGTTGAGAACAAAGCCGACGTCGTTTTCGGCAGCCGATTTTTAGGTGACCAGGCTCATCGAGTGCTCTACTTCTGGCACTATCTGGGCAATCGATTTCTGACGACGCTGTCCAACTGCTTCACGAATCTGAATCTCAGCGACATGGAAACATGTTACAAGGTCTTCCGTCGTTCGGTGATTGATGAGATTACTCCGAAGCTCGTCCAGAAACGTTTTGGCTTCGAGCCGGAGATTACCGCCCGAGTCGCTCGCCGACGTCTTCGAGTCTTCGAGACATCGGTCAGCTATGCAGGTCGAACTTATGCCGAAGGTAAAAAGATCGGCTGGCGCGACGGCTTCAAGGCGCTGTACTGCATCGTCCGCTTCGGAGTTGCAGACTGATTTACAGGTTAAGACAGGTAATGTGGCGAGCCTCGGTTGAACATGAGGACTCGGGACGTCACTGAGTACGCGCGATTGTTCATGAGTTGCAAATTGCTCTGTTCCGAATGCTGGACATCCTGATACGCTGACCAGAGGCTGTGATCCTCAATTTCTACTCTTAAAGCAAGCGTTTCAGAATGCTTCCCCCACTGTTGTTTCAGCCCATTTTGAAAAGAATTCGCTGGGGTGGACGTCGGCTGGGTTCTCTGCTGCACAAGCCCATCGGCAGCGAAAACGATTATGCAGAAAGCTGGGAAGTCGCCGACCACGCGGATGGTCAGAGCATTGTTGCAACGGGACCATTGGCCGGGCAGTCGCTCAGCGACTTGATGCGGGACCACCGACGTGAGCTGCTGGGATGTCAGGATCAGTTAACTCAATTTCCGTTGCTCATCAAATTTCTGGATGCCAATGATTGGCTGTCCTTGCAGGTCCATCCGGACGATCGGCTGGCCAAACAATTTCAGGCCCACGAGAACGGAAAAACGGAGGCGTGGGTCATCCTGGAAGCTCGTCCCGACAGCCAGATCTGTTCCGGCCTGAAGTCTGGTGTTACTCCGGAGCAGCTACGACACGCGCTGATTGCCGGCACTGTCGAAGAATGCCTGAATATGATCTCGGTCAAACGTGGCGACTGCGTATTCGTGCCGGCCGGCACGGTTCACGCGCTTGGCCCCGGGATTGTTCTCGCGGAGGTTCAGCAGCAAAGTAATCTGACGTTTCGACTCTTCGACTGGGGACGTCTTGATGCCTCCGGGAAAGCTCGTCCGATTCACGTGGAAGAGTCGATTACCTGCACCGATTTTCAGCGTGGCCCTGTGTTCCCGGTGAAGCCCGTTCAACTGTGTGACCAGTCTCATGTGTTTGAAGAACTTGTTCGATGTGACCATTTTGTGATTCGTCGCCATCGAATTATGGACCCGGCGCGAATGGTCATTGAGGATCGATTTCGGATTCTGATTGTCCTCGAAGGCGTCATTCAGGTTCGTACAAAGTTTGGTACCGTGGAGATGCCGACCGGAACCACAGCGATCGTGCCAGCTTGCTCGGGAGAAACAGCGTTGATCCCGTCAAGCTCAGCGATCGTTCTGGAAGTGCTCTGCCCCTGATTTCGTGCGAGAGTCTTTGCCCTTGCAGATTTTTGCCCGGTGCAAGTCTGTGCCCGCTGCACATTGCTACCAGGCGCAGAGACTTTCAACAAATGCCGCCGAACCATCTCGCAGCCAGCCATCAAGCTGAGCCGGATCCTTGAGCTGTTGACCTCGCAAGGTGGGCACCACGAGAAACGCACAATTCACGTCTGACAAAGCCGTCATGTCGCCCCAGAGTTTTTCAAACTGCGAGACCGGGAAGACATCTTCCTGACCATGGCCTTAGCGTTTCTTGACGTCTTTCAAAGTAATGTACGTCGGCATGCGGCGCCCAAGTTCTCGAATGGCGGCATCGACGACTTTTTGATTTGCCAGGGCTGCTCGATCCAGTCCGAAGATCTTCAGCAGGCGATCGATATCGATCCATGTCGTCAGTGAGTTATACCACGACAGATGGAACTCATCTTCTTCGCGTGGCATTGCGAGTCCTTCCACCAGACGAACACGCCCATCAACTCGCGCCAGCCCGCCGCCGCGATCTTCCAGACGGCGACTAATGACTTCAAATGAGAGATCTGCGTTCGACTGAATGTGCAGACCCAGACAACCGGCATCGAGATTAGCTCCCAGCGTATCGATATTATGCAGCATCAAATACTTGAGCTGTGGACGATCGTCCAGCATCTCTTTCAGAGTTCCGTTGCGGAGCATGTTGGGCACTTCGTACCAGTGGCCCACGGGATGCATACATTGCGAAGGCAGATTGTCGGTGTAATCTGATGCTTCGCCGGCCGTGCGAGCCCAGTTCATCAGGGCCGCCCGCAGACTGCTGCGAACCTTTTCCTTCTGCACATCCAGCACTTGTTGCGAAGTTTCTTCCCACGCAAACTGCAGATCACGCAGCGTCGGCACCATGCGGAGGCCGACCGAGGCCCCCCGAGACACTCGAAAAATGGTGTCTGCCCCAGCTTTACTGAGTGCTGATGCGTTTAGCTTCTCGACGGCCTCACGCAGCGGTTTATCAGTCAGATAACCCGACGTTACCACATGCAACGGCGACACGCCGCTGTGAGCCGCCACAGCACGCGTTTTCGCGAAATGGATATCCAGAAACGAACGCCATTGGCCCTGCATTCTGCAGAACGGATTCAGGGCCTTTACAACGCCGGCTCCCTGAGTCCACCGGCTGCCAACTCCGGCCGCAAGTGTGATGACGCCGACTTCGCCTTTTGCCAGGGCTGCCCGACCGAGTTCAATGGCCGACTTCGGTATGTCTCGGCGAGCTTCAATGACCTCTTCCGCTGAAACATCTTCAATCGTTACGGACGCATGCAGACGATTCTGTGCCATCCCGAGACGTCCTGAGCGGAGGTCTTCTCGCAGTTGTTCATGAGCGATCGGATCAAACCCATTGCCACGCAGCAGATCTTCCAGACGTGCCGACTGTTGGGCTTCTTTTGAGGTCGTCGGAAGAATCCGTTGAATCAGCCGCGCGGCCAGATGATCGCCGCCGTCGGCATCTCGACATGCATTTCCCACTCGTTCAAGTTCCAGACGAACCATCGGCGTCAGTTGCTGCAGTCCTTCGCGCAGCCAATCCGGAACCATCAGAGCATGGTAGCCTTTGGGCAGATCGCCATCCGTGCGAAGTTCGGCGAAGGTGCCGTTATCGTTAATCGCAAAATCATAGACGACCGGATCCATCGCAAAGGGCACGGTTGCTTCCATGCTGCGTTTGACCGTGACCATCATGGTCTGCAACCAGTCCTGAGCTTCCTCGCGGACCGCAGGATCGAAGATGAATCCCATGCCACCGCCGGCCATGCCGCCCAGCATCCAGAAGCCCTGGAACTTATCGCCATACTTCGCCCGACATTCCTGAATCAGGCGTTCCGTATACGCATTGCTGCACCACGGAATAAT
>JBIIIF010000188.1:0-14542 GCA_044235005.1 Planctomycetaceae bacterium | reverse complement strand
ACTCGCAGCGACTCAATCGATGACAGAGGAAGAAGATCCTTGTCACTGATGGGCGTCAGGTTCAAGTACAACACTTCCAACTTCCTGCAGGCCGCTAATGACTTAAGGCCCTCGTTACTGATTCGACAACGTGTCAGATCCAGCCAGTTCAGTTCCGGAAGTTGGGCGATGTTTGCAATCCCGCTGTCGGTAACTTGAGAGCCATTGACGTTGAGATGCTCAAGCTTACGAAAAAGGCCTGGGACTGTATTGTGTTCAAACCGAATCTCCGTCGCGCCGATTTCAAGCCGATTCAGGTGTGCCAACGTTCCAAGTATATGAAGTGACGTATCGTCGAGCTTGCATCGATTCAGACGAACCTCAGTCAGATGTTCCAGTTTTTCAAGATGCCGAAGTCCGTCCGCGGTGATTTTTGTTTCGTCGAGGACCAGCAAGTTCAGTGCGCGAGCATTCGCAAGAATGCGGAGGGCCTCATCGTCAATTCGAGACCGCTCAAGATTTAGCTTCTGGAGTCTTTGAAGACGAATCAACTGCGGGATGGCTTCATTGTCGACCTGCGATTCAATGAGCGACAGCTCTCTGAGCGACGTCAGGCGATCGATTTTCAGCAGCATCTGATTGGTGACAGGATAGCCATAGAAGCCGTTCAATTCCAGTTCTGTGATTTCCTCATCATTCGCGGCCGTTGTTCGATTCTCGCCATGAGCAATGGGAAGAAGATGGACAAGCTGGTTTGTTTTCAACGCGTGAAACTGATCTGCCGTCATATCTATTTCAAGAGACTTCAACTCGCTCAGCGATTTCAACGCCGCAAGACCCGGTCCATTGATTTTTGTGCGACGAAGGTCCAGCGTCTCCAAATGCGGGAGTTTCGTAAGCTGTGAGAGTTGGTCATCAGTGAGCCCACAGTCCACCACGGACAGAAATCTAAGACTGGTTTGCTCGCGAATTGCGCTAAGGCAAGCTTCACCATTGGCGAAGCCATCTAAACTCAGAGAATACAAATTCCGGTGAGCTTTAAGTGACCCAAGCTGCTCGTCCGAAGTATTTCGCGATGCCAGACTCAACCCAAACGGAGGAACGCTATGCGGCAGTTGTTCGAGATTCAGCGGTTTGTCAGGATCTGGCTGAAACACGCGTGGATCACTACGTAGTGGGCTCAGCCCAAGGGACGCCATCTGAACTGTCAGTGGAGCAATCTCTTCGTCACCGGGAATGACGTCCGACAACGGCCGCCAATCAGAGGATTCATCCGTGGCAAATACGTTGTTTGGTGCCAGAAGAATAAGAACCAGCAAAGTAGTCATATGCGTAGGATAGCGTGCCGGTCGCCGCATAGAGACACACTTCGACCTTGAATCAGTTTGCACGATCATTCGCCGACAATCGTAGCGATGACCTTATTCTGCTGAATGTCAAAGACCTCGGCCCCCAGTGTTTCGGTATCAGCGAAGATAATCTGTCTGCCACCAGGATCCATACCATAAGCGTCGAAGTAGTTCTCAATCTTGTTCTCTTTGACGGACGAGAGATCATTCGACACATGAACAATTCTTCCATTTGGAGAGATCGCCACAATATCTCCTCCCAACGGGCTCGTTACGGCGATGAATCCTCCACGTTCTTCGATTTGTTTCTCAAGCTTCATTTTCCCCAATGAGAAAATGAATAGATTGCTCGTCGTGCAGAAGCACACGTACTTCATGTCCTGCGAAAATTGAACCGCCATCATCTCCCCTAAACTTCCTCCCTTGATTAAACGGTTGAAATCCACTTTGATGACTTGACCAGTTGTCAGATCGGATATTGAAAGCTCGCCTCCTCTACTCATAGATGCGGCCATTTTTCGATCCGCGCTCACGAGACATCTTCCGTTAAACTTCCCGTTAATCTGATGGGTAGCCACGATCTCCAGCGTCTCTGCATTTAACAATTCAAGTCGTGTGCCTTCTCCACTGGGCATGAACATACAGTAGAGGTTGTCCTTTGCGTGAAAGCTAACCGCGAGCGGTTCTTCAGGCAACTCCTTTGTTGTTCCTGTGGAAGGATCAAAATCGTCTATTTCCCGGAGACGAATCAACGTCTTCTCTGCCAGAACTAAAACGCCGCCGGTATTCTCTATGAGCACTTCTCTCGTTCCTGTTGGCGCAGAAATGCGAGCCTTCAAGTCTCCGGAGGATGCTTTTACAAGGTCCAGCACGGATTGTTTTCGCCAGACAATTGCGAGGTCGGCTGCCGCAGATATTCTGACGTTCTCCACGCTAAACACTGGCAAATTTGAATTACCGCTGACGAATGATCCAAGGTTGGAGGCAAGCCAGATTCCCCCGATGACCAGCATCATCGTCATAACGGCAACAGCACCTCCGGCTTTCCCAGGCAGTGCGGCAAAGATGAACGACGGTGAGATGGCCAGCATTGCTTTTGAGAATGATTTTTGGATTCTCATTCGGCGAATCTGCCCAGGCGACAAACCAAACTCCTGAAGTGCCTGCTCAACGCCTCGCCGAACCATCACGTCTGAATCCTGAAGCAGAGGTTCAAGGTGTGCTTCACTACCCTCCAGCTTAAGCTGTCCGAGGGCTCGAACCGCCTGGTAGCGAATTTCGGGCAGAGGATCCCGTAGTAAAGCCAACAGTGAAGGTCCGGCGGCTGTGTTTCCAATTTTTCCAAGAGCCAGAACAGCCTGGAATCGCACAACCGCATGGTCCTCCAATGCCGTTTCCAGAAGGTCGAGCGATGTCTTGTCCTGCAGATCGCCAAGCGCCCGGGCACATGCCCCGCGAACATGCTCATCCGTGTCAGCTTTGACCATCTGCTTCAGTCGCGGAATCGCTCCATTGACCTTCAGCAATGCAAGCTGGTCGATGGCCTGCTTCCGAATATGCGGATGTTTGTCGTCCAGTAGCCGCGTGAAGACAGGAACACTTTCCTGCAACTTCAATTTCCGCAAGGCCTTCAGAGCAATTTCGCGAAGCTCTGTATCGGATCCTTCCACGAATTGAACCAGCAACGAGTAGGCATTCTTCCCGCCGTTCTTATTCAGAGCCTCCAGCAGATACTCGATCGCAAGGTGATCGGTCTCTGTACTTAAAGCCGCAACTATCGCGTCTCCCAAATCCGGTTCTTCGATTTTCGCTGCGGACAGGGCGGCGCTCCGGCGAACGGTCAGACTGGAATCCAGCAACAGCTTTCCCAGCAAATCAATGCTGCGCGGACTGTGCATCGTCGCGACAGCCGTTGCCGCCTGTGCACGCACCAGAGGATCTTTATCCTCCAATGCTTCATTGATGGTCCCGATAACCTTTTTGGCGCCTGTCTTCACCAGTGCTTCGATCGCGGCCGCTCGAATGACCGGTTCGGTATTCTCAGCAAAGCTCAGGAAGGTTTCGACATGTGTGGCACCAGTCAGCTTGACAAGCAACTGGACGGAGAACGCCACGAGGTCCGGGTCATCAAGCTTTAAACACGCCAGAAGTTGCTGCTCCCACGCTGGCTTGTACTCCTCTCCAAGTGTCTCAATCGAACCCGCAACAATCGTTTTGAGCGATGAATTCACAAGTCCGGCCGCCAGAATAACAGGATACACCGCCTTGTCCTGCAAACTGATCATTGATTTCAGAGCCGTTTCAATCACTGTCCCTGACTTGTCGCCCAGAAACTTCAGCAACTGAACGACAGATCCCTGATGCCTGATCATACCAAGGGCTTCTGCACACGAGATGCGAATTTCCTTCGCTGGCTTCTGGCAAAATGAAGTAAGAGTTTCCAAGGCATGAGGAGATCCTGTCTTGCCAAGGGCTGCCAACTGCAGCTTGATCTGTGCATGATCGCCCGCAGGTGTCGTGAGCAGACTTGTGATCTTCTTGGAGATTAGACGCGGAGCCACTCCAGAGATTGACTCCGGAACGTCCAGCAACGCTCGAAACGCATGATCCCGAGCCTGACGCAATCGCTCAAGATTCCGCTCGTTCTGGGCTTTCTTTAGAGCCAATTCTGAGTCGTCGATCTTGATCGTGGAGCTGACCACAAGCTCCACGGGGGCCGCAGATTGCGAATCCGTCGTTGCGACAATCGTGCCCGCATGGGGCAATGTTGGAATCTCGAGCATCGTGCCGCCGTTGATCAGGACATCCTCAGCAAGAGGACCGACGCTTTCGGAGGTCCTCTGGGCCGAACCACTGCCGGGCTGAGTCGCCACCTGCGGTTGACTCACAGTCGAAATCTCAACGGAAGATCTGTTCATCAGATCCTGCGCCGGATTCATTACTCCTGAACCAAAAGGTTGCGATTGAAACGCTGGTCCAGGATAGGCCATCGGCGGCATTGGTGCATGCATCTGCGGGAAATGCTGGGGGCCATACCCGGGGAAAAAAGGTTGCGCCATTCCCGGATAGCCTTGCGGGCCGGGAAAGGCCTGAGGCGAAAAGTTCGGTTGAGGCCCCAACTGAGCTTGCGGACCGGGAGGCCAGCCGGGACCCGTCGACGACGGCGGAAAACTCTGCGGCGGATTGAAGAGGTGAGATCCCGATCGTGATGGATCTCCGCCGAAGGCATTGGCCGCCCGCGTCGCTGCATCTTGAATCGCGGATGATGATGCAGGCTGAGTGCTCCAGCCTGCTGAAGAACCGCTGGAGGGTAAAGGGGCGGTTGCCCCGGATCCCGAACTTCGGTTCGACATCTGAGGCATGGAGAACTCTGAGCTGTTCGTGTTCTGAGTACTCAATGTTTGAGTATCCGAAAAGCGTTCCTCATCAACCGGGTTGTAATCGAAGACGGAATTCTCCGGTGACTGCCAGCCGGCGCGAGAATCGTTGAGATTTGTCGAGACGGACTCAAAGAATCGAAAATCGGCGAGCGAATCACTCGATCGCAGCCCTTCATTCTCTGGCACCAAATCCGACATCAGGCGATTCAAAGTCAAGTCATCCATGGACGACAAGTCCATCCCCTGCTTGACGAAGTCTTCCGCATTCACTTTCACTGGTGCCGGTTGCGATCCCGAGATTCCTGACTCAGACGTCGGCATTCGATCGATCGTACGCGGTGCAGCAGTCGCAGCCGAATCGGCACGGAGTGGACCAGGGGCGTTCATCTCATTGGATGCAGGAACTTTGCTCCGACTGTCACTTTCCCGGTCTGATGGCCGAATGCCTTCAAGACTAGAACCGGTTGAAACATTGGGTGAATAGTCGCGTTCGACTGATGCTCGTTGGCTAGTTGAATCTCCGTTGGCCGAGCGATCCAATGACCCGGGATCGCTGAAACTCGATTTCACGGGCTCATTTGAAAACGGCCTTTGCTCGTATTGACGGACCTCTGCATTTGGGCGGTTCGCAGAAGGAAGCGAGTCAGCGACGGCCCGAAATTCTCGAATCAGGTCAGAGGCTGTCTTCGCCCCGGCCGGATTCACCTGAGAGATTCGATCAATGACAGAATCTCGTTGAATCGGTCGTAGTCGTTGAACCGTATCAAAAGCGATCCGCTTCAGTTCCCGATTACCAAGACATGCCGAAACTATGACCTCAGCACAATGGGGCTGATTAATATAAATCAGTGCCTGGATCGCTGAGTTGCGGACCCGTGATGAGGGATCCTCCAGCATGGGCAACAGGATATAAGCAGAAAGAGTATGATTGATGCCGCTTAACGCAACAGCTACGGCTCGGCGTACATGCTTTGACCCGGCCCCTGCAACCAACAATAATGCTCGCAACACAACGGGATCGCGAGTTCTTCCAAGGGCCTCGATCAATTCTATTCGTGCGTTGGAGTCGTCCGGGGGAATCGTCTGCAAACGTCCCATCAGCGGCGCAACGGCGTCAGATGATGCCGGAGGAATTGTCTGTCGCAACTCCTTCAGACGGCTTCGAGCAGGAGCGATACACTGACTAAGATTCAGTAGCGGACTTGTGGCCGAGTTGTCTCCGTAAGTCATCGCGGGAGACGGAGGAGGCGTGGCAGCAAGCGCAGCGACCGGGCTCTGCAAAGAATTGCCACATTCCTGGCAGAACTTTGCATTGCCTGTATTCTTCGTGCCACACTGGTTACAGAACTTCATGAAACGGAGCCAATCCTGAATTCAGGTCAGATCACTCGCAACCCCGACCCGGCGTGCGGGTAAGTGCTGGGTTAAGACTTGCAGAGTCGATTCGTCACCCGAGAAGGAAGATCCTTGTCTCGTCGACTAAGGAACAGTCCCGAAATAACATTCTGTTTCTACTACGGCTAAAAATCACAACCCGAAACGTCAGTGAGGGATTTCTCTGCAAGGCACCGATCCCTCGCTTACGCGTCGGGTTGTGATTTAGGGCACTTATTTCGGGACTGGTCCTTAGGTTGTAAACTGGCTGAATTCTTCGTTGTTGAAGAACGCTTGCCGTCTGCCGATCCTGACGTTTCACCTCACTAACCTCAATGCAGGAACGAAGGTCATAAGCACATTCGCCGTAACCTTTGAAAGGAAATGCTTCATGAGGACGGGCGGACGGCACACGGAGTGTGCCTGCTACTTCTTTTAAGGTATTGTGTTTATACAGTCAGCCGAAGGCGCACTCTGCATCGGAATACGCGTACGCCTCCGGCTGACGGTTAACCGAAAAAAGACGCTAACTACTTTGGTACTGTGCCTTCATGGATTACGCCAGGGTGTCTATTAGCCAAAATGTCCGGTCGAAGCATATGCCCCGACCGGACCAAGTAATACCAACAAGATCAACTCAAGTCAGATTACTCTTCGAACGTTCCCTTGGTTGTGCTTGGGTTAACCAACCAAATACCACAGTAGACGTCGAACGAGTTCAACTCATCCTGAATGCCAGGACCGTAGCCGTCGTTCAGGACCGTCAGGCCTGATGGGTTGAAGCCAGGATTGAAGAACTTATCGCCGTTCTTGTCTTCAATAGTCTTAACGCTGCCGTCAGCCATCAACATGTTTGCTGTGTTGCGATGGATCGCGTACCAGTCACGTGTGTCCTGGAACCAGCCAGTACCAAGAGCGTAGGCAGATGGAGCTTGACCATCTTCAAAGCCCTTGTGGATCAGCTTAATTCGGTCGGTGCCCTTCTTTGCTGGTCCGTCGCATGCGGTTTCGCAAAGGCGTGAACCGACAACAATCCTTCCGGCTCGATCAAGAGCGGAAAGTCCGACCATATTCGTGGCAGCCAGAACAGCCTCTTTCGCATCACCAGGAGCGGAGTCACCAAGCAATGGGATGTTGCTTGCTGGAACGTCAGATCGGCTGATCTGAATCTGGCTCAGTGGACCTGTCGTTGCTGGCGTCAAGCCGCCAGCTTTCGCACGATTCTTGCAGTCAGTGCCGACGACAGCGATAGCATCAGTTCCTGACTTCACAGTCAACAACTGACCGCGTGTCATGAACCAACTGCTGGCGTAGTTGGAGTTGTACCCAGCGTTTACGTACTGTGCAACTTTCGCAGTACGCTCAGCACTATTTACACTGGTTGTCGCGAGATCAGCTCGCATCGCACCGTCAGCCTGGAAGGTCGGTGTTGACGCGTTGTTGCTGGAGACGTCCCCTGCAAGCAAGTCAACGAGCTTCTCTGAACCAATAAATTCACTGCTTGGACAAACCATGTCTGCTGGTCGACCACCATTGACTGCGATTACATTACCCACCCAGCTGTAGAGGTCCATAGAACCATCGCGGATGCTGTCGAACTGACCAGAACAAATTCGCTTAGCCGGGTCTGTGTCGCTCCATGAGTACAGAGCAACGCCGAACTGACGCAGATTGTTTTTGCACTGTGTGCTGCGGGCAGCTTCACGTGCAGACTGAATTGCTGGCAAAACCAGAGACATCAGGATCGCGATAATCGCGATGACAACCAGCAACTCGATCAATGTGAAACCCTTACGTCGGGCTTCAGCTACCAATGTTCCCTTAAACATTCTTTTCACAAGATCACCTTTTCAATTGAGAAAACAAAAAACTCGCCAAAAAACAAAACCCCACTTAGCTTGTCACAAGTCAGGCCTGAGCATTTGTGACTCACCACCAATCACCCCTGCACCCACACCGCGAATGTTGATGCAATTTTCAAACGGGCCGATTTCATTTCACGTAACATATAGAGTCAGAAGCTCAGCCCCACTTCTGAAGTTCGATCACAAGCAATCACATGACTGCTGGGCAAATCCTATTGACCGAGATTAATGTCCGATGAAGCTCATGTTAAATAATGAGATTTCTTCTCTGTGACTCTCGTGGTTTTCGGTTCGCCACCAAGCACTCTCTTGACTGCTGACCGGATCCTATTGACGGAGATGAAGGTCCGATGAAGCTCATGTTAAATAATGAGATTTCTTCTTTGTGACTCCCGCGACTTTCAGTTCGCCCGCGGCAGCCGTTGTTGTGTTCCTGCAGGCTCACTTCGTCGCAGATCTCAACTTCACCAATCTCAACTGGTGCGTACGCTCGGCAATTCACATGAAGAACAGATGAACAGATTGTGAATATTCGAAGATTCTTCCATCGGTGAATCTCGTTGCGACATTTCGGGGCAATGCTTGAACGCTTGCTTCACGTTGAATCCCGCAATGTTGCCCACTGCAGTCCGATTTTTTACGAGCCATGGAAGGCAAGGCGGATTTCGCTTCGCGCAAAAGAATGGTTTAACGCGAAATCATGTGCGGAAGTCTGGGCGGTGGAAATCTCTGCGACTAATCCTCAAAGGATGGCAGAGAGCTGCCGGCGGTCGCACCGCCGGTGACTGAACGCGTACCAAACTCATCCTCGAGGGATGACCTTCTTAAACCGCTTCGCGGTGAATCGCAACGACATCGGTGAAGCCGGAACTTGGTAATGACGCACTCAACATAGCCTGCCACTGAATTCGTCGAAGAACCTGTGAACTCAGCAACCCCTTAAGGCTCTTTCGGTGAGCTGGGCTGCGTCAGTTTTGAAGTTGCGCGTGCTTCCATCCCAACCCGAAACGTCAGTCAGGCATTGTGCTGTGTCGTTTTACAAGTGTCTCCGTAAATCCCTCGCTGACGCGTCGGGTTATGATTGTCGGGTTCTGAAAACGCAATCAATCAACAGACAGCTTGTGCCGCTGGCTTCGTTCACTGTCGGTGCTGTCTTGACTGTCAGTGTTGTCTACATGAATGCTCCGTGATTGAAACATTCTCGCTTCTGGAACAGGACTGCTCGTCCGCATCTGTCCAACTGCTCAATTGATGATTGATGAAGCGTGGACACCACCGACGAGAAGTTAACAGAACATTCACGAATTCTTCATCTCAAATCGATATCAAGACCCTAGCGAATGTTTGCTAAACGAACTGGTTTCAATCATTGGATTGCGGAATCGGAAACGCACTGACGGAACCGCGGGAACTCAGAAAATGCGAAGCTGGATTATCATCCCGGCCTACAATGAAGGAGCGCGCCTCACTCATGTCCTGCGTGGGCTGCGTGATAAGCCGTTCCAGATCGTTGTCGTCGATGATGGCTCCGGAGATGAAACAGCCGCTGTCGCGGCGGACGCGGGCGTCTATGTGCTGCGTCACCTGATTAACCGAGGGCAGGGAGCTGCCCTGCGGACCGGAATTCAGTTTGCTCTGGATCACGGAGCTGAAGAAGTGATCACTTTTGATGCGGATGGCCAACATCAGCCGGAAGATCTCTTCTCATTGGTTAAGGTTCTCCGAACGACTCAGGCAGATCTCGTCGTTGGTTCTCGATTTCTGGGTTGTGCCCCGGGAATACCGCTGCATCGCTGGTGTCTGCTGAAGATGGCAGTTGTCTTCACTCGGTTTACAACGGGTCTTAATCTGACTGACGTTCACAACGGACTTCGCGCCATGACCGCTGGTGCGGCAAGGAAGTTGAGCTTCACTGAAGACGGTATGGCCCATGCATCGCAGATTTTATCGATGGCGGCCCGACTCAAGTTGCGAGTTCATGAGGTTCCCTGTTCGATTGTCTATAGCGAACAGAGTCTTGCCAAAGGGCAACGCAGTTCGGCTGCTTTTCGAATCCTCGGTCGTTTGGCAATTTCAAGGTTGCTTCGATGACATTATTTCAGTGGCTCTGCAGCGGACTGATGTCTGCTTTGGTCTTGATGGAAGTTGTTCTTCAGCTCACTGGCAGAACTCGCAGGATTATCAGCAGCTTGCGGGCGTCAGTCTGGCTGTTGGGGCTGTTCCTGATTCTGGTTCCATCCGCGACAAACCGAGTCGCAGAGATTCTTAGTATCGGACGTGGTGCGGATGTCATCCTCTATCTGACTGTTATCACGTTTCTGTTGTCGTTTTTTTACCTCCTGCATGCAGTGGAATCACAGCGAGAGCAGATCACTCTGCTGGTGCGAAGAATTGCGATACAGAACCCCTTCTCCGAGGACTCGGAACGTAAGCCGAAGTCGAATGACAGACACGAGTCTTCGGAGAGGACAAACGAATTGGAGCAAACATGTCCGCCAGCATAATTCAGGAGTCGACGACGACGCAGATTGTCGGCAACACCGGGACTATCGTAGGTCGGCAGAAATTCCTCGTGGCATTCATCGTCATGTTTGGCCTCGGCGTCATGTTGTATTGGCCGTCGCTCGATGGACCGAGATTGTTCGATGACAATGTCATGCTGGGCGATGTTGGTCAGGCCCCGACGATGCGACAGGTTTGGGGCTTAACGGATTGGCTGAGACCGGAAACGAGACCATTGGTACGTCTGACGTTTGGAATCGAGTCCTGCCTGTTTGGTGACTCGATGTCCGTGCATCGTCTGGGAAACGTGCTGGTTCATGTGCTGGCTGCGATTGTTCTGTTTGGGCTGGTCAGAACGGTCTTTCAACGAACGGCGTCAACGTGTTCTGGTCGCCTGCTGAACGATGCGAACCAGACGGCCTTAGCTGTTTCGCTTCTGTGGTTCGTGCATCCCTTGCAGTCGGCGGCTGTCGCCTATGTCGCTCAGCGAGGCGAGTCGTTGATGGGGCTGTTCTTTTTTCTGTATCTGCGATGCCTGGCAGAGTTGATAACGACCGGTGGTACACGATGGCTCCTCGCAGCGATTTGTGTTTTCTGCGCTGGGCTATCTTCAAAAACAGTCATGATCACGGCTCCACTGGTGGGATTGCTGATGGATCGAGCATTCTATTCAGGATCATGGAAGGATGTTTTTCGCGGTCAGTGGAGACTTTTGCTGCTGCCTGCTGTCGGCTCGGCCTTCGCCGTGATGCTCTTGATGCCGGGGATCCTGCAGGGGCATGCCAATGTCGGCTTTGGGGGAAATGCCCCGCCGATTGAGTTGCATTTGGCTGCTCAGGCAAAGGTCATCTGGCTGTACGTATTCCAGAGCATTTGGCCTCAGTGGCTCAGCGTCGACCACGCAATGCGACCACCACAATACGTTTCGGACCATCTGGGATGGATTCTATTGACGACTCTGCTCCTGATCGCGATCGCTGCATTGTTTTGGTCTAAAAGATGCGCACCTGGTTTTCTGCTGCTGGCCCCAATTTGTGTGCTCGCGGTGACGTCGTCCTTTATTCCGACGGCGGATCTCTGGGTTGATCACCGGATGTACGTACCTCTCGCGTGTGTGATTCTGATCGTAGTAATTGGTCTCAGAAGATTGCTGGTGCGGATTCAGGATCCTCGAAAGAGTGCCGTCGTCTTCATCACAGTGGTGGGAATTGCGGGGATTGCACTTGCTGGACGTACATGGCTGCGAGCCGCGGATTATGCGACAGGAATTGCCATCTGGCGTTCGGCCATTGCGGAGAATCCGGACAATGATCGAGCGATGCAGGCGCTGATCGGACTGTCGCGTGAACATTCTCCGCCCCAGTCCCCAATGCCGCTTTTGAATGAAGCACTGCGAGTTGCTGAGCAGTCTGGAATTGTCCCCACTGTGGCTCTTGGACGTCTCGGTGAGCTGCATGCTGAAGCGGGGGAGCCTGAGAAGGCGATCCGCTTGTTGGGCAGAGCCATTCGGTTTGATGAACAACACTTTCTTGTAGGTTATCGAGGAGCCAGAAGGAATACAGAACGATCTGGAATGCATGTGAACATGAGCCTGGCGTTTGCTTCTCTCGGGCAACTCTCTGAGGCATTAGAGCATGTGAATCTCGCCTTCTACTTTGCTGATGGGTCTGCCGACGCGAGAGCCCTCGCCGGATCCTTGTCGCTTCAGGCCGGAGACATCGCAGCCGCTGAGAATCATTTTCAGCGAGCCCTTGAGCTTCGGCCGGGATGGAAAGATGTCGAAGCCGATCTGGAACGAATTCGTCAGTTACGGTGACGGATTCATGACGCAAAATATTCACAATTGGTCATTCCACGACATGATTCTTAACAAACCATCCGTATCACGTCGTCTGGATCTGCGGAACTATAGGAGTTCGTTAGGGGCTGTCGTTCAGGCGACTGTCACCCAGAGGGACGAAGTACGCTCAGACTGTTTCTGAACATCAATACGATTGAGAATATCCGTGACGAGAGCAACCATCAAAATCGCCTATGCCGCTCAATGAAAACACTGCGGCGAAGCAAGTTAGTTCCGCTTGCCCTGAGATGATCTACCACGGGGCGCGAGCTGGCTGGCAACTGATCGACTTCGCGGAACTCTGGCGATTTCGTGAACTCATCTGGGCGTTCGGTTTTCGTGACCTCAAAGTTCGGTATCGGCAAACTGCGGTGGGGCTCGCCTGGGCCGTGCTGCAGCCTCTGATGACCGTAGTCGTTTTTGGTGTGTTGATTTCCTGGCTGAGAGGATCTGCCAGTGATGGCAAAGTGCCGTACGTGGTGACCAGTCTCTGCGGGATGGTTCCCTGGCAGTTCTTTGCCGCCGCAACAACTCAAGCCACACTATCGATTGCAATGAACAGTCACCTTATTAAGAAGGTTTACTTCCCTCGAGTGATACTGCCGCTTTCGGCCTTCGTTCCGGCCTCGGTGGATTTCGTCGTATCTTTTGTCATGCTCGTAATCGTGATGCTGTTCTTCGGTGTCGTCCCGGGACCGCAAATACTTCTAATGCCGGTGTTGCTGGTCGCGACGCTGATGGTGTCCGCAGCTTTTGCTTTGTGGCTGTCCGCCATTAATGGAATCTATCGAGATGTCCAGTTTGCCGTACCGTTTGTGCTGCAATTGGGCATGATGATCAGCCCGGTCGTTTATGAAACCGAAGCCGTCGTACCTGAGCGGTGGCGGAGTTTGTACTACCTGAATCCACTCGCGGGACTGCTGCAGGTCTATCGCTGGATGCTGGTGGGAGCAGAACTCCCGGCACTCGGCGCATTGCTGACATCCGCTGCTGCCGTTGGCCTGCTGCTGGTCTCCGGAATGTTCTATTTTCGCCGCATGGAACGCTTCTTTGCTGACCGGAGTTGAACCAAGGACGGAAAGTCCCCACGGAAAGAAGGATCTTCTGGCACTTCGAGCGATTCTTGAGTATTATCAGGCTCAGGGCTCAGAAAAAGGGGTCGGGAACCAATAGCCAAATGGTCCGCAGGGGCTCCGCACTATTGGTTCCTGACCCTTTTTCTAAGCCGCCTTCAGAAGTTTCAACAATGGTTTCGGAGCGTCAAAGCATGACTCATGCCGCCGTCACTGATAGCCTGGCTGAGCGACTTCAGGAGCTGGGGGGCATCGTTGCTGACCGTGTGAGAAGCACGCCAGCCCCGGGAACGGCAACGGTAGACGATCTGGTTTTTTGTAACGACCACACAAAGCCTCTCTGCGAGCTCATCGACAATACACTGGTGGAGAAAGCCGTGGGATTCGAAGCTTCCGTTGTGGCAGTCACCATTTCTGGACTGTTAAGAAGTTTCGTAGTGTCGCGCCGTCTCGGAATCGTTTCTGGTGCGGACGGCATGTTTCGCCTGTTGGCGAGTTCTGTGCGAGGCCCCGACGTTGCATTTCTTTCCCGCAGTCGTTTTCCCGGCGGACAGTTCCCGCAAGAATCGTATCCAACATTGGCTCCGGATTTGGCCGTTGAGGTTTTGAGCCCCGGCAATACGAAAGCGGAAATGATGCGAAAGCGCATCGAGTACTTTCATTCGGGAGTCAACCTGGTGTGGATCGTCGACTGTCGCAGTCGGTCCGTGGCGGTCTACACGTCTCCGGTGGATGTCACGGTGCTGGATGAAGAGGCAAAGATCACTGGGGGCGATGTGCTTCCTGGTTTCGAATGCCAGGTGGCAGAGTTCTTTAGTGATCTTGAGTCAACTGCAGGATTGTGAATCTGCCCTGCTAACAGTTTCCTCAGTTCAGCACCGGGGATGACTTCAGCCAATCGCGAACCTGCCCGGGAAACTGCCGACATGCTGCTCGTTCAGGGTAGCCGAAGTTAAGCAGATTTACTGAAGCTCCACACCACCAGAATGGCGAAACTTTTTCACTGATGTCGGTCGATCGCTGGTCACTCTATGTGCAAGAACGCGACTGACCGCCTGGATTTTTCGTGTCATACGCGTGTTTCGTGGTTCAAAACGACCTCTGCAATTCAGACGCCCCTGACAATTTGTAGTGTCCTGTCGGCGTCGAAGTACCACAAACCACAACGACGTCTTCCCAC
>JBIIIF010000187.1:0-14556 GCA_044235005.1 Planctomycetaceae bacterium | reverse complement strand
AGGAAAGGCCTCGAAATGCTTAGAATGTCCGAGTCGGACGCAGAAGACCTGTCACTCGACGCAGCGGATTCGCCCGAAAATGGCGAAGCTCCGTCCGCGAGCGAAGTGCGCTTGGTCCATGCGGCTCGAAATGGGGATCATGACGCGTTTGGAGAGCTTGTTTTGCGGTACGAACGCCGCGTGCTCAAGGTTGTGCGACGATTTGTGCTGGACCTTGAGCAGGCGACGGATCTAGTCCAGGAGTCGTTTCTTCGGGCCTTCGAGCGAATTGAACAGTTCGATCCGGCTCGGCGATTTGGTCCCTGGTTGTTCCGGCTGGCGGTGAACCTGACCTACGATCATCTGCGAAAGGTGCGTCGTCGAGGTCGATGGTCGTTGTTTTCGGACGTGGGTCAGGATCGTCCATTAGATCCGTCCATGGCTGATCCTCGCGCTGAGCTGGATCTGTCGCAGGAAGTGCAGATGGTGCTGGCCGAGATTCCAGAGGCCTACCGCACGGTTTTGATTTTGCGAGATCTGGAAGGCTTTTGCACATCGGAAGTGGCTGCGATTACGGATCGCAGTGAAGCCACGATTCGCTGGCGACTGGCGGAAGCTCGCAAGATGTTTAAGGAATCGTGGGAGCGTCGAGAACGCCGCACAAGTCGTGGACAAGCAGGCTCGGATGAGTGATTTGAGTTTGGTTCTGAGTGTTGATCGCTGAATTAGCCGCTGATACGGGATGCCACTATGGAATGTTCTGACGCACGACATCTGATTCATCTGGACGTCGGGAATGACCTGCGAGCGGAAGAAGAAGGTCTGTTGGCCGGTCATATGGAACATTGCGGGGAGTGCCGCGTGTATCATACCGAGACATCTCGAGCGATGAACGCCCTGTACGTTCTGCGAGATGACCCTGCGACTCGACCAGAGCCTGGTTCGGCAACTCGATCTGTCTGGGCGAACGTGTCTCAGAAGATTCAGCAGCGTCGTACGACTCCGGCGTTGGCTCGCCGATTTAACGTTCAGGTCGCTGCTCTGAGTGTGTGTTCGCTGTCACTGGCTGTTGTGACCATCGTGCAGAGCTTGTCCGCGATGCGAAGCTCTGCGGAGCCGTCCGGTTACATGCTTTCTCAGCCGGTCTCCAATCTCAGTGCGCCGCAGCTTTATCAGCCGCAAGGTCAGGGAATGCCCAACGGGCTTTATCGTCAGCAGCAACAGCAGCCGATCCCAGTGAAGAGCCAGCCGCAGTCGTTCTGAGGGCCATTTGGATTCAAGTAGGTCGATCTGTCTCAGATCGACAATGGCGGCCCGTAGTTCCCCTCCCGGCGCATGTATTTCGAAGGCCTATGGAACAGCGAACCGGCCCTCTGCGTTTCTGCTGATGGTCGTCGGCTTTGCGTTTCGTTGCGTTGTGCACACTCACCGATCTGAAGACAGATCGGTCTACGTAGGTCGATCTGTCCCAGATCGACAATCTCGGCCCGGTGTTTCAGTCCCGCCGCATGCCCTTCGCAGCTATGGAACAGCGAACAACCTGCGTAATCTTCCGCCTGACAGAGCACTTTTTCAGTCTCTGATCGGATCGCAATGAGGCGGCCCGACGATTTATTTGCTCAGACAAACATGCGGCTTTCGCCAACGAAAAGCGGCCGATACAATTGCCATGACGTCCAGCGGTATTGCATTCAAGGTATCTGAGCGTACCTCCGGAGCCCCAAATGAGCATTGATCTGAAAGAACTGAGAAGCCTGCCTATCGCAGAAAAACTGCGACTTGTGGAACTCTTATGGGACGATATCGGAGCGTCCGATGAACCCATCGTCCTGCATCCATGGCAAGCCACCGAAGTGGCCCGAAGGTCGTCAGAATTGAAGGCGGATCCGTCGATTGCCATTAGTCGCGAAGAACTTTGGCGACGCGTCGATGGCTAGCGAACTGCGATTTCACCCGCTTGTTGCCATGGACCTGAAGGCCGCAGTTGGTTGGTAAGACGACATGAAAAAGGCCTCCGAGTTTAAACTCGGAGGCCTTTTGGTTTTGGCGGTTTAGTAGGCATTGAACCCCCTGATTGGGTATCAGAAGGCAGCCTTTCATCATGCGTATTCCCGTGTCTTCTCGAGACCTGGCAGTGGGATTGGGTACTTGCCTTCGGCGTCGGCGACCAGTGGGGATTCGGATTCCAGAGTCAGCTTGTCGATGTCCGGTGCGAATTCATGTTCGCAGTTCATCATCTGCTCCAGAGTAATCTCCTGACCAGTATGAGCAGCCATGCGGCCCATCGAGGTGACAACGCTGGCCATGCAGCCGCGTTCGACTTCGTTGTATTTTTCATTGTTGCGGATGGCGGCAATCAAATGCTTCCATTCGTCAACGTACGGATTGTTCTTTTCTGGCTGAGGAAACTCCCAGGCCAGATTCTTCGCGTCTTCGTTGTGCCCTTTGTAGATTCGAGCACGTGACGGCCAGTGTGATGCTGAAGAGATAACTCCCAGCCCCTTGGTGCCGTGAGCGTAACTGGCGAATTCCTGATGACAGCCAGGAATCGTACGGCCGTTGACGAACAACTTAGTGCCGTCGTCGAACGTATACTCCATCGAATAGCTGTCGAAGTTCTGGTCGACATTGTCGCCTCGATAATGACGCCCACCGTTGGCTTTGCAGCTCACCGGCCATGCGTTCTTCATCCAGCACGATTCATCAATGTTGTGAATCAGGAAGTCACTGACGGCACCACCGCTGAGCCACAGGAAACCGTGGAAGCGGCTGATCTGGTAAAGCAGTTCGCTGACACCTTCCGGCTTTGGACCGGTGGCCGCAGTTCCGGTTGGACCTGCCATACGGTAGGCTCGCATCATGGTAATGTCGCCGATTTCACCGTTCTGAATACGATCGAACAATTCGCGGCGAGCTTCGCAGTGGCGGCACATCAGACCGACAGCAACCTTCAGATTCTTTTCGATCGCCTTGTCGTTCAGAGCCAGCATGCGTTTTGTGGTCGGGCCGTCGACAGTGACGGGCTTCTCCATGAATACGTTCAGGCCTTTTTCGATCGCGTAGGTATAGTGGACCCAGCGAAATGCGGGTGGAGTTGTCAGGATTACAACATCGCCAGGCTTCAGAACATCCATGGCCTGCTTGTAAGCGTCGAAGCCGATGAAGCGTCGTTCTGGTGGCACGTCCAGTTTGCCGTTCGCGCCGTGTTCTTTGCTCAGGTTGCCGTGGCTGGCATCGAGGTTCTTCTGGAACACGTCTGCCATTGCCACGATCTTGATGGGGCCGTTATCGACGGACAGAGCATTGCCGGCCGCTCCAGTTCCGCGTCCACCGCAGCCAACCAGAGCGATGGAAATGGTGTCGTCCTGAGAGACGTACATGCCGGAGGCAACGTTGCTCAAAGTGGCTGTCACTGCGGCTGCCGTTGCAGAGGTCTTGAGGAAGTCTCGTCGTGAGGCTCCGCTGGAAGGTGTGGTCATTAAATTCTCCGCGTTCATTAGGAGGTGGGAGTTCCGGCGGATTTGCGGAGGCAGATTCGTCGGAGGAAGTTGTTGGAAATCAGCAGGATCCAACCATGTCGCAATCCTGGCAGGCGGAATATTATTGCCAGCATTGCACGCGAAAGAAAGCACGCGACGAGGGACTTTCCTCACTCTGCGAGCCGGGCTGCGTTAGCACCCGGAGAAAATTATGACAATTTGAATCTGAATCGATCCTATCGCGCATCATCGGCATGATTACGGTTCGCGATGATTTGGGTCCGGGGCTGACGGCTCCCGAATTGGCCGTGAATGCCCGGGTGCTGACGCAGCCGGGCTCGCCGGAAGAATTTCAAACCACGGCCTGATCAATGTAGTCGTAAAACACGTTGCGCTGGCGAGGAATGTAGCCGACGTTCTCGATGCAGCGACGGATGGTTTCCACGGTGAGATGGTGAACCGTGCCGGCCTGAGAGACGACGTTTTCTTCAATCATCAGGCTGCCCATGTCGTTCGCACCGAACAGCATGGCAAGCTGGCCGACTTTTTCTCCCTGAGTGACCCAGGACGACTGAATGTTGGGCACGTTGTCGAGATAAAGACGGCTAACCGCCTGAGTCTTCAAGTACTCAAAAGCACCGGCCGGAGGAATGTGAGCCATGTCGGTGTTTTCGGGCTGAAAGGTCCAGCAGATAAACGCGGTGAAGCCACCTGTCTCATCCTGCAACTGGCGGATTCGGTCGAGATGTTCGATTCGCTCAGCCAGGGTTTCCACGTGGCCGAACATCATGGTCGCTGAAGACTTGCCACCCAGTTCATGCCACACTCGCATGACGTCGAGCCAGTCATCGGTCAAGACCTTGCCGCGAGTAATCGCTTTGCGAACTCGGTCCACAAGGATTTCTCCGCCGCCACCGGGAAGACTCCCGAGGCCGGCTTCCTTGAGTCGTTCCAGAACCGTTTTCAGAGGCAGCTTGCTGATCTTGGTGAAGTGATAGATCTCCGGGGGACTGAACCCGTGAATATTCACCTGTGGATAATGCTGCCGCAGTGTTCGCAGCATTTCCTCGTACCATTCCAGCGGAAGTTTGGGATGAAGACCGCCCTGCAACAGAATTTGATCGCCGCCCAGAGCAACGGTTTCCTCAATCTTCTTCAGCAGCACTTCCATGGGAAGCACATACACCTCCGGATGATTGGGTGGCCGATAGAACGCACAGAAATCGCAAACGGCAGTACACGCATTTGTGTAGTTGATATTGCGATCGATGTTATAGGTGCGGAACGGCTCGGGATGCATCCGCATCGTCACTGCGTTCGCCGCCGCGCCGATTGCTGCGAGGTCGTTGGACTGCAGCAGCGCCAGGCCTTCTTCGGGAGTGAGTCGGTCACCAGCAACAGCTTTATCAAGCAGTGATGAGATCTCGATAGACGATGTCGACATTGGGTTTCACCAGATTATGCTGAGCGGCCAGCTCGCTGAACAGCTTCAGTCCGCTTCGCTCGGCTGAAGTCAAATGATAGTGAAGATTCCGGGTCAGATAGTTGTGTGCAAGAGTCTCTGAGATGCCCAGACGAGGTGCTTCTTCCCGAGCGATATCCGCCACGTTGGCAATCCCGAGATCACGTGCGTGCGACAATGCTTCATCAACACCTTCTGTGTTGATTTCGCGACGAGCCACCCACATCGCAAAGACGAACGGCAGACCGGTCCAGTCATACCAGAACTGTCCAAGGTCCATGACTTCGACGAACGATTCTTCCGGGCTGTGCATTGCACGATCGCCGATCAACAACACGGCATCAGCACCGCTGTCTGTCGTAGCGGATTCCATGCGAAGCGGTTCGGTTTTCGGAATCACACCGTAACGTTCCGCCAGAATCACTTTCGTCAGCGCGGCGCTGGTCCGAGAACCCTCATCGAGAGCCAGCGTCCGAATTTGTCCCGGGTGAACTCGGCAATAGAGTTTCACGCTCAACACTTCACCGCGAGCTGCCACGCAGGCGTCAGAAATGACTTCGTAGCCCGGTCGCCGGAAATACTCAATGGACGGAATCAGAGCCACATCGAGCTGACCGTTCGACAAGGCGTCGGCCAGGCGGCTAGGGTAATCGAGCACCAGATTGGCCGATGGAAGCAACCCCTCAAGTCCCTCGATGAGTGGACGTGAGTTCAGGTAGCTGACGGCTCCAATCTGCATTTGAGCTGTGAGAACGGAATTTTGTGTTTGATTAGTCATGATTCGAAACATGGAGATCACTGGCTTTCGTTCCCAACGGCAGCCGAATACCGCACAGTATATGACACGTGCGACATCGCTCAACTGCTGAACGGGAAAAGGTTTGGGACGCTCTCATTCTTCGGTCGACTTTTTCGGCTCTGGTGACACCGCCCGGGTGAATGTCGTCTGATCCTGTTCTCCGGACTGATGAGATTGCTGCCGTCTTTCCGATCCAACCGGAATCCAGCGATGTCGTTAACGTCAAATGCGTTTGTTGGCTGACTTCTAAAGGGTTCACTATGCCGGGCAACTCGGAACTGAATATCGCACTTGTCGGCTGCGGCACTGTCGGAAGTGGAGTTGTACGGATTGTGCAGACGTCCAGCGACCTGCTGACTCAGCGGACCGGCCGGTCGATTCGGCTGCGTCGTGTGGTCGTGCGAGATCTTGCGAAAAAGCGAGATGTTGACCTCAGTGGTCTCCCGGTTTCTGATGACATTCAGACCGTCATCGCCGATCCGGACATTCAAGTCGTGATTCATGTCGTGGGCGGAATCAATCCTGCACGTGCCGACATTACCAGTCTGCTGGAATCTGGCAAAGATGTGATCACCGCCAACAAAGCTCTGCTGTATGCTCACGGCGCGGAGTTGTTTGGGCTGGCTCATAAGTTGGGGCGAACGATCTGCTTTGAAGCAGCTGTTGCCGGTGGTATCCCGATCATCTCCGCAGTCACGACTGCATTGACTGCGAATCGAATCGTTTCCATCGAAGCGATTTTGAACGGCACAAGCAACTTCATTCTGAGTCGAATGCTTGATCGTCGTCAGACCTATGAAGATGTGCTGACTGAAGCTCAGGCTCGAGGATACGCCGAAGCAGATCCCGCGATGGATGTTGATGGAACAGACGCTGCGCAGAAGCTGTCTATTCTGACTCAACTGGCGTATGGAACATCCGTGCCGCTGGATGCGATCGTTCGCCAGGGAATCCAGCATATCGAACTACTCGATCTGCTGGTCGCTGCTGAGCTGGGGTATCGCGTGAAGTTGCTGGCGACATCTCGATTGTCGAAGGGCCGCCTGGAGATTGCCGTTCAGCCGACATTGGTAAAAGCCGATCGACCAGCGGCATTGACGAATGGAGCCGACAACATCGTCAGCATTGAGGGCGACGCGGTCGGTCTGATGCGATTCTCCGGCGCCGGCGCGGGGCAGATGCCGACAGCGTCCGCGGTGATGGCCGATGTGATCGATTACGCTACCGGTCGAGCCGCAATTACGTTTCAATCTTTGCAGCGATTGCAGTCACGAGAATCCATTCCGCTGCAGCCGCAGGAAGAACTCAGCCGTCGCTACTACTTGCGATTTACTGTCGCCGACCGACCTCACGTGCTGGCGGACATCGCCGACATTCTGGGACGCAACGAGATCAGTATCAGCAGTGTTCGCCAGGATGAGACGGCTGATGTAGATGATCTCTCCGGGGTGGCTCGCCTGGTGATTATGACTCATCGCACGACGGAAGGCCGGCTGAGATCTGCTGATGCCGCGATCGCAAAGCTGCAATCACTTCGCGGCAATCGAATTCGCATGCCGATCGCTGATTAGCAAGGTCACGCCCCGCGCGGGCTACTTATAGAATCGTTTACCGCCCAGCCAGAGGCACCGGCCAGCGCTAAAGCCGGCGCCTCTGGCTGGGCGGTAAACGAAACACCCGGATACGATTAAATCAAGACGCCGCTTAACCCTGTTTGCCGCCCCGCTGCATCGCGGAAGAGATTATTTGAACCGCGAATGGACGCTAATCAACGCGAATAAGCACAGGGAGGAACGAGGGAATCGTGCGATTTTCAAGTTTATTTGGCGGCTTTCTGTTCTGAGCGGTATTTTGCCGGGAACACTCCCTGGCGATCATTTCATTTATTCGCGTGAATTCGCGTCTATTCGCGGTTCAGAAAATTGACACCTGTCGCGTAGCTGATCGTTGGGAGAGGCGCAATTCCCGCATCTCATGGGAATTCGCGTGTTGGAATCGCGTGCCTGTACCGGACGGAGTCAGCGGTCTACAATTCCGCCCCGCTGCTCCTCTCACTTTCGCAAGAAGTGGGATCGCGAGCATGGCAAGTATTCTGTCTCGTATTGTCGTTGCACCCGATTTTCTGCAAGGAATAGTTCGTTGAGTTCAGATCGTCAGGACAAATCCTTCTGTCTGGCTGAGCTGGCTCGCACCAGTGGCGAATGGCTGCGCGGGGATGGACCGGAGTCGGATATTGTGATTTCCAGCCGAGTCCGGCTGGCTCGCAATGTGGCCGGTTTTCCATTTATCACGCGCGCCGCTGCCGACGTCCGTTTTCAGATTGTGCAGCAGGTCCAGGCGGCTCTGAAGTCAGAAATCCAGGGCCGTTCCGTGCATCATGTGAACGTGGAAACGCTCGCTCCCCTGGACAGCCAACTGCTGATGGAACGCCAGTTGATCAGCCGCGAACTGGCTCGCGGAGATGGTCCTCGCGCGGTTGCGATCAGTGAAGGTGAACGTCACAGTGTGATGATCAACGAAGAAGATCATCTGCGAATTCAGGTGCTGCACAGCGGATTAGCGCTGGATGAATGCTGGCAGGAATGTGATGCTCTGGACGATCAGATCGAATCGACGGTCCCGTTCGCGTTTCATCCGCAGCTTGGTTATTTGACCGCCTGTCCGACCAATGTCGGAACCGGAATTCGAGTCAGCGTGATGGTGCATCTGCCGGCACTGCGAGTGACTCGCGAGATTCAGAAAGTTCATCAGGCGGCTCAAAAGATTAATTTGGCCGTGCGAGGTCTCTACGGTGAAGGCAGCCAGGCGATGGGCGACTTCTACCAGATCTCGAATCAGATGACGCTTGGTAAATCGGAAACCGATCTGATCGCCGAAGTTCAGGAAGTGGTTTCACACATCATTGGCTGGGAACGAAAAGTTCGCGATCTGTTGCTCCGTGATAACAAGTCGCAACTGCACGACCAGGTGGCCCGCGCATTTGGAACACTGACGAGCGCTCGTTCGATCAGTTCCGAAGAAACGATGCTGTTGCTATCGAGTCTGCGGATGGGTATTAGGCTGGGTCTGGTGTCGAATCTCGATGTCGCCGCCGTCAATGAGTTGTTCATCCACACTCAGCCCGCGCATCTGCAGAAGTTGCATGGTGCCGAACTGGAAACAGCCGACCGCAATGTGGCCCGCGCGAATTATCTGCGAAAGCGACTGGGATCGTCGTCGCTGGGCTGAACAGCAGTGGTCGAATCAGGCACTGGCGTCAGCGGCGAATTGACACGCAGCTGTGTCAGCGGGCAGATGAATCCATCGTTTACCGCCCGGCCGGAGGCGCCGGCCAGCACCAAAGCCGGCGCCTCCGGCTGGGCGGTAAACAGTAACTCGTTTGGTGCTATTCGGTTCATGCAGATGATTTCCTCCTTTCTTGAGTCCAAGCTTCCGATTCGGAGCATGTGATGACGACCCGTTTCAATCTACGTCAACGATACAGCCTGGCTCTGATTCAGGGTGTTCTGCTGTTGTTGGCGAGTTGTTCGTTCGAGCAAACAGCCGAGGCGCAGCGGGTTTATCGTGATCGAGTCCAGCCGAAGTGGTTTGGTATTCAATCGCAGTTCTGGTATCGCAACGATCTCCCGGATGGGAAACGAGAATTTATTCTGGTCGATGCCAACAAGGCCACTCGGACTTCGGCGTTTGACCATGCGGCCGTTGCGGCTGGGTTGGCGGAACTGCTGAAACGAGACGTCTCGGGCGAACAGCTTCCTCTGAACGAGATTGAATTCAGTGAAGACGGAACTCAAATCCTCCTGATCGGACCCGAGGGGCGATTTCGTCTGCAACGCGATTCGGGGAAGGTCACCGCCGAAAGCACCGGACCTGCAAACAATGTCACATCGTTGTTTCTGCCAGTTCAGCCGTCCGCTGACGGACAAGAGGACACAGAGATTGTGGTCGAGAATCGTCTGGATCGGGCCTTAACTTTGAACTGGATTGATTCGTCCGGCGGGCGGCGAGAATACGGAGCTGTGAAGCCCGGTGAAACTCGCAATCAGCACACGTTTGCCGGGCATGTTTGGCTCTTCAGTGATGCGGACGGGAAAGAGTTAGGCTGCGTCCGCGCGGAGTCAGGTGGCTCAAGTGTGATCATTGATGACACCGTGATCAAGAACGTGAAGGTTGATGAGCCGCCTCGTCGTCGACGTCGGAATCGACAGGCTTCAGAGTCAGCAGCGTCAACTTCGCCGGATGGTTCGGTGACGGTCTTCACGCGAGCCAATAATCTCTGGCTGAAGGCAACGGCTGACAACTCCGAGGTGCAGCTTACAACTGATGCCGTGGCCGAAAACACATTTCGCCGCGATGCATCACGGGCTCGAGGAATGGGAATGGAATACGATCTGCCCGATTTCCCTGAAGACAGCGTTGATGCTCACTGGGCGCCCAATTCAAAAGCTGTGGTCGCGTTTCAGACGACTCGCGTAAATGAGCGGATCACGTACTACATCGAATCAACGCCGGCCGATCGGCTACAACCAAAGCTGCAATCGTACCCCTACTTCAAACCGGGTGATGCGCTTCCCATTGCGCGGCCGAGGTTATTTTGGGTGGAAGATCGCAAAGAGATTCCCGTCTCAAACGAACTGTTTCCGAATCCGTGGTCGTTGGATCTGATTCGATGGAGTGACGATGGTGCGCGGTTCTGGATGATGTACAACGAACGCGGCCATCAGCGAATGCGTATTCTGGAAGTGACAGTCGAAACGGGTGCGGTGCGAGCGATCGTTGATGAACACAGCCCGACGTTTATTCATTACTCGTCCGAAGGCAAGCATGAGCAGCGATGGTTGCAGGACAACCAGTTGTTGTGGGCCAGTGAAAGATCCGGCTGGAATCATTTGTATCGATATGATCTTTCGTCCGGACAGGTAATGAATCCGGTGACATCCGGTGAATGGAATCTGCGTCGCATCGAGCAGATCGATGAGGACAGCGACACGCTCTGGTTCTTCGCTGTTGGGATTCGTCCGGATCAGGATCCGTATCATGAACACTTCTGCCGTGTTCGTTTCGATGGCACTGAGCTGACTATTCTGACCGAAGGTGATGGGACTCACGATATTGAATGGTCGCCGGACCGACGCTGGTTCATCGACCGCTATTCTCGAGTCGACTTGCCACCTGTGACCGAACTGCGAACGGCCGACGGCAAACTTCTATGCGTGCTGGAGACAGCCGATGCCTCTGAAGTTCTCAAGGAACGTGGCTCGTATCCGGAACGATTCGTCGCGAAGGGGCGAGATGGCGTGACAGACATTTGGGGAATCGTTCATCGGCCAAAGAACTTCGATGCGTCGAAGAGCTATCCGGTGATTGAAAACATCTACGCCGGACCACACGATCATCATGTTCCCAAGGCGTTTCGACCGAGCTTTGGGCATCAGCATCAGATTGCAGATTCCGGGTTAATTGTTGTGCAGATTGATGGCATGGGCACCGCATGGCGATCCAAGGCCTTTCATGATGTTTGCTATCGCAACCTGCGAGATGCAGGCTTCCCGGATCGAATCCTCTGGATGAAATCGTTGAAGGAGAAAGTGCCTCAGATCGACCTCACCCGAGTCGGAATCTATGGTGGTTCAGCCGGTGGTCAGAATGCGATGGCCGCCCTGCTCTGGCACGGTGACTTCTACAAAGCGGCCGTCGCTGATTGTGGCTGTCACGATAACCGCATGGACAAAATCTGGTGGAACGAACAATGGATGGGAGTGCCGGAGGGTAATTACTACCAGGACAACTCGAACATGGAGAATGCTCATCAGCTTCAGGGAAGTCTTATGCTTGTAGTTGGCGAGCTGGATCGGAATGTTGACCCCGCCACGACAACTCAAGTGGCCAAGAAACTGATTGATGCGGGTAAGGATTTTGAGTTCCTGCTGGTCCCCGGCGCTGGGCATGGAGCGTGTGAAACGCCGTGGGCTTCAAAGCGCAGAATCGCATTCTTTGTGCGGGAATTAGCACAATAAGTTCACTCACAGGTCGGCGGAGATCTTGTAGTCGCACGTGGGTATCTGCTGCTCAGAGGTTTCGCTGTCGCAGTTGTTGCTGAGTACTGTTTAGTGGAGAAAGACCCTTCGAATAGAGTGCTCTGCTCACGCATCGCGGACGTCAGGAGCCGAACAGAGAGAGATCCTCGTCGCTGGAAGGTATCTCTTCGCGATGAATGATTTCACGCGGCATGAGTGCGGGAATGCCCTACGCGGGGTTATCCTACGTGGGATTCTCCTCTCTCAAAAACATTCGCAGCTGGATTAGAACCCCACCACTCAACTGCTCCCCCGCATGGATGCGGGAACGAGACCAGGAGTTCTCCCCGTCGTTGGAACGTAGTCCTCAGTCCAGAATGAATCTGACTGAAACGTCACCAGCACGAAGAGCCTTCTGAATCTTCTGATGGCAGTTCATCATGGCCGAAACGATTCGGCTCTTCACGATCAGGAAGAAGTGAGGGTTCCATGCAGGCACAGACGGATCGACACAACGCCGCAATGGACTTTTCCGCAATCCAGCCAGGTGATGCGGTCATTGCAGACTCCAATCGACTCAACGCCGAATCCATCGCGTGGTGCCTTAAGGCCTACGGGGGATTTCGAAACGTCACCGCTGTCTCGACAGCCGCCGAACTGATTCAGACCATTCGCAGCCAGCGCCCTCAGACCGTGCTTGTTTGCGAAAAGCTGATCGTGAAAGCTCTGCGAGATGTCTTTTCAGAACTTGCTGTACGCCTGGGTGAGACACGCGTCGCCGTGTTTGGAGATGGCCTGACGGACCGACAGCTTGATCTCATCGTGAACAACCGTGTCACAGGAATTCTTTCCCGTGAAGACCTGATGAAGAAGATCAGCGAACAGTTGGCTCAGGTCTCAGCCGGCCAGGCCGTGCTCTCTGAGAATCTGGCAGCTCGGGTTCAGTTGCAGCGAGATGGTCACTTCCGCTGTTCAGCCAGCAGTCAGATGCAGAAGCTGACGGATCGTCAGTGGGATGTGTTGCTGAAGATTGCGGAAGGCCGCCGAGTTTCCGAAGTGGCGGAGGCACTGTCGATTTCTGAAAAGGCTGTGGAAAGTCACAAGTACCGAATCATGCGAGCCGTCGGAGCCACAGATCGAGTTGATCTCTGCCGCTGGGCAATTCGCGAAGGTTTGATCGAAGCATAAGGACCCGACGGGATGCAAATCCCGTCGAGTGCTTTGTTCAAGCCTAACGGCGTAAGCCATCCGGCGAGTGCGCGAAAGGGCTCTACATAGGTCCAGCGGCGTGCACGTAGCTTTTTCAGTGAACGTTGCAACGCACACGGAGGGCTGACGCCCTGTCGCTCGCCGATGGTGATTACTCCACCGATCAGTACTCGTTCTGCTCACCGCTGGTTGGTGCTCCCGCAATTGGTGCAGCGGGCTTCGCAATCTGACGAATCGTACGCTTGTCGCGTTCTTCGGACAGCTTTGCAATGGCCGCGTCGAGCGTCATTACACCGAGCTCACCGTCGATACGACATCGAACGTTGACCGAATTTGTCTCTGCTTCCTTCGGTCCAACGACCAGCATGTAAGGAATCAGATCCATCTGAGCTTCGCGAATCTTGGCCTGAACGCGAGCACTCTGCAGGTCCGTCGCGACGCGGAAACCGGCCTGACGCAGCTTGCCGGCAACCTCAGTCGCGTAGTCGTCCGATTTTTCACTGAGAGGCAACACACGAATCTGTTCCGGTGCCAACCACAACGGGAACGCTCCGGCGAAGTGTTCGATCAGCACCCCGGTGAAGCGTTCCATCGAACCAAACGGTGCTCGATGAATCATCACAGGGCGATGAGGTTTATTGTCCGGTCCTGTGTATTCGAGCTCGAACCGGTTCGGCAGGTTGTAGTCGAGCTGAACCGTTCCCAACTGCCATTCGCGGCCCAGACAGTCCTTCACCATAAAGTCGGTCTTGGGGCCGTAGAAGGCCGCATCACCTGGCGATTCCACGACCGGCATTTTTTCTTCGGTGAGCACTTTTCGCAAAATGCCTTCCGCACTGGCCCACAGTTCTTCACTGCCGACGTACTTGTCGGAGTTTGGATCGCGAGTCGACAACTGGACGCGATAATCCTGCAGGCCGACGGCTTCCAGAACGAACTTCACAAGTCCCAGAGTCTCCTTGAATTCATGCTCAACCTGTTCCGGGGTGCAAAACAAGTGAGCATCATCCTGAGTCAGTCCGCGTACTCGCAGCAGTCCGTTCAATTCGCCGGACTGTTCGTAACGATAGACCGTTCCGAATTCAGCAAGGCGAACCGGCAGATCTCGATAACTGCGCGGCATGGCTTTGTACATCTGCACGTGATGCGGGCAGTTCATGGGCTTCAACAGGAAGCGTTCCTGCTGCTTTTCCCATCGACGCAGAACTTCGCGTTTCTGATCGTTGGTGCCGTTGATCGGGAAATCCTTTTCGTCGAAACCAAGCACGCGAGCTGCTTCGAGCAACCGTCGTTCGTCATCTGGAGTCGGCGGCGCTGGGTCCGCTTCGCGCGGGTCGAGACAGCGAATCCAGTAGTCGACGAGCTGTCCGGCGGTATGGCCGAAGATTGGTGCGAACTGCGAATCGCGATAGTAAGGAAAGTGTCCGCTGGTCTCATACATTTCGACGCGACCAATATGCGGCGAGTACACCGGCTGATAACCGCGACGCAGCAGCTCCGCCTTAATGAAGTCTTCCAAAGTTGCACGGATCATCGCGCCTTTGGGCAACCACAGACAAAGCCCCGGCCCGACATCGCTGGTGATTGTGAACAGGCCCAGGCGTTTGCCCA
>JBIIIF010000412.1:0-4214 GCA_044235005.1 Planctomycetaceae bacterium | reverse complement strand
CTTTCCGGAGTTCTCATCGACGCATCGTGAGGTTCTCTTGTCACGTCTGAAAGAATGATTGAGTGCAGGCGACCATCCGACACTTAACTGAAACTGCATCATGGATTGCTGAACGCCTGACGCCAGAACTCATCATACCGAAATGTCGGGACAATGATGACAGCCATATCGAGTTTGCAAAACGATCCGTTCAAAGATTCTGATTTCCATGTATGATCGCATTGTGCAAGCATTGAGCGATCCACTGCCTTGCTGGTGATACGCCGGGTCGGAAGGTGATGATGACAATACGGTCAAATTGTGTTGCCTCCAGCACTCCCTTGCGCTGCCAGCGGCGGGCGGAGATTGGTGTGGATTAACTGGCGATCATGATCGGTCCCTTGCGTCTCAACGGTTTTGCGCAGTCGAAGTCTTCCAGTAACGGCCAATTCGGAAGTCAGCGCATCGCATAGACGGCCTCGAATTCGATAAGCATGGCTTGATCACCAGACGGCAAATGAAGCCAACGACACTTGAGAATGGCTCCGTATTCGACAAGTTGGCAGGCCCTGCGAGGATCGTCCATGAGACGTCGGAACGCATCGGCAACAGAGCCGAGTGTTTTCTGTTCCGTCCCACAGCGTGACGAGTTGTGTCGCACGCTGCCATTTGCTGGCCCTGAAGTGTTGCTGGGAGAAGAGTCGAAGCCAAAGAGTCAGCGGAAAAATCTGAAAAGAATTGATTGACATGTCGACATGTGGCGATATATTTACTGAGGAGGCAAACGAACATGTCCACATCAAGACCAAAACTGAAGCTGACTGAACTGGAATCGCTGGGCGAGGCGGCGGAGTGTCTGCGGACTCTGGCCCATCCGCACCGGTTGCGGATGGTTCAGATGCTGCTGCAGGGTGATTTTCCTGTAGGGGAACTTGCGGAAGCGTGCGGTTTACCCAGCGCGATGGCGTCGGAGCATTTGCGTCTGATGCAGCGTTGTGGATTTTTGACCAGTGAAAAAGACGGGCGACAGGTGTTTTACCGAGTTGCCGAGCCCCATCTGAAACAGATTATGGGCTGCATTGAACAAAGATTCGGCGTGTCGGCCGCAGCAAAATAGCGTGTTGTGGAACCTGAGTTTATGGGTGGGACAAACTCTTGTCCGACTGCCTTTTCTGCGACTGTTTTCAGGCCTTGTGTGTTGATGGCATGAGGTTTCGACGGGCAGGAATGCCGCATCCTGCAGTGGTTTGTTGTTCCAAAAACGACCGATGATTTTGATTCCCGTTTTTTTGCTCAAACAGGTCGACTGTTTACGATATCTCGATATTTTTGATTTTTGAAACAAAGGAGTACTCTAATGAGCGTTTCTGTCATCTCCCCCAGGCAACTTCAGGATCGAATTCAGGCGGGCGAGACCGTGGATCTGATCGACGTACGAACGCCGGTTGAGTTCCGTGAAGTCCACGCTTCGATTGCGACCAATGTTCCGCTCGAAAGTCTGGACGCCGGGGCTGTGCTGGCCGGGCATCCGGCAAGTCGCCCGCTGTATGTGATCTGCCGATCCGGAAGTCGTGGCAAGCAGGCGTGTGAAAAGCTGGCTGCGGCCGGTTGTACCAACGTCGTGAACGTCGACGGCGGCACGATGGCGTGGGATCAGGCTGGCTATCCGGTCGTTCGCGGCAAGAAGGCAATTTCTCTGGAACGTCAGGTTCGGATCTGTGCCGGCTTTATGTCTCTGGCCGGCGGTGTGCTTGCGATTGTGGTGCATCCGTACTGGGCGGGTTTTTCTGCCTTTGTCGGAGCCGGTCTGATGTTTGCCGGAATCACGGACACCTGCGGCATGGCCATGATTCTGGCTCGCATGCCATGGAATCAGGTGGGCAAGTCGCCGACAGCACCGGCTGTGAAGAACTGCTCGACAGGTTCGAGCCCATCATGCTGCGGCTGAGGTGCAAATTTCGAATTTGAAATCTCAAATTTGTAATCACCAATCACTAACTAAACTCTGTCAGAGGAGAAGGATCATGAGTGTCGTTTATCACACTTCATCGCAGAATTTTTCGAGAGACGTGTTGAGTTCCCCGGTTCCAGTTCTGGTCGACTTTTATGCCGACTGGTGTGGTCCGTGCCGCATGCTGGCTCCGACGCTGGATAAGCTGGCGGCGGAGTTTTCCGGGAAGGCTCGCATCGTCAAAGTCAACGTCGACAAAGAACCTGAACTGGCGACTCGGTATCGAGTCAGCTCGATCCCCGCTCTGGTCTTCATTGCCGACGGAAAAGTGGTGGCTCAATCGGCCGGGGCTGCGTCGGAAGTGGCGCTTCGCCGGGCTCTCAACCAGATGACGGGCGCGGCAGCGTAGTGATGTAGCCGTCTCGCTCCGCCGAGACGAGCCTTCTCAGAGTCCTCGGGATTCTTTTGAGTTCCGTCACAAGCGCGAGCAAAACCGCTCGACTGAGCAGGCTGATGATTTAATCCTGACCCGCTGCGTCAGCGAGGGATTGGTCTTGAAAACTCTGCAACATTTATCCCTCACTGACGTGTCGGGTTGTGAAACCCAATAAGTCAACAAGCCGCTAATGGCAAAACAGGAGTTCCGTGATGTTCCTCAAACAATACTACCTTGGCTGTCTGGCTCACGCGTCTTACATGATCGCGGATGAGAAGACAAAGACTGCCGCTGTTGTCGATCCCCAGCGTGACATTGAGCAATATCTGGCCGATGCGAAGGCTGGTGGATACACGATCAAGTATGTCTTCCTGACACACTTCCATGCCGACTTCCTGGCCGGTCACATCGAGCTGCGAAATCAGGCGGGGGCTCGTATTTGTATGGGCCAGCGAGCCGGCGCGGAGTTCGAACATACGGCTCTGAAAGATGGCGATATCATTGAATTCGGCGACGTGCGAATTCAGACCATGGAAACTCCCGGGCACACTCCGGAAGGCATTTCATTGTTGGTGTTCGACCTCGCAGCCAGTGACATCGTTCCCAATTCAGTATTGACTGGCGACACCTTGTTCATCGGCGACGTGGGTCGACCCGATCTGCTGGCTTCGATTGGTGTGACTGCCGATGAACTGGCCGAAATGCTGTATCACTCGATCGACAAACTGCGACGTCTGCCGGACTCAACGCTGGTCTATCCGGCTCATGGAGCGGGCTCGTTGTGTGGCAAATCGCTGAGCAAAGAAACCGTATCAACCATTGGTGAGCAGAAGAAATTCAACTACGCCCTTCAGCCGATGCCGTTTGAACAGTTTCGCGATCTCGTCACCAGCGAGCAGCCTGAAGCTCCGGGCTACTTTGTTTATGACGCTATCAAGAATCGCCAGGAACGTCCGGGTCTTGAAAGCACCATGCAGACATCTTTGAAGGCACTCAGCCTTGAAGAAGTCATCAAGCTGCGGGACTCGGGCGCGCAACTGGTTGATGTTCGAGAAGCGGCCGACTTTGAAGGCGCGTACCTTGCAGGTTCAATCAATATCGGGCTTAAGGGCAAGTATGCCACCTGGGCCGGGTCGATCCTGAGCCATGACGCGCCGATTATTGTCATCGGTGATGGTGACAACGAAGAAGAAGCCGTAATGAGACTGGGACGTATCGGGTTCGATAATGCCGTCGGGTACCTGAAAGACGGCATGGAAGCCTTGAATGATCATCCGGAGCTGATTCGTACAGTGTCGCGAATCACAGCGGCGGCTTTGGCAGAGCAGATCTCGTCGCAGGAAAAACCGTTCGTGCTGGATGTACGCTCGGAGAAGGAACACGGCATTGTGCATCTGGCGGACGGTTACAACATTCCTCTGACTCATGTGCGAGAACGTATCGCTGAGATACCAGCCGATCGTCCGGTTGTGGTGCATTGCGAAGGCGGATACCGCTCGGCCATTGTCTGCAGTTTGCTGACTGAGGCTGGCCGCACGAACGTGTCGGACATGGTTGGTGGAATCAAGGCCTGGATCGCGACGAAGCTGCCAACAGTTCCTGAGAATACTCTGACTTGCGGGACGAAGGTTTGTGAGGTTGTGCCGGCTTAGGTTGTGTGAAGTCATGAATTTCAAATTTGAGATTTGAAATTTCAAATGCCCGGATGGAATGGATTGTGTTTGGTAGGTCCTTTCTGCCGGAAAGGACTTTCGCCGCAAGGCGAACCGGCGCGACGTGCAACCGCCAGTGCAGGCCGATGTTGGCAGTCGAATTGCAAACAAGGTCGCGGCGAGCCGCGAAGTCCTG
>JBIIIF010000021.1:0-45690 GCA_044235005.1 Planctomycetaceae bacterium | reverse complement strand
AAACCACGGCTTGGTCCACCGAAGTCAACGCCATGCAACGAGGCGTTGACTGGCAAATGAAAATCGACGACGCTCGAATCAAACTCAAGTCCGTTTACCCACGCTCTTTGATGTGACAGAGCACTAGAGGCAGACAGCCGGCTGCTCTATTTGAACCAGTGAGACACAGGACCCTTGTTGAAGTTCCACTTTGGCAAAGAATCGAACTGAATACTCTTCCTGAATGATCAGTTCACTCTGTCCCTACGAATCAACCAGCATGCCGATGTTGCCCCATCTGGCTGAGCCGGTTGTAAAGAGTCTTCAATGCAATCCCAAGTTCCTTGGCGGCTCTGGGCTTGTCTCCCTGGTATTTATCAAGCACCCTCAGAATCAATCTCTCTTCCATTTCCCGAAGTGTTATGGGCTCAGAGTTGATAAGGTCCGCGGCCATATCAGTATGGCCTGCTGTGGCTGCTGGACCACGAGACTGCTCATAGCCAGAGGTCACAGCCGAGTTGGAACTGCGAAGAATGCTGCGGGGCAAATCCTCGGGCTGGATGGTTTTTCCATCAGACAGAATGGCAGCATGCTCAAGCACGTTGGCAAGTTCACGTACATTTCCCGACCAATGGTGGGACTGCAGAAGTCGAATTGTTTCCGGCGGCAGCATTTCCGCGGGCACGCTGTCTCGTTTCAAATGCCTCGCGATCAAATGCAGCGCAAGACCCGGGATATCGTCGAGCCGCTCTCGCAACGGCGGCAGGTAAATCTCAAATGTGTTGACCCGAAAAAACAGGTCTTCGCGAAACGTACCAGCCGAAACCATCTGCTGCAACTCGCGGTTTGTCGCGCAGACGATTCGCACATCGACGTGGAACGGTTCGTTATCACCAACTCTGCGAACTTCACCCGACTCCAGAAACCGCAGCAACTTGACCTGCATCGATTTATCCAGCTCACCAAGCTCATCAAGAAACAGAGTCCCGTGATTTGCGACTTCAAAGAGACCCGCTCGATTCGAATCCGCCCCGGTGAAAGCTCCCTTGCGATGCCCAAAGAACTCACTTTCGACAAGGTTCTCCGGGATCGCCCCACAGTTGACAGCAACAAACGGGGCATCACGACGATCACTTTGTTCGTGAATTCGCCGAGCAACCATCTCTTTCCCAGTGCCCGTCTCGCCAAGGATCAGGACCGCGGAATCAGTGGGAGCGATCTTGGCGATCAGCTTATGCACACGTGCCATCGGTGCCGAATTGCCAATCAGGTCCGAGCGGCCTTCGACCCGTTGAAGACGACTCTCAAGAGCCAGCGTCTTGTTCTCCAGAGCTTTTCGCTCACCAATCCGATCCAGCACATTCGCAATCTCAAAGAGCGAAACCGGCTTCGGAAGAAAATCGTACGCTCCCATACGGATAGCGCGAATCGCGTCGTCGCGGTCGCCGTGTCCCGTACTGATGACGCAAACCGTCTCCGGACAGTGCTCACGAAGATAGTCAATGACGTCCCAGCCGCTGCCGCCAGGCATGCGAAGGTCAATAATGGCCGCATCGAACACGTTCTTCTGAATCGCTTCGATGGCCGAACCGGGAGACTGCTTCACCGTAGCCACATGGCCCATACGGGGCAGCTCAGATCGCATTAATTCTGCAATAGAATTCTCATCATCAACGAAGAGAACTCGCAGGCTTTGTCGTTTCCTGGTACCCACCGCCGACTCCATGGCCAAAGCACTCAGCCTCATGCTGAATGCAGTCCGTTGCGCAAAATCACCATCAGAAAGAGAGCTTCTGAAGGCGCATTTCCCAGTGTTTCTGCCAGACATCCGGCAAAAAGCACCGATGAGAGAGGACTATGGTGTATCAGAATTCCAAATCGGCAGCAACGTGGGTTTTGCTGGGAGATGAACGCATCTTCAGCAACTGAGCACTACTTTTTCATCGCCTTTTTCATCGCGTCGCCCATGCCACCAGGGCTGTCGGATACGATCACACCGGCTGCTCGCAGAGCCGCCATTTTCTCAGCCGCCCCGCCGCCACCACCGGAGATAATGGCTCCAGCATGGCCCATTCGCTTGCCTGGAGGAGCAGTCTGACCAGCGATAAATCCGGCCACGGGCTTCGTCACATGTGACTTGATGTACTCCGCAGCCTGCTGCTCAGCACTTCCCCCAATTTCACCGATAACGAGGATCCCCTCGGTGCCCGGATCATTCTGGAACATCTCAAGCAGTTCGATGTAGTTCGTCCCGTTAATCGGGTCACCACCGATACCAACGGCTGTACTCTGCCCCAGCCCGACACGTCCTAACTGCCAGGCAGCTTCGTACGTCAGAGTCCCACTCTTGCTGATGATCCCAATCGTTCCAGGCTTATGAATGTAACCCGGCATAATTCCGATCTTGGCGACACCTGGAGTAATCACTCCGGGACAGTTCGGGCCAATCAATCGTGATTTCGACCCGGCCATACCACGCTTTACTCGCAGCATATCCATCACCGGAATGCCTTCAGTGATGGCCACAATCAAATCCATCCCGGCATCCGCAGCTTCCAGAATGGCGTCCGCACAGAACGGAGGTGGAACAAACACCATCGATGTGTTGGCGCCGGTTTTCTCTTTGGCTTCTCGCACGGAATTGAATACCGGAAAGCCATCAACCGTGGTTCCACCCTTACCTGGTGTAACGCCGCCGACGAATACATCAACCCCCGGCTGACACTCCGCCGCATAGGCTCGACACTGCTGACTATGGAACAAGCCGGAGTTGCCCGTGATCCCCTGAGTGATCACTCGCGTTGATTTTGAAACAAGAATACTCATCGGTTTGAATTCACAAGTTTGAGATCTGAGAGTCAGGACCGCGTTGATGGTGACTTTTCACCAACACCTTGCACGCACTTCACAACTGTTTTCAGCGAGACCGAGGACCGGATTTAACAACCCGGAGCAACCATCCCACTACGCACCAAGCGACTTAACCACTTTTTGTGCCGCATCTGTCAGGTCTGTGGCAGAGATAATGTCGCGACCACTGGCCTTCAGCATTTCGCGAGCAATTTCCACATTCGTGCCTTCAAGACGCACTACCAACGGAACATTGAAGCCAACCTTTTCATAGGCGTTCAGAAGAGCCGACACAATGATGTCACACTTCATAATCCCGCCGAAAATGTTGACCAAAACGGCTTTCACATTCTTGTCAGCAAGGATGATCCGAAACGCCTCGGTCACCTGATCTTCATTCGCCCCGCCGCCCACATCAAGAAAGTTGGCAGGCTCGCCACCATGCAGCTTGATCAGGTCCATCGTGCTCATGGCAAGACCAGCCCCGTTCACGAGACAGCCGATGTTGCCATTCAGCTTCACGTAGCTCAAGCCCGTATCTGCGGCTCGGACTTCGGCTGGATCCTCTTCGGAAAGGTCTCGCAAAGCGACAACATCCTTGTGACGAAACAAGGCGTTGTCATCGAAGGTCACTTTGCCATCGAGGGCCAGCAATTGGCTGTCCTCAGTCAGAATTAACGGGTTGATCTCGACCATACTGCAGTCGTAGGTGACAAAGAACTTGCAGATCTGAGGCAGGAATTTTTCGGCATTACGAACAGCAACCGCATCGAAGCCCAGGGCATAAGCCATTTTTCGAGCCTGATACGGATACAACCCGGCAACCGCATCGAACGGCTCAGCAATGATCTTTTCCGGCGTATGTTTTGCCACTTCCTCGATATCCATCCCGCCTTCGGACGACATAATCAAGACGGGCCCGCCGACTTCGCGATCGACAACAATCCCGAGATACAGTTCGCGAGCAATCTTCAGGCCCTGCTCGACAAACAGAGTATTCACCTGCTTGCCCTCGTCGCCGGTCTGAATCGTCACGAGCGTGCTGCCCAGCATTCGCTTTGCGTTCTCTGCAGCCTCTGCGGCCGACTTCACCAGTACGACGCCACGCTGTGAGGGATGCTCTTTAAAAGTGCCTTTCCCTCGCCCGCCAGCATGGATCTGTGATTTGACCACAGCAATAGGCCCACCAAGCGTGGTAAACGCAGCAGCCGCTTCGTCAGCGGACTTGGCCACAATACCCTGAGGAACTGGCACACCAGCAGCTTTGAAGAGCTGCTTGGCCTGATATTCATGAATCTTCATGGATCACGATCACGTTCAGGAAGAATGAAAAAGTTCTCTCACAGTCACCCACTGCAAATCCAACGCATTTTCGCGAGGCGTGCCGGTTTGTGAGCCGAGAAGACTATAGCGGGCACTGTTGTCGACTTCGAGGAACGCAGTCCTGCTGCCGTGGATTTCCTGAAAATTCGCTGATCATGAACGCCCCATATTTATGCATAACCGCGTCCACATTGGGCATTACTAATATGGATTCAGTCTGCAGTTCCGTTGCGCCCACAACCTGAGACGTTCAGGACATGGCGAGAAACAGAGCCAACCCTCACGAAGCCAAAAGGATTAGCGAAATGCCGCCCACCTGAATACTCATCGCCCAAGCCAATACTATTCGTCGTCGTCATCACCCAGATCGACCTCTTCATCGTCCTCTGGATCCACAAGAAGTGGAAGTCCGCAGTGGGTCTCTACCATTTCGGCAATCTGACAGAGCCTCCCCGTAACACGCGCTTGCATTGGTGGAAGCGCGTTCCCGATCGAGTCGGCGGCTTCGTAGAGTTCGAAAGGGTTTTCCCCATCCGGGATTGTCTTTAACAGATAGTCGGCAACGCTGATGTCGGCTCGTGCATGATCAAACGGATACAGGATACCTTCGAAGGACTCGCGAAGATGAAGAATGTGATCTTTCATCTCTGCCATGCGATCTGTGATTTGCGATATCAGTTGAGGATTGTCATTGCTTTCGCTCAACAGAGACAGCAGTTTCCCCATCGCAATCTGTGCATCCCGGATCACCAGGAGTTGCCCGAGTCTTTCGTTCACATGATTGAACAACGCCAACAATTGATCCAGCTCCGCGATGGTCGCCCCCTGCCCTTCCAGAACTTCGCGAACCTGCGATGTCCTTGCGAGCTGCAGCGATGCGTAGAGGCGATCGGCTGCGGCATCTTCAAATGGGACCAACTTCGGCTCCAGCTTGCCGATTCGCCTCTCAGCTGTATCACGAGCAATCTGAACTTCATCACGACTTGTCAAAGGAATTGAGAAATCCTTCCGGCGCACACGCAGGCCTGACTTCAGGAGAATATCGGCAAGGCCAATCTCGATCAGCTCGGTGTCAACAGCGTCATATTTCTCCCAGACTTCTCCATACTCATCGGCGGTCGCAAGCATGGCAGCTCGTTGTTTTTTCATCAACGCGAGCGTCTCAGCAGGGCGGCTCGGGGCTTTGAACGCAACGGTCGGAGTTGGCATCGGGCGATACCATGCCACATGCCCCTGAAAAAATCGTCGCAATGCCTTCCACGCATCCTGCTGTTGTTTCTGCATCTCCATCAGCTTGTCAACAGGATGAAGATCGGACTTCTTTAACTCAGCGCCGAAGATCTCTTTATAGTAATCCCATGTTACAGCGCGAGAAAGAAAATCGAATCGTCGAAAGAGATGCGCAGCCGGAAGTCGCAGTGTAAAGATTCCGTCCGTGTCTTCTTTGGCAGCGCTCGCCATGCGTTCCGGGTCGGCGGGATGAGTATCAAACAGGCCGGTTTTCGATTCCAGTATCTTCTCGTCAATTTTTGCATGCACCTTTTCCGGCAACTGATCCACATTCAGAAGGATCAGCTTCGGGAGGTTATCTCCCAGTCGACCTTCGCGGTAGAAATTCCCCAGGTCAGACAAGGCGCCTCGGTAAGCAACGCCCAGAACCGCAAGCTGTCGGGCTGTCGTGGCAAATGTTCGGCTGCCAGCCAGTCGAGCTTCATGGCGGTCAGCATCAAACTCCATTTGCCGCAACAGAATGCCGCTGACAAAATGCCCGATAATCATGAGAACCCAGAGCACAATTCGAGTGAGCCAGATCCCGAATCTCGTGAGGTACAACAGCCAGCCGATACGGATATCAAGACTTCCAGACAGATCTGCCAGCTTCTCATCCCACGCGTCGCGTTCGTAAACAACGCGAGTGAACCAGTAACTGATCGAACGAATCAGATAGCTGAGCCGCATCCCGGCTCCCTGCGCGAAATGACCGAACTCGTGGGCCAGAACACCGCCAAACTGTCGCATGGTTAAGCCGGCAACCAGCGGCATTCCAAGAGTCAGCACAAGATCATTTCCAGCCATGCTGAGAATGCCTCGATTGAAACTCGCGCTGGCGTTGATGTTGCAGTCGATGTCAATCCGCTGTGGACGAGGAGAGTTGACGGCTTTGCAGATCCGATCCACGAACTCAAACAGCAATGGCTCATCTTCGGGCTTCAGAGTTCGTCGCCCGGAATCCGTCGCCGGCTTAGAAAACAAAGGCTTGATCATGAACAGGACAAGTCCCGCGCCAGCAACGATCGGCGCAAGATATGCAAGAAATGCCAATACGACCGCACGCCCCGCGTTGCGTCCCGAACCAACTCCGCTTGCGGCTGAAATCATTCCAGTGTGATTTACAGCGTGGTACCAAACGCCCCATCCCACAGCACCAATCAAAGCGACGTAGACCAGCGGCAGCATGACCATGAAAAATGAAACCAGCACAATTCCGAATCGATAGCCACCCGATACTGGCACTGGCGCAATTTTCGGCTGAGTGAACGCGGCGAAAACTTTCCGCCGGATCGTTTCAAAATCCTCCGGTGGAGCTGACAGCGTAGCCGCCGTGTGACGCACCGCATCCGCCTGAACATCGCGAGGTCCGGCAACAACTCGTGCTCGCACCGCCCCGGCAACTGGTGCCGCCGAAGCTGCACTGGTGCGCGACTGACTCGACATCGCCTGAACAGGCTTAGCATTCTGAATCGATGACGGATCCGTAATTGACGGATCTGCAGGCTGAGAGTCGGAAATTCGACGAGCACGGCGGATCACTGGCGCGGCAGACTCCGCAGGGCGCGGAGAGGCACCAACACTGGTGGGCTCGGATATCGTCGCTCCTCTGCTTTCCGGGTTTTCTCTGGCTGGTGCCGGTGAGATCTTGCCGGCCGCACGATCCGCACCCGGAACTTTCTCAGCCGTCGCGTCTGTGCTGTTCTGTGATTCGCGACCGCTCATTGTCGGCACGGTGATCACGCTCTGACACTTTATGCAACGAATACGCTTTCCGCTAAGCTCATCCTTTACGGAAAATTTTGCTTCACATTGCTGACAATTGATTACGATTGACACCCCGAAACTCCCGCTGCATTCTCATAGCCATGGGCCATCAGACGCGTAGGTTCGTACATCAGGTGACTGTTGGGAAGAGAAAACATGAGGCTTAAGCGATTCCAATCCAACTCAAGTACGGAAACCGCGGGGGCTGGTGGTCCTCGCCTGAACAACTTCCTTAGAATGATCCCCGGAGTCGCCTGGGCAGTTTTAATGGCCGTACCGCTTTGTTCGGCCGACGAGCCAAAATGGGCTTCTTTACTGCCCGACGTGAATCCTGCGGAACATGCGGTTGTCGGAAGATGGGAACGCAGAGCCAATTCGCTTTTTGTTCCGGCCACTGAAGGTGCACGACTAGCCCTGCCAGCCAATGCCACCGAAGAATACGACCTCCGCGCAAGTTTTACTCGTCGCACAGGAGTTCATTCTGTGGGCCTTGTATTTGTGGTGAACGGACGGCAGGCCGTCTTCGAAGTAGATGCATGGGGACAACATCTGGCGGGCTTTCAGAATGTGTCAGGAAAGACAATTCAGGACAACAACACTCGCCGAGATAACGTCAGCCTGACAAACGGACGTCGCTACACGATTGCAGTTGAGGTCCGCCGAAATTCCGTGACGGGATTGTTGGACGACAAAGAAATCTGTCGCCTGGAAACCGACGGAACTGAACTATCCATGCACGACGTCTGGCGTCTTCCAAATGCTGATCAACTGGGATTGGTCACCTGGAATGGTGATACGGAATTTCATTCCGTCGAGATCAGGCATCTGGGAACGATTCCTCCCAAACTCGCAAAGACGCCTCGACCAGAAAGGAAATCTTCTGCACCCACGGGGAAAAAACCGGCGACGCCGGCAGCAGCAAACAAAAATGTCCTGATTGTGATCGCCAATGAAGACTTCTTTTATCGCGAATACGCTGATCCCCGACGAGAACTCGAAAACGCCGGCATTAGAGTCACGGTGGCGGCGGGTCGGAAGTCTTCGTGCCGACCACATCCCGGAACTGGCGAAGGTGCAGACGGAGGTGTTGTGAATCCGGATCTTGCCCTGATCGATGTGAAGGCCGACAAGTTTGACGCAATCCTGTTTTCCGGAGGCTGGGGAGCCTCCTCCTATCAGTTCGCGTTTCCCGGACGGTACGACAAAGCTTCCTACAACGGAAACCGAAACATTCGAGTTGAAGCGAATCGGGTCATCAATGAGTTCATCGAGCAGGACAAATATGTCTGTGCTCTGTGCAACGGCGTGTCGGTTCTGGCATGGGCTCGCGTCAACGGGAAAAGTCCTCTGGAAGGAAAACGAGTTTGCGCTCCGGTCCGCCAGGCCGCCTCCGGAATCTACAACGGTCGCCCTGCTCAGCCGCCATGCTTGTGGCATCCCGAAGTCAATGGTGCATTGATTTCTCCGTCTGGCTCGGTTGGTCAGCCGGGCAACGTGGCTGACGATGTGCTGGTCGACGGAAAGATCATCACGGGCGAAGATGATCCATCGGCCAGAGAAATGGGCAGAAAGATCGCCGAAGCTCTCAAATAGCCCAAAGCCCCCATGGCAAGCATTCCCACCAGTCGGTCACGGTCGATTCTGATCTTGGCCTGATTTTGGGTCGGCCATATCTTACGGAGGATTCAGCACCGTTTCTGTCGTCCGGCATGGAAGCCGAATTGATGATGTCGCGCCCGGTACTTCTGCTTCTGCTCCTCACAGCCGTAATGCAAACCGGCTGCGTGCATCGGCGCGTCACTGTGAATTCGTATCCACAAGGAGCCCTTGTCAAAGTCGACGGACGCGATATTGGCTACACACCGGCGTCATTTGACTTCACGTGGTATGGAACTCGAGAAGTCCAACTCCTGATGGACGGTTATGAAACTCGCACGGAGCATGTTGACATCAACGCTCCATGGTATCAGAAGTTTCCTCTCGATTTTGTCAGCGACAACTTTCTGGGCAAGCATGTGACTGATCATCGTCAGTTTACGTTTCAGCTCGAGCCCAAGAGAACTGGGCAGTCCAATGATGTCCTGCAACGAGCTGGCTCGCTGAGAAGTGAAGCGTTTCACGGACAATAGACGTACCGTTGGATTTCTTGCCCCTGCCGTAGCGCGCGGCCAGACCAGATTTTCGATGGCCTCCTGACACGATTGGCCGCGAAACAGTTTCAGGAGACGACTTTTCGCCGCAGGATTGCACTGAGACAGCGGTCCAGGTAACCTCGGTAACGAAAAGACCGTTAGTGAAGGTCTGTTGAAACTGTGTTCTGGGCGAGTTTTCGATCGAGGGGTGCTATATGAAGCTTTCAGGATTTCTGGCTTTTTTCCTGCTGGTTCCAGGATTCGCCGTTGCTCAGGAAGAGCTGTCTGACGCCGACAAGCAATTGATTCAGGCAATTCAGGCGGCCGGTGGACAGGCCATGCCACTGGCGAAGAATGATGCTCGACTGTCGGTTGCCTTCCATTTGTCCGACAAAGAAATTTCGGACGAGACGCTGGCCGTTGTGAAAGACGCGGCTTCGATTCATTCGCTCAATCTGCGTGGAACAAAAGTAACTGACGCCGGGCTGGCTCATCTGGCCGGTTTGAAGGGGCTGACTCGCCTGCACCTGGAAAAGACCGCCATTACGGACGCTGGAGTCGCTCACTTGGCGGCACTGCCTGCGTTGGAATACCTGAACGTTTACGAGACGAAGATCACGGATGCCGGGCTGACTCAGCTTGGAGCGATCAAGTCTTTGCGTCGCCTCTTTGTATGGCAGACGACAGTGACCGAAGCGGGTGAAGAAGCCTTGAAGGCAGCCATCCCGGAGATCGAAATCGTGCCGGACTTCAAGAAGGATCGCGAACGAGAAATCGTCGAAGCCGGTCGCGCTGCGGAAGACTCAGCCAAGCTTGTTGAGGAACTGGCAGCACAAATTGAAGGCCAGGGAAAAACGATCACTGAAACTGCAGCCGCTTCTGAAGCCGCCGCGAAGGCTTCCACAGAAGCTCAGGCCGCACTGGATGCTGCCAACAAGGCTCTGGAAACCGCAAATGCTGCCAAGGCTGCCGCCGACAAAGCTGTCGCTGACCTGAAGGCCGATCCAAACTCACCGAAGGATGCTGTGACAGCCGCAGAAGCCGCCGCTGTTGAAGCTCAGAAGGCAGTTGAAACTGCGACCGCTGCCGTTGAGCCTTTGAAGAAGCCCGCTGAAGACACAAAGAAAGCGGCTGAGGAAGCCAAGAAGAAGGCGGATGAGGCCACCGCGAAGCTGACAGAACTAAAGACGAAGTCAGAAGAAGCTGTGAAGAAGGCCGCTGAGCTGAAGGCCAAGGCTGAAGAGTTGGCTGCAAAGAAGTAAATTGCTTGCTGCCCTACTTTTGCCACATCCGATCTACAACAGCCATTCTCCTGTTCTGTAGCCTTTGATGTCCAGACCTTCGCCTGCCTTACTCAGTGAGGCAGGCGATTGCTGTTATGTCGCCTTGCAGTGATCATTGTTCATTTACCTCCTGTGCTCATTTATTCTGAGCGCCATGACATGATCTGGCACTCTGCATTCCTCTTTCTGCTGTTCGTGACCGCAAGCCCTGTTACTGTCGGACGAATTTGTCTTCGTTGATGAGTTGCGGCACCACCTTATGCAGTTCCAGCAAACCATTGCCCTGCTCTTTTTGCTGCACGCAGTGTCGGCCGTGCCCTTCATCGCTGACGAAGGCATCTCTAGTAGAACGCAGCCGCAAACTGACAGAAACGCGACCAACGACGTTTCACAACTCTCCCGGCCATCGATTCGTGGATCGGCCTGGAACGGGATCTCATCGGAATCGAATCTTGTTGATCATTGGCCGAAGGAAGGTCCGCCGGTTCTCTGGACTCGAGAGCTTGGCCAGGGCTATACTGCATTTGTTGCGTGGGACAAACGCGTGGCCACTCAGTACCAGACTCTGCGAGGTCAATTCGTTTCGTGCTTCGATGCGAACACAGGAGCAACACTTTGGGAATATCGCTACGACTGGCCGTACGATCCTGCTGGTGTTTATCCAGGCCCCAGAGCGACTCCAACCTATCATGATGGCTGTCTCTATTTCGCGAGCCCGGCCGGTTTAATTGGATGCCTCAACGCTGACACAGGGCGTTTGATCTGGTCCGTCGATTTGTCCGAACAATTCAACGGTGAGTTAACGGGGTTCGGATACGCGTGTTCTCCGACCGTTGTCGACGACAAAGTGATTCTTCCCGTCGGATGTCCCGGTGCGGCGATGGTCGCATTGAACACGAAAACAGGAGCCGTCATCTGGCAGGCCGGCAACTACGCATCGAGTTACGCTCCCGCATTTCCGGTGAAGTTTCGGGGGCGACAACTCATCATTGGATACGGTGAGAACGTCCTCGCTGGTCATGATCTCCAGAGCGGCAAGGTTCTTTGGGAACACAAACTTTCCGAAGGCTACGATGAGCATTCTTCCTGGCCGTTGTATGACGAACCTTATCTCTGGATCTCAAGCCCGTTCAAAGCCGGGGCTGAACTTCTGGAACTCACCGATGATGAAACGAAGCCAGTTCATTCAATCGGCAAGCAACCACTGATTTCAAATGACATCTTTCCCAGCGTCCTCCTCGATGGCGCCGTCTATGGTTTCGATGTCCTTGAGCCGCAGGCGAAGACTCATCGTTCGACTCGAGGAATCTTTCGCTGAATGGTCGCCCAATGCGAGTTTCCGGGACGGAGTCAGTTCCGTCGACCATGGCTGGTGCTGAACAGCTTATTGGGCACGCAACGGTTATCGCCGCAGATGGAAAACTCATTCTGTTCAACGATCTGGGCGAACTGATTCTGGCTGGAGCAACTTCGGAACGATACGAAGAGTTAGGTCGTGTGTCGGTTCTGGCGGGAGAAATCTGCTGGACACAACCAGCCCTTTCGAACGGTCGGCTTTATGTCCGCAATCACAGCCGCGCGGCTTGCCTTTTTCTGGGGCCACCTGAATCGCTGGAAGCTGATTTAAGAAGCACCGCAACAACGACGGATTCTATTCCACAGGCTGAGTACTTCGACTGGGCCGCGATTATTCTTGGAGTAGAACCGGAATATGCCTTCGACATTCCGTCGCAGGAATGGCTGATGAAATGGTATCAGGTCTGTTTATTCGGAATCATCTGCGGCTGCTTCGCGATCATGCTGACTGCCATGGTCGCTGGTCCTGTACAAAGACTTTCGACGGAGACGCGGCAGACGGGTGCCTGGATCACGGTGTTTCTGATCGGTTCCGCCGGAACGACCTTTCTGAGTCCATTGATGAAGGATTTCATTTTCACATGGCCGGTCTGTCTCTTTGCCGCTTTCCAGATGCTCATGGACCGATTGGCTCTGACTCGAAAGACAATCAGTCGGCGAGAAAGATGGCGATCTGGCATTGCCTGCGTTGTTTTCCTGTCGACGTGTGTGATGTATTTCCTTGCCTGTCGCCGACTAAGTCTGTTCTTCGAATGGGTCTTCCTTGGCGGATTCGCGGCCGCGATACCATTGTCGATGGCTGGCAAAATTCTGTTTCGCGAGCGACGATGGTACTGGCTCTGGAAAGCCATCTGCGTCGCTGCGTCCTTTACTGCATTCTTTTGGTCCTCCGTTGCATTTCTTCACCTGCGAGTCCGTTGATCATCTAATCGGATGCATACCAGTTGACGAATCCACCACATTTGTTTTCCATTCTGTATCAAAGTCCTTCGAGGCAATCCCGATGAATCACCAGTTTTTGGCCAGCTTGATTCTGTTTGTCATGATGCCAGTGATCGCCACTGTTTCGGCTGAAGAAATGTCGTGGAAGGCGGGAGTCGCCAAGGTGGCGGTGACACCCGAGACATCGATGTGGATGGCCGGCTATGCCTCTCGAAACAAACCGTCCGAGGGCAAGGTCCATGATCTTTACGTCAAGGCCCTGGCTCTTGAAGATCAGGAAGGGCATCGTCTGGTCTTTGTAACAGCCGACCTGATCAGCATACCCCGAGACCTTCGCAACTGGTTACAGGATGAGTGTCAGAAGAAATATTCCCTGAGTCCTGATTCACTCCTGCTGAATGCCTCCCACACTCATTGCGGCCCTGAACTTCGTTCCAGCAAAACTTCTCTCTACGGTGCCGCTGCTGAACAAGTTTCACATACAGAGAATTACTACAACAACCTTAAGCAACAAATCCTGGAACTCGTTGGCACAGCACTGCAAAACCTTCAGCCTGCAAAGATCGGATACACTCACGGCCGCGCAGGATTCGCCATGAATCGACGGCTTCCGACAGAGACAGAACCGAGAAACGCTCCCTATCCGGATGGACCCGTGGATCATGAGGTTCCCACCCTGAAGATTGAATCGGAAGCAGGCGAACTGAAGGCACTGCTGTTCGGATACGCCTGCCACAACACAACGCTCGGCTTCTATCAGTTCTGCGGAGACTATGCCGGGTTCGCTCAGTACGATCTCGAGACTGCATTCCCCGGTGTGGTAGCCATGTTCGTAACGGGATGCGGCGGTGATCAAAACCCACAGCCGCGCGGTGAACTTGCTCTGGCCGAGCATCACGGCAGTACTCTTGCCATCGCTGTTAAGGCCGGACTTCTCGGACCAATTCGTCCAGTCCATGGAACCATTCGATCTGCCATCGAACCTGTTGAGCTGGAATTCGCCACGCCGCCGAACCGTGACGAACTGGAGGCTCTGCAAAAATCTCCCGTCGAGTATTCACAAAGACGAGCGAATGCGTTACTCAAGCAACTCGATGAACAAGGCCGAATTCCAACCGACTATCAGTACCTTGTGCAAGTCGTCCGCCTCGGAGATCAAGTGACAATGGTTGCCCTGTCTGGCGAAGTCGTTGTTGACTACTCGCTGCGACTCAAACAGGAGTTAAAGGGAAACGCAGCCGTCTGGGTTGCGGGATACAGTAATGATGTGTTCGGCTACGTGCCTTCACTAAGAATTCTCAAGGAGGGCGGATACGAAGGTGGCGGAGCGATGCAATTCACAACATTGCCCGGCCCGTTCGCCGAATCCGTGGAAACCCGTATCGTCGACAAAGTTCATCAGCTTGTGAAGAAGACGGAAAGTTCGACAGAAGAAAAATAGCCGTCGGCAAGGATGTTTCTGCGTCATTTTTATGGAGTACACTGCGCGTCCCGGCGGCGATTGCTTGGGATCCTGTCTTATTCAAGCTCCCCTCATAAGGTCTTCCATGACTTCACGAATCTTCCTTGCTCTGCTCGTCACTACAACCGCTTCCGTTACGTTCGCGCAGGAGACTGAATGGAAGATGGTCTGGAACGATGCATTCGATGGCCCGAAGCTGGATTACAGCAAATGGGAGATCGAAGTGAATGCATTCGGTGGCGGGAATAATGAGCTCCAGATTTACACCGATCGCAGGGAGAATGTGCGCATCGAAGACGGACGACTCATCCTGCAGGCCAGAAAAGATAATCACGGAATTGCGGGTACCGTTCGAGAGTACTCGTCCGGCCGCATTCGCAGCAAGAACCGCGGTGACTGGAAGTACGGAAAGTTCGAGATCCGCGCGAAGCTTCCTGGAGGTCAAGGTGTCTGGCCGGCCATCTGGATGTTGCCCACCGACGAAGTTTATGGCACATGGGCGTCGAGTGGAGAAATCGACATCGTGGAGTTCAAGGGCCAGGAACCAAACGTCATCTGGGGAACTCTTCATTACGGCAAACAGTGGCCCGACAATAAACATTCAGGAACACAGTTTCGCAGCCCGGACGTCGACTTCACTCGCGACTTTCATACATTCACACTCGAGTGGGAAGAAGGTGTTGTCCGCTGGTTGATCGACGGAAAGCTTTACCAGACTCAAACGAAATGGGAGTCTGCCGGAGGCAAGTTCCCGGCTCCATTCGACCAGAACTTCCACATGGTTTTGAACCTCGCTGTGGGTGGCGGTTTTGTCGGCAACCCGGATGCGTCAACAAAGTTCCCTGCTCAGTTTGAAGTCGACTATGTCCGTGTCTATCAGAGGCCGTAGCATTTCCTGAGCGTGCTCGATAGACAGGCAACTTCACTCATTCTTTTGCGGATTCTGTCTGCTTGCCGCTGGTCACAAACTCCAACTCTGTCAGCACGCCATCGCCATTCTTGTCAAAGCGAGGAAATCGCTTCGGTGCTTCATCAGGATCAGGCTGACCCGCCAGGAATTCTTCGCGTGACAGGCGGCCATCGTCATCTTTGTCGCGTTTGCGGAACATGGCAGCCCGATCCTGATTCTTCCCCGGCTTCGTTTTTTCCGCACCCGCAGAAGCCTTGATCTGGGGAACTGCTTCCGGTTGCGTGGCCAGAATCACCTTGAGCTTTGCCCGAACTTCAGGATTGGAACCAGCGATGTTGACCATCTCGAGCGGATCGTTCTCATAGTCATAGAGTTCGTACTCGGCCTCTGACGCATCAGTCCCAGGGACCTTCCATTCCACCATCCGAAAACGATTCGTCCGGATCGCGCGCCCCAGCCGCTCACCTCGCGGATAGACATGAATCACGCTATCACGAGTGTGCACATCCGGAGATTTCAAGGTTGCTGCCGCGCTCAATCCATCCAAACCGTCTCGGGCAGGTAATCCTGCCAGCTCACACAGCGTGGGGTAAACGTCAACGGTTTCAATAAGAGCGCGGGATTTCTGACCGGCCGCACATCCGGGCGACGAAATGATCAGAGGAATTCGAGTCGCCTGTTCATAATTCGTATGCTTGCACCACATTCCATGATCGCCCAGATGCCAGCCGTGATCACCCCAGAGCACAACGATCGTGTTGCTTCTGGACCCCGTTGCATCCAGCGCGTCGAGAATTCTTCCGATCTGCGCATCGGTATAACTTGTCGCGGCATAGTATCCATGAATCAGCCGTCGAGTGTCCTCCTCCGAAATCGCGCCTTCGCGCGGCATGTCGCTGTATTGGCGTAGTTCACCACCGAACTGTGGTGCATAGCTCGGCGCGTTTTCAGGGACATCAGTCACCTGAGGCATGGGGACGGTCTTCGGATCATAAAGATCCCAATACTTCTTCGGCGCCACGAATGGCAGGTGTGGCTTCAGAAAGCCGCACGCAATAAAAAAGGGCTGATCCTTGTTCTCAGCGGCCGCCTTGATTCTTGCAGCAGCCTCGACGGCAATCTGCCCATCGCCATAGGCATCATCCGCGACATCTGCCGATTCTGTCGCTGTCCCGCGCGGACCATTGTTGGACGTTCGCTTATTGTCCTGACTTTCTGGAAGCTGATACTGCGCTGCTTTTGGTCGCCAGTGCGGAACTGTCCATGAGACCTCGTCTTCTGCGTTTCCGTGTCCCACATGAAACACCTTGCCCAACGCCTGAGTGCTATAGCCGTTTTGCTGAAAATGCTGAGCGACCGTCACGGCATCCGGACGGCTACGGCGAAAGTTCGTGGCCAGATCGTAAATGCCAAGCGTCTGAGGTCTCAGGCTGGTCATTAACGCATTGCGCGACGGTGAGCAAACCGCCTGATTGCAATAGGCCGACTCATAGAGCACGCCCTGCCCTGCCAATTGATCGATGTTCGGCGTTTGTGCAATCTTGTCGCCATAGCAACCCAGCACAGGTTTCAGGTCATCCACGCAGATCAACAGCACATTTGGCCGGCGAACTGGTTCACTTGCAGGACAGAAGCTTGATTGACCTATGAGCAGCAATGCCAGAGCATGAACAACAATCAGATAATGACGCAGCGAACTGATCGATGTCATGGAAGACTCTTTCGAATGGGCTTTTCAAAAAACGGCAATTCCGATGAAGCAAGAAACTCAGACACACGCCGAAGATCAACAACATTTTCAGGCGTTAAGCTTCTCACCATCACGCTACAAAAAAGCCCGGGACGGCGATCCTTCCCGGGCTTGATCAACTTCGAGTGACTTGCGATCTATCAACTGCATTCCGGATGCAGTGCCTTACTGACGCAGCCATGGCTGGCCTGAGCGACCGTCGCTGACCAATCGGCCAGATATCCTCGCTTCACTTCCAGAGGACGACGCGGTGCGAGCTTCGAACGCCGTGTTGTCATCTCTTCATCACTGATGTTGACCGTAATCGAGCCTTTGAGAAGATCGAAGCCGATCAGGTCGCCGTCCTGAACACATCCGATTGGCCCACCAACAGCAGCCTCCGGAGCACAGTGAACTCCAATCGCCCCATGCGAGACACCAGAAACGCGAGCGTCAGAGATGAAGGCAATCTTCCCGTCCAGCTCCGGAACCGCGAGTGCAGCCGTGGCAATCAGAACTTCTGGCATCCCACTGGCCACCGGTCCCATGTTGCGAAGCACAATGACACTGCCCGGAGTAATCTTTCGCTGCTCAACAGCACGCACGATATCGCGAGGATCTTCAAAGCAGACAGCCTTGCCCTCAAACTGCGGGTTCTTCATGCTGGAGACTTTGAACACAATTCCTTCCGGAGCCAGGTTGCCAAAACAAATCTGCATATCGGCAAATGGCTTGTAGCAATTTTCCTTAGTGACAATGAGATCCTGACCGTCCGGTGGTTTCGGAACGTCTTTCAGGTTCTCTGCCATCGTCTTTCCGGTGACCGTCATGCACGAGCCGTCAAGCAGTCCGATGTCCAGCAAATGCTTCAGTAGAATTGGCGTGCCACCAATCTTGTGAAGATCAACCATCGTTCGCAGGCCGCGTGGTGCAAAGCTGCAAAGCACTGGTGTTTCCCGGAAGATCGCCTGAAGATCTCGCAGAGTAAAGTCCACACCGGCTTCACGTGCCAAAGCCAGAATATGCAGAACACCGTTAGTGGAACCTCCTGCCGCCGCAATCGTCACAGCACAGTTCTTGAAGGCGGCTTTGGTCAGGATGTCGCGAGGTCGAAGATTGAGCTTCAGCAGGTTCATGATCGCATGTCCGACCTGACGACATTCCGCCTGCTTCCCTGGATCCACAGCCGGAATGGAGCTGCTGGCAGGAAGCATCAGACCAATCGCTTCCATAGCGAGGCCCCACGTATTGAATGACGCCGCAATTCCGCAACCACCCGGCCCCGGGCAGGCCTTGCGAATAATCTCTTCCGACTCTTCATGCGTCATCGCTCCGACGGAAGCGGCCGCCTGCGAATCGTAAACGTCCAGGATCGTAATATCCTTGCCCTTATGGCAACCGGGCAGAATACTTCCGCCGCTGACAATTAATCCCGGATAATTTGAGCGAGCCAAAGCCATCGCAAAGCCGGGGCCATTCTTATCACAGTTGTGTAACCCGACCATCGCATCGTAGCAATGCGAGGTCACCACACATTCGGCGCTGTTGGCGATCAGGTTGCGAGACGGCAGGCTGGCGTTCCCGCCTTCATGCCCCTGAGTAATGTTGTCACTGACGCCGGGAGTTCCGAATGGAAATCCCAGCATTCCAGCTTCACGACATCCTGCGGCAATTTCCTGGGCCAATGAGTACGCATGAATGTTGCAGGTGTTGCCCTCAAGCAACGGCACACCAATACCAACCTGAGGTTTGTTGAAATCGTCGGCTGTCATGCCCACAGCGTAATAGAACGCGGTGATACCTTTTTGCCAGCCATGAGTCAGTTTGTTGCTGTTCCAGTTAAGCATGGGGTTTAAATCAGTTTGTGAGAATGGGGGTGGAAATAGATTGACGAAACTTATCAGCGTTGATTCAGTGAATGTGAAGCGGCAAGTAGTGCAAAAGCCTGTAAACCACCGGGGTAAACCCGGTGGCGAAAATAAGCATCTCTTCTCCCAAAACTACTGGCTAATACGTCGGATGCGAATATTGCGGTAATGAGCTTCTCCGGGAGGACCACCGTGAATCTGGAGAGCAATCAATCCCTTTTGTTCGATCGCTTCATCGGCTTCTGTGTAGTCAACCGTCGTGAAGTCATTGATCCATAGTTGGATATGTCGACCTTCACAGAGAATGCGATACTTGTTCCAGTCGTCTCGTTTCAGCACCTTATCCAGTTCTTCCTTCTTCGGTGCTGCCAGGATCTTGTTTCGTCGAGATTCATCGTACAACGCGCCCCAGTAATTCTGACCGAGGTCAGCCTGATAACCGATCATCTCATGATGATCAGGGATGCGCTTACTGCGAAGTTGGACGCCTGCGTTCGTCCCTTCACCGATCAGGCGAAACTCCAGCGTTAGCTCAAAATCGGAATACTCTTCCTTTGATGACAGGAAGAAGTTGTGCGGAATCTTGTCCTTCAGTTGCCCGCCAATAATTGATTCCTTCTCGACGCGAAATACGGACGTGTCACCATCCCAGCCTTCCAACGTTTTGCCATCGAAGATTACAGCCGTGGTCGCATCTGATTTCTTTTCTTGAGCAGCAACCTTGGTCAGCGGCGTCAATAACGCTGTCGTCATGCAAACAGATAAGCCAATGGATCGGATCTTCGACGCGATCATGGAGCACTCCAGTTGTCAGGAGAAGGTGGAGGGATCATTCGCCAAAGTTTAACGAATGAAGAATTGCGGCGGAACCATCGGCCACCGACGAAAGTTGATCAGTTTAAGCGGCTGCCATCGATCAACATGCCCAGCCCAGTGGCGACGGCCGCCGCCTCAAATCCGAATCCTGGTCAAAAAGAAAAAGGCCCGGCATCCTTTGCAGAAGCCGGGCCTTCGATTCAGTTCAAAGGTGGATGCTGTAAATTACAGTGACCAGCCTTCACGGTATTCGCGCTGAACGTACTGATTCAGTTCTGGCAGATTTGTGCTGACCAGATTCTTAGCATCCCACTCAATACGCTGACCTTCGCCAGCTCGCACTGCGAGGTTGCCAACAAGAATTGTCTCGGTCAGACGACCAGCGTAGCCGAAATTGGACATCGTGCCTGGCTTATAGTTGCCGCGGCAGGATTCAACGAACTCCCACTTGTTTCGCTCGTCGTTACTGCCCTTGAAAGGAATACGAGGAACGGACTGATCTGGCTTCTTGAAGCCCTTGAAGTCCGCATCTGGCAGCAGCGTGTAGGCTGCGCCGTAGTCATTCTCTGACAACAGCATGCCCTTGCTTCCCACAACCAAAGCCGCACTGGTCTTGCCACCGCCTTTTTTCTGTTCAGCAATACGCTTACGGAAACCTTCCGGCAGTTGAGCAATCAGGTCGTCTGATGGCAGGCTGCCACCGTCATACCAGTAGAACTTGGTCGCAGCCAGACCGTTGCGTTCAGGGAATTCGAACATCAGAGTCGTTGCGCCAGGGAAGGTTTCGCCTTCAACAATGCCTGGATTCTTGACTGCTGTGACAGCAATCGGGTCCCACAGCTCCAGAGCCATCACAGGCATGTTCGTGGTATGGCAGGCCATATCTCCCAAAGCGCCCGTTCCGAAGTCGACCCAGCCACGCCAGTTGAAGGAGTGGTATACGCCTTCTTTGTACGGACGCATCGGGGCAGGACCGATCCACGAGTCCCAGTCGAGATAATCAGGCACTTTGTCTTCGCCGGCGGGGCGACCAATTCCCTGAGGCCACACCGGACGGTTTGTCCAGACGTGCAGTTCAGAAACGGATCCGATTGCACCCGAGCGAATCACTTCGACCGCTTCACGCAGTCCGTCTTCAGCGGTGCCCTGATTACCCATCTGAGTCACCACACCCGTTTCCGCAGCAACTTCTCGCATGATACGAGCTTCGCGGATGGACCACGTCAGAGGCTTCTGAACATAGACATGCTTCTTGGCCTTCATTGCCTTGATCGCGGCTGCAGCATGAGTATGGTCCGGGGTGCTGACACTCACGATGTCAACTTTATCACCGAGCTTGTCCAGCATCTCACGGAAGTCGGTGAACTGTTCGGCCTTGGTAAACTCTTTCGCCTTCTTGGCCAGAGTACGCTTATCGACATCACAGATGCCAACGATTTCCACATCCTGATCGGCGATGTGACTGCTGTCGCTGTCACCTTTACCACCGACTCCAATACAGGCGGCGGTCAGACCTTCAAGAGCCGATCGCGTCGGCCGGCCAAAAGTCTGCGGAGCAACCCAGAACGCAGTTCCCAATGCGGCAGAACTGCCGAGAAAACTGCGACGTGATGTCTTTCTTGTCATGAGCGTACCTCGGGAAGTCAGTGGGACAAAAACGGAGGGTTCCGTTGGAAACACTAACTGCTGCGGCAATCAATGCCTTCCACCGGACAAAAAATCGGGCCAGTCACCCGATTAGAATCAATTACGATAGCAACAACGGGGGAAACAGCAACGATTCGGCCGACTTTCAATACCTTCCGAATTTGCATCAAAGAAGTCACCTTGGTGAACACCCGGGAATGCACACCAACTCCATTACAACCGGCGGATTGCAGTTTTCGGCCGGTGGCAACTCTTCGACAACACTCGAGACAAACTTGAATGGACACTCAAACGCCGCCGCAAGATTCTGATCGATGCGCCGCTGAATTGCAGGAGATGCACAATCTTCAGAATCAGACGTCGTCATGGAGCGGTGTCGTGATGATGCTGGTCGTATCAATGGCACTCTTTGTCGGGACTGGGTCTGCTTCATGGTCATTGGAACACGCAACGACCCTGATCCTGCTGATGCTCCTTCATGAATTTGGACACTTCGTCGCCATGAAGCTGAGCGGCTATCGCAATTTGAAGATGTTCTTCATTCCTTTCTTCGGTGCCGCAGTCACTGGCCGGAGTTACAACATTTCTGGCTGGAAAAAAGCCGTCGTTTCTTTGGCTGGTCCCGTACCGGGAATTCTTTTGGGGACAGCCCTGGGAATCGCAGGCATCGCTCTGAAGATCACATGGATGATCGATGCGGCCGTGCTGTGCCTGATTCTGAACGGCATGAATCTTTTGCCGCTGCTGCCACTTGATGGCGGACGAGTTGTCCAGGAACTCTTCTTTGCCAGGCATTATGCGTTCGATGTGGGCTTCCGAGTTCTGACCGCATGCATCGCAGTCGCACTGGCTGTGATGTTTGGCGACTGGTTCTTTGGATTTCCTGGCTTTCTGACGGCCATCGGAATTCCGACGGCACTACGCTCTGGCAGAATCGTCCATGCCTTGCGTAAGGAAGGCGTCCGTTGCGACTCTGAAACGGACGACATCCCGAAAGAACTGGCCATTCGGATTCTGGATGAAGTCAACAGAACCTTCCCACCTCAGGTATTAACCCCAAAGCTAAAAGCCCAAACCACACTCGGGATCTTCGAATCACTCAACAGCCACGCGCCTGGAATCGGGGCTACCCTCGCGCTCGCCTGGATCCATGCGGCGAGCTTCATCGGGGCCTTTGTAACGATCATTGTGCTGATGATTGGACAGCAAAAGCTCACTAACCCGGATTCCGGCCCCGGCCTGCCCTCTGAACCAGAATCGGCAGAGATGCCCTGACCAATGACCTTCGGAGACCTTCAAAAGCCTTGTCCCTGTTGCGGAGTTTTCTCATTTGGTTTCGGACGAATCACCAGACGCGTTCAGGATGCGAAAACACAGGGCTCGGCAGATCAACCTACGAGGAAAAGCGATCTTTACTCTTTCACAACGCGGCTAAGCTCAATCCCCGAGAGAACAGGCACACCGACTTTGGGAACCAACTGCAGGCGGAATGATTCACCGATGTTGACCACGGGCAATTCGCGTACCAGCGTTTGACCGTCCGCGATGGAAACATCTGCCAGCACAGTCACGTCATCCAACACAACATCGAAGAGGCGTTCTCCCGAAACGGGACCGCCCATCGGGGCTCCGAAGAACAGTCGGATCGAATAAGGTCTTGGCTCAGCAATAATCTTCGTCGGTTCCGGTGCCGGGACTGAGTCCGCTTTTGCCGGGTCCGTTTCGGAGACCTTGGTCTTGCCTTCCAGAGTCATTCCAATCTGCAAGTCCGCAGCGCCTTCCAGACCGGAAGCGAAAATCCACGGTGTCTCTGTTCCGGAGATCGCAGAGGAGTGACGCTTGAAGAATCGAGTTTGCTCATTCACAGCGATCGTCAACGGAGAAACCTCATTCGCCGAATTCGGCCACTCCACCCACAGCGTTCCGTTCGCATCTCGATACTGCCCCGGCGCGCCGAAGTTGATACCGAGCGTTTGAATCGGATGCTTTTTGCCGTCGATGCTGCTGAGCGAATTCACGGTCCACGTTTCGATGTCCGGCATATGAACCAGCGCCAGCGACGTCTGATTCTGATACGAACAACTGCAGGTCCGAGTGTAGTCCGGAGCATTCAGCACTCCTCCGGCTGCGATCAAGTTGCCGGTGCAGCCGGACTTGAAGCCACCAAAGTTGCCGGTCCCCCCATGCGTTTTCAGGTCGTAAAAGCCGGCGGCTCCCGATCGAAACGTCAGCATGTTTTCGCTGGCCAGAATGGTGTTGCATCCATATGCCCGCGAAATCTTCCACGGGGATTTCTCGCCGGTCAGCGGATTTGTGATCATCTGAGGTTCCCCGTTGCTCAGATAAAATGCACCGGCCGATTCGTTGTAAGAGTTTGCATTCGTAATGATCAGGTCGTTGTGCAAAATGCAGGGGCCGGAATACTTCAAATCAGGCTTCGACCAGACCTCGGAACCGTCCAAGCCTTGATACACCGTCATACCTCTGTCGGTTTCTCCCACCAGTCGATCGCTCGCCGCCGCGCCGGCCTGAAGCAGCAGGTCCCGTTGTTCCGAATAACCCAGCCAGGTTCCAAAGATACCGTTTTCAACCTGCCATTTGGTCTCACCGGTGTGAGCATCCAAAGCGAGCAAACGATACGTGGTCGGCGCGGGGATACCGCGGCGAGCCAGCTTCTCTTCGACGATTCGCGGGTTGCGATCAAGGCAATAAATCTTGCCGCGTCCGGCCACGATCGCGTTATTCCAGAAACTATGACGAGCATCCACTTTCCAGAGCTGTTTGCCGCTGATGCGATCGAATCCCACAAGGGCCAGGCTGCCAGCTCGATCAAAGCTCTTCGACCCAAAGCCCGCTTTGTTGCCCCTGGCTTTCTGGTCTTCCTCTTCGAACGACAGGTTCAGCCGATCACGATACCTGGCGAACCCAAGCCCTCCGATCAGCACATCTTCGTAGACGCCGATGTAGCTCCATTCCTGCGGGTTCTGAGGATCTTCCTGAGGCAGCTCAATGGTTTGCAGCGTTTCGCCAGTGGCCGGATCGAGCACGAGGCACGCGGCACCTTCCAGAATGTAAATGCGATCGGACGTGACCACATAATTGGTCCCACGTGCATTCGCACCCGGGATGTGAACCTGGTTGTAAGCAGGATCCAGCGGAGTGTCTTTGTAAGTTTCATCGTAGTAAACGTCGTAAGTGCCGAGATCTTTAAAATCGCGCATCCAGAGCACCCGGCCGGTGTAAACATCGCGAGCACTCAATTTATTGATGCCCTGAATGAACAGACGACCGTCGACGACTTGTTGCGGCGGTCCATGTCCGTGTCGCGGCAGAACATCCATGTTGCTGCTGCCTCCGAACCACAGCACTCCGAGCGGCAACTTGACTCGTGAATCGTTCGACTTGCGAGTGTTCCCGATATCGCCGTGCAGATGCGTCCAGTCTGCAGATCCTGGCAATGCTCCAACGCGACGAACCACGACCGAGTGATCCGTGATCGCAACCTCAGCCTTTTCCAGACCAACAGCGGTGATCTGGTCAGCAAGCTTTTCACGGTCGGCGCCGGTCGCGAGGAACTGCAAGACTCCGCCATAGGGCCGCACTGATTCGTAAGCTTTGGCCAGTAAGGCAGGATCGGCAGCGAGTGTCGGGGCGAGATGAGATCCCACGAAGATCATATGTGACAGATAGGGCGACGCATCAAAACTGACCACGGATCCCTGATGAGCAGTCACGCGGCCCAGCAATCCAGCCGCGTCCAAACGACGACGCAGCGAGGCGACTCGTTCGGCATCCAGATCGACGACTGCCAGTTGTACGAACGGAGATTGTGCGGCGATCGCATCGATTACCTTCTCGTCGGCTGCACCGAACCACAGCGAGAATCCCTGCGCATCGCCGGCGGCCAGCAACTGCCTGGCGAGTCGCGATTGCTCGTCGGCAATCTGCAGAGGTTCCGGAACGATAGCAACACGCGAGGCAGTGTCGGTTGGCGTTGCCGAAGATGATTTTCCAAAGGCCAGAATGTGCCCATCCAGAGTCACGGCGAAAAGTTTCTCGTTCGCCGCCAGCAGTCGTTCAATCTGCCCGTCTGTCTTCGTCGACCAGACAACGGCGGGTTTGTTTTCGGTATCAGCGGAAGGCAACTTCACCGCGCTCAAGCCGTCAGGACCAGCGGCGTAGAGTTTATCGCCGGCAAGAATCAGATCGCCTCTTCCGTCGGCTGCGACTTCCCATACGAGCGCGCGTTCCGCGTTGTAAGCTCGAATGATGGGCGAACCTTCTTTGGTGGTTTCGGCCGAGTACACCATATTGCCGTTCAGAACAGGTTCATTGGGCTGGAAGGCGGTCTTGTCACCTTTCGGAAGATTGAATTCGCGAACCCCTTTCATTCGCGTATGGACATAGAACACAGAATCATCGGCGGCGACAAACGAACCGCCGGAACTCTTGCCGCCCGCGTTCAGTTCAAAGTAACGCAGCTCGCCGGTCTTGCGATTGAACACCGCCGGAACCGATCGACCGCCAGGTACAATCAGATCATCTTTCGTCGCCACCAGTGCGCCTTGCGGACCAACTCCGGCAAACGACGGAGCACTATGCGGCTGTTTGATATACGTTGAGCCAGCGGAATCGTTAATCCATTCGACCGTGCCGGTTTCGGCATCGAGGGAGTAAATGAATACGCCCATGAACGGCCAGATGCTCGATGCAAAATACACCTTGCCATCGCGCACAACGACGCCACCTCGCGCTGGCCAGGCGGAGATCAATCGCAGGTTGCCAACGACCTTTCGCGGTGCAGGGGCTCCGGCGAACTGCCAGCGAATCGCTCCGGTTTCGGCATCAACGCAGTACAAACGGCCATCGTCGCTTGTGAAATACACGGCGCCATTCCAGCCTACGGGCGGCAATCGCACCGGCGAGTCGGCGTAAACGGTCCACAGTTCTTTTCCGGTGTTGACATCGATCGCGGAGAGTTTGTCACTATCGCTGTGACCGACAAACATCCGCCCATTCATCACGATGGGTTCGAAGAGTCGATCGTAGGCCATGAGATCCAGATTGAGCGGATCATTCCACGCCTGAACTCGCGGAGTTCCCTCCCGCGTCCACAGCAGTTGAAGATTATCCGGCAGTATTTCGGGCGAAGCGGCCGTGCGTCCCGCGTCGTATCGCCACATCGGCCAGTCACCGGCGCTCGCGTCGAGCGACATTGCGCAGGTGACGACCAAGCCTGCGATAAGGCTGAAACGCGTCAGCAGATTCGTCGTTGAGTGATCGGCATTGATTTTCATAGAAACGTCCATTCCGAAGATCAGAGAACCACTCTACAACAATCTAATCGTATCAAATCGCATTGACCTCAGATCGATACGAACCATGCGATTCAGCAACGGGTCACCGAACTCCGCGACCAGTTTGATCACTTCCATCGCCGCCATGCATCCTACCGTGCCGCTGACAGCTCCGAAGACAGGAAAGCGTCGCTGCCAGCCTTGAGGAACATCCGGAACGAGATCCCGAAAGCGTTGTGTTCGCGGAGGATGAATCACGGTGAGCGACGCTTCAAGCTCGTACATGGCCGCTTCAATCACTGGCTTGCCTTGTTTCTCGGCCGCGTCATTCATCGCCAGACGTTCCTGAAACATTGGTGCAGCATCGACGATGCAGTCAGCCATTGCGACGATGCGATCCGCGTTGTCTGCCGAGATGTTCTCGGCGATACTGACAATCTCAAGACGCGGATTCAGTTCTTTCAAACGCCGCACGGCCGAATCAATGCGTGGTTTCCCGATTCCATCATGTGTCATCAATAACTGCCGATTCAGATCCGACGGCTGCACATTCCCGGCATGAGCAAGGATCAGTTTTCCGATGCCAGCGGCGGCCAGTTCGTAGGCGACGACTGAACCCAGTCCGCCGATGCGGCTGATGAGCACGCTGGCTCTTTTGAGCTTCTGCTGTCCTGTTTCACCGAAGTCACGAACATCCATTTGCCATGCATAGGTTTCGCGCTCTTCATCGGTCAACAGCACGGAATTCATGTTCTGCGGCAGCCGTTCGAGAGATTGTTTCGAGGATTCGTTTTGCATTGCTTATCCACCGCTGATCATGGGCATCAGTGTCAGCCGATCGCCAGCTTTGACAACGGTCTCCAGACGAGCTTTCAACGTGACAGAATCGCAGATCACCAGCAGCCCCGGCGGGAGATCGCCTTCGGTGGCCGTATAGCGACTGAACTCGCCCAGCACACTTTTCGTGGCAGGATACCGATTCAGCAGCCACGCGAACACGGCTCCCAGTGTTTGAGAGGAATCATACGGGATCGCAACCTGCGAACAGCCTGCGGCGCGTTCAAGGGGACCGGTGAGTTCGAGCAGGATTTGATTCTGGTTCGTCATGATTCTTTAATCGCCAGCCTTTTGCATGATCACGTTGCCCGTTGATTTTTCTTTGATCAGTCGAATGCAGCAATCTCCCAGAGCATCCGCTTCTTCCTGATTGTGTGTCACGTGCAGGATGGTGACTCCAGTCACTTTGTTCAGATTCTTGAGCAGTCCCTGAGCCGTCATACGAGTTTCTTCATCAAGGGCACTCAAGGGTTCATCCAACAATAAGACGCTGGGACGAAATGATAACGCTCGCCCCAGCGCGACGCGTTGCGACTCACCGCCGCTGAGCCCTTTGATGCGTCTATCAAGCAGAGGAGTAATCTCCAGCAGACTTGCCAGTTCCGTCACTCGTTCGGCCATCTCTTTTGCCGGTCGGCTCCTGACCTTCATCGCAAACTCAATATGTTCGCGAACAGTCATCGAAGGAAACAAGGCCAGATCCTGAGGCATGTAGCCCACATTGCGATCGGCGGGAGTCCAGCGAGTCACATCGACGCCGTTGATCAGAATACGGCCGGAGTGAACTGTACGTAGCCCGCAAATGGCTTCCAGAATCGTCGTTTTGCCGATCCCGGTTTTGCCCATCACCACAGCGTATTGACCAGCGTCAATTCGAAAAGAAAGATCTTTAAGCTGAAAGTCACCGATCCGAATCGTGACGGAAGAAAGTTCGATCATGATGTCAAACCAGCTCCGATCCATCGCAGAATCAGCAGGACAACAATCGCCATGGCAACCATCAACAAGGATACTGCAACAGCAGCATCAAGTTGTCCCACGCTGAGTTCCAGGAACACGGTTGTCGAAAGAACTTCCGTGCGAAAGCGAGTCGCTCCGGCAAAGACCAGAATCGGCCCGAACTCTCCAAGTGCTCTGGCCCACGCGATGGTTCCGGCCGTGATCATGCCTCGCCAGGCCTGTGGCAATGCGACCTTCATAAAGGCCTGAGAACGAGTGCACCCAAGAGTTCTCGCCACATCTTCGGCACGCGGATTGATTTGATCAAAGGTGACTCGCATGGTGCGAACCGCGAACGCACACGACACAGCAAACTGAGCGAGAATCACTGCTGGCCAGCGATACGTGATTGGAAAGCCAACGTCTTCTCGAAGCCACGTTTCCAGCGTCCATTCGTTGTCAGGAAAAAGCCACTGGCTAAACGGAAACGGTTGATGAAACAGAATGAGAAGGCTCAAGCCCAGCACCAGCGGCGGCAGTACGATGGGAATGTCCACGATGGTGTCCACGATCCGTCGGCCGGGAAATTGAAAACGTGACAGCAGATATCCGAGCGGTGTGGCGACCCACAGCGACAACACAGCGGCAATGGTGCAGGTCAGAATCGTCAGTCGAAAAGCCGCCTGAATCTCCGGTTTGCGCAGCGCGCTGGCGAACTCCTGCGGCGACGTGAACATCAGGTCGGCCACGAGCAGAAGTACGATCAGCAAGATGAAGCACGCGGAGAGTCCTCCCATGGTCAGAAAGAACACAACGTCGCTGAATTGTCTGGTCCGGTTACGTTTCAGAGTGGGGGCCTTTGGAAAAACTTATGAACGAGCTTCGTAGGCCGGACCGAACAACGTGAGTTCCGGCTTACTCATCTGCTGCCGGAACTCGCTGTCGCTCGGTCCGGCCTACATCTACTTCCCAAACTTCCACTGAAAACCCTCCGCCGCGAAAATCTCCTGACTTTCTGTGGAAGACAGGTGATCAAACAAGCGACCGGCCAGTTTAGGAAATCGAGATTCTTTCGCCACGGCCCATGGTTGAGTCGCAGTCGAACACGGAATGCCTCGAATCTGAACCGCATCCAGAAACTCAGCAGCGCCGGCCGCGTTGCTCAGGTAGGCGACGGCGGCGTCCAATGATCCGGTACGTAACTGATTGACCAGCATGTCGCCGGTGGGAGTCTGCACGGTCACGTTGGCCATCAGTTCCGTCTGAAGTCCGCTTTCCTTGAACGTGTTCTGAGTAATCCAGCCCATGGCACATTGTTTTTCATGACCGATGCCAACACGCAAACCTTCTTTCGTCAGATCTCGCAGCGAACTGATTTTCTTTGGGTTGCCTTTTTCGACCAAAATCACAAGCTCATTTTGTGACACAGAAACAGGCTCGGGAAACAATTCTTTGACCTGATTCATAAACTCCAGATCACAGGCGAAGTAAGCGTCCGGATGTTGACCGCTCTTCATTTGAGCTACCAGAATGCCGCAGCCGTTGTAGGCACGAGACACTCGCACGCCTTCTCGTTCTTCAAACTTAATGATGGTGTCTTCGATGGCAGGTCGCAACATGGAGCCGGCATAGATTGTCAGCTCTGGCTCTTCGTTCCATTCGTCTCCGCCTGCAGTTTTAAAACCATGCGACTCATAATACTTCAGGCCACGATCACGAGCCGACACATAGCGAGCAAAATGCAAAGCGGCGGAGGGCTGAGGAGAAGTGGCAATCACGCCGACGGAAACCCGGGAAACTCCTTCGGCCAGTTCCGGGACGCTAACAAACTGCAAATCGGGATACGTATGCAGGACCGCGTCGTAAACGATCCCTGCATCCGCAGCACCGACAAGCACGTCGTTCGCCACATCCGTGACTGTCGTACGATAAGCGGTAGTCGCTTTATCGAGCTGATCCCAGAGGCCGCTCACGGTTGTGATTTGTCTCGTGAGTTTCCCGATGGCCGCGGCATCAGGATTGGCCTGAACCAGTCGCACATCGGTCGCAAAGAGGTCCGACAATTGATCGATGCCTTTCGGGTTGCCTTTGGGAACAACGATCCCGCAATTCATCGTGGCGATCTCAATCGTTTCCACAATCAGCTTTTTCTCTCGCCCCATCTTCAGAAAACTATCGTCTGCCGGAAGGTACAAATCGCCGGTTCCGCTGACTTCAATCTGAGACAGCAGGGATTGCGAAGACCCGTATTGAATGACGACTCGCCGGCCCGTCTCTGCTTCGTATTGGCGACGGATCTCTTCCATCACCGCCTGGTTACTGGCTGCACAAAAGAGTGAAATCTCAGCGCCCGTTGAATCCCCCTGCGATGCAGCAGAACCTGGCTGCGAATCATCAGGCAGAGTGGAAGTTCGTCGAACATCATTGTTCATCAACGCCCACGTCATACCTCCGAGGGCCAGCAGCGAAGCAAGCATCGAAACAACGGTCTTTGACATGCTCAAACCCTCATTCAAGATTCGAAGTGTTCGATGGGATCGAAGCCAGTGATCAGCGGAAAACGAACGCCGAATTCCAACCTGCTGCGACAATGAATCAATTCGCAACTTCGTTTGTAACCCACCCGCAACCAGTACGCAACCGCGTGTCTCAGGCGATGGCGAGAATCCCACCGCATGTATTGACGCGAAGAGTCACCCTATAAATGAATTGTGGCAGGAGATCTGTTCAGATCGCGTAAAGCGTCTATCTGATGTCTTAACTTTTCGTGAACGATCTGCTGCGACGACGGAAAACATGGCCATGTTACGATACAGTCGCCGCTGACTTGCGCAGAGGATACGGTGGAGTTGAGCCGAGCCGGGTTGCGTGTGTATTGCATTCACATGATCCGAACGCTGTTCAGGTGGAAAGTGACGAGGCATCATGGCTGTTCGCCTCAGGGGTGCGCGGGCTTGAACGCTTAGAGATTCCACTGCTGGGGCAGGAAGATAAACCAGCCAGTTATGATGTCAGAATGTTCTTCACTGATATCAGCCAAATGGACCTTGATTGTGTGAAGGTGCGTTTTCAGGGCAAGGAGCGTACAGGGGGGACTCCGGCCCCCTGGCAGCAACAGTGGCCAGAAGCAGGCTGTCGTTGAGAAGCTCTATTCAACCGTCAGAGTGGAAAAGAATCTGGCTGTGGATGTAAAATGGTCGAGCGACAAGCCGCAGCCAACAATTGCGGCGATCGAAGTAATTTTTCACGAACATCGTGATGAGTAACCTGACTGGATCGATTCGGAATCACAGCAGAGATAAGGCTCACTCTCGAGGGAACTTTTCGCTTCTCCAACTCAACCCGCTATCAACCATCGCATCAGACAGGAAAGTTGGCTTCGTCATGAAATCCGGTGCCAGACGAGTGTATTCCCGACGACTTTGCTGTCGACGGATTTTGGCAGGCCTGACTGTCCTGACGATTGCCAGCTCTTTGATGGCCTGTCAGGTGCCCGTGTTCCGCTATGCACTGGAACGCTGGAGCCCGGACCAGTATCGAATTCTGGTGCTCTCCGACGCACCGTTGAATGCGGAACAGCAGGCAGCTTTGAAGACGCTGGAAGATACGTCGGAACGTCCGGCTCAAGCGACGATCAAGGTGCATGATGTTTCGACGACCAAAGACGCTTTTGTGAAGCAACTCTGGAAAGATCGAGAGAAGGGTTCCGGTCAGCTGATGGTCGCACTTTATCCGGAACGGTCGTCGATCAATGCAGAGCAAGTGGCCTGCTCTTTCCCTCTGTCTGCACAGAGCGTGGCACAGGTTGCGGATTCTCCGGCCAGAAAAGAGATTATCCAAAAATTGTCCGAAGGGCATTCGGCAGTTTGGATTTTTCTGGAGTCAGGAGACGCAGCCAAAGATCAGGCGGCGTTAACGCGACTGCAGGAGCAGCTTGAAAAAGACACAGAGTGGCTGAAGCTGCCGTCACCGGAGGAAATGGAGATGACTCCTGAATTACTTGACGGCGCAAAGATTCGCTTGCAGATTCAGTTCTCTGTGGTCTCCGTCAGTAAAGACGATTCGCAGGAACAATTCCTGATCGATTGTTTGCTGAACAGCGAATCTGATCTGCGTGGCTTTGATGAGCCGATGGCCTTCCCGGTCTTTGGGCGAGGTCGAGTGCTCTATGCAGTAGTCGGTCAGGGAATATCGGCCGACACGATTCGCAAAGCATCCTCGTTCATTGTGGGGCCGTGTTCCTGTCAGGTGAAAGAACAGAACCCAGGCTTTGATCTGCTGCTAAGCTGCGACTGGGACGAGATTGTTGGCGAAACCTTTATCAGTGAGCCGATCCCGGAAGGCGATTCGGAACCAAAACTGCTGACCATTCCCGCTGGCCGTGCCAAGCGATGATGAAAACGATGATCTCCTCCGCCGCAGTATGAGGGAATGATTAGCCCGACTCTGACTCTCTGAAAGATCTTACTTCCCTGCTTTCTCACGCCTGTTGAGCCAAGTTCGGAATCCAGTGAACTCGCAAACTCCAGGTCAGCATAATTCTCCGCACCAAATGAGAAACGGCCTGAGTGGTGCCGAATTTGTGCGGAGACCGGATTTGTGCGGAGAATTGATTCTTCGTGACCGCACACGGAATAGTCTGTCGCCGTCTGCATAGCAGCCACATAGGATCAGCCGTGGAAACGAGACAAACTTCGTCACCATTGCGAAAGGCAGGGAATCGCAATACTCTGCTGGATCTCGTTGTCTTATTCTGTTCGGAAGGGCTGTCCTGGTGATGAATTTGTTAGCCGGTCGATGTGGTCTGCTCAGTATTGTGGTCCTGATATTGTTCTCAACGGGTTGTGAACAATCTGCTGGCCCGTCAACAAAGGAACAGGATGCGAAACAATCTGCCGTAACTCCCGATGACGCGGCATCCGTCGCTGCTCTGGAGAAAGCGGGTTGCAGCCTGAAAAAGAATGCCGACGGCCTGGTGACAGAAATTGCCGTCTCGGCCGACACGGATTTTGCTGAATCCATGAAACATCTGGCAGGTGTTCCGAATATCACCGTGGCCCGCTTTGGAGGGCCAGGGATGAATGACGCCGGGATGCAATCGCTGGCCAATTTGAAGTTACTCAAACGGCTCGACCTGACGGACTGCTCTGCCATCGGCGACGGGACTCTGAAAGTTATCGGGGGCCTGACAAATATCGAAGCCCTGGTGCTGCGTCGAGCGGGCTTTACCGATGCTGGCCTGGAAAATGTCAAAAGTCTGACAAAGCTTCGCGCGATCGATTTACGAAACAGCAACGTAACGGATGCCGGAGTTGCTCATCTGGCGGGGATCAAATCGCTCGTGGATGTACAGTTGGAAAAATCCAAAGTCACCGATGCCGGAATTGAACACCTGCGAGGGCTGCCTTTGAAATCCCTGAATCTGAATTACACCGCCGTAACGGATTTGGCCATGCCAGCCATCGGGAGTATCGGTACGCTCGAATCACTCCAGATGGAGGCGTCTCGTCTGACGGATGTTGGTATGGCGGAGGTCGCGAAACTCAAAACGCTAAAGCGCTTTGGCTGTCGACTGGCCGACGTGACCGGAGCCGGCGTAAAGCACCTGGCGGGACTTACTGAGTTGACTCGACTGGAGCTGCGAGAAACTTCACTTGATGACGAAGGCCTCGAAGTTGTCAGCAATCTTCCCAAACTCACGTATCTCGACATCAGTGAATGCCGTTTGGTTTCCGGAGATGGCATCGCGAAACTTGGCAAGCTGACTGGTCTGACATTTCTTGAACTGCGAGAAATCAAGAAGGTCAGGGACGAGAGTTTTGCAGCTCTTGCCACTCTGACAAATCTTGTCGATCTGAATGTCTCGGCAACTCGAATCACCGATGAATCAGCCGCAGTCATACTGAAGATGCAGAAGCTTGAGCGGCTGAGTGTGGCAGGATCTCAGATGGGCGATGCTGGCATCGTGCAACTGGGACAACTTCCAGCATTGAAGTGGCTGGACCTGACGGCTTCCAATCCATCAGAAGAGACAATTAACGCGTTGAAGGCTGCAAGGCCAAACATGGAAATCCTTAGCGCCGCAAATTAAGGCATCCCGACAATTCCGAAGGCGAGCGGCTGGGTGTTAGCCCTCAGTGTCTTCGGCGGACCATTCACACGGAGGGCTGATGCCCTGCCGCTCGCCACAAACGACCACGCAAGATCGAATGAAACCGAAACAAAATATGATTACCGACACATCCAAACGCACTCGCAGCGAATCGCTTTTCAAGCATGCCGCCAAGCTGATTCCCGGCGGAGTCAACAGTCCTGCTCGAGCCTTTGGCGGAGTTGGCGGCACACCACCGTTTATGAAGCGAGGCGATGGCGCGTATCTGTATGATGTGGATGGCAATCGCTTCATCGACTACATCGGTTCGTGGGGCCCGCACCTGTTTGGTCACCGTCATCCGAAGATTCTTCAGGCGATTGAACACGCATTGACAATCGGCACCAGTTTCGGCGCGCCGACGGAGGCAGAAGCGGAGCTGGCTCAGCTTGTCATTGAAATGGTGCCGTCGATCGAGATGGTGCGAATGGTGAATTCGGGCACCGAAGCGACAATGTCAGCAATTCGTGTGGCCCGAGGATTCACGGGGCGTAATGGGATCGTGAAGTTTGCCGGCTGCTATCACGGCCATGTTGATAGTTTGTTGGTGGCTGCAGGTAGTGCGGCTCTGACTTTGGGTTGTCCATCAAGCCCCGGTGTCCCTGCCGGGGCGACGGCCGACACACTGGTTTTACCTTACAACGATTGCGAAAGTCTGAAGGCCGCGTTTCAGAAGAATGGGGATCAACTGGCAGCCATCATTCTCGAGCCGGTTGTCGGCAACATGGGCTGCGTGATTCCAACACCCGAGTTTCTATCGTTGTTGCGGTCGTTGTGTTCGCAACACGGGACGGTGTTGATTTTCGACGAAGTCATGACGGGCTTTCGAGTCGCCGCAGGAGGGGCACAACAATTATTCGGCATCATGCCGGACATGACGACCCTTGGAAAAATCATCGGTGCAGGCATGCCGGTTGGTGCCTACGGCGGTCGCGCAGAGATTATGAATTGCGTTTCACCAGTCGGAAAGGTCTACCAGGCTGGCACGCTCTCCGGCAATCCTGTGGCGATGGCCGCCGGAATCGCGATGCTGAATCTGATTCGCGATGAAAATCCGTACCCGAGGCTTGAGACAACAAGTGCCACGTTGGCTGAGGGTTTTCAAGCGGCGGCGGCAGAACATGGAATTCCCGTCACGATCAATCGCGTCGGCAGTATGCTCACAGTGTTTCTCACCTCGAATGGAGTCAGTGATCTGTCGTCAGCAACGTCATCAGATACCGCTTTGTTTTCAAAATGGTTTCATGGCTTGCTGAATCGAGGCGTCTATCTCCCCTGCAGCCAGTTTGAAGCCATGTTTGTTTCTGCAGTGCATACACCAGCAGATATTGATCAAACAATCCTTGCGGCCCAGGCGGCTTTTGCGGCATTGAAAAGCTGATCGATAATCATAAGCCAGGACTGTCGAACGGGGTCCGGACTGACCATAGGTTGTCAGCCCTGCGCGAGGTGCATAGCGTCCCTGACGCCATCGGATAGACGGTAATGCGGTTGTAAGGGTTCCTCTGAACTGTCTGAATATCCGGGCCAGAACAGGTCTGCCAACAGTCTGCCAGGTGTTGATTTTCTGCAACAGGATCCGGCTCTTGAGGACTTCCCCCGTTTCGGTGCGGCAACATTGTTGCATAGACAGGACGGATGAATCGGGTTCCCGGGATTAAACCAATTTCCCTTGAAAGACAGACAAGGAAACCGTCATTGAGACCTAAGTTTGAAAACATTCAGGGTGTGCGCAGCGATGCGTAAACCTCGTTTTCATTCAAGATATCTTCGGAAAACGGCTTCAATGCAGACAACGTCCGTTTTGGAACGCCCAAGAGAAGTCCGCCCTGTCGCCGACGCGGCGGCTGAGCAGACTCAAAACTTCTCAAGCCTTTTGGCACAGCACACGGTCGACCTTCCAGGTACGGAGTGGCTGACCAGAATCCCACTGGCATCACCTCGGGAAAACGTGAGATGCCTGTCGCTGACTCACCGATTTATGAAGCGTGCATTCGATGTCGCCTGCGCGCTGATCCTGGTCATTCTGACTTCGCCACTTCTGCTGATGGCGGCCATTCTTGTCAAACTGACATCACCGGGACCTGTAATCTATTCGCAGACACGCGTCGGCTTGAACCTGCGCACAAAGAAGAAAAAGGATCGTCGTGAACAGGCACAAAGTCTGGGTGCGGATCATTCTGACCGCCGCAAGCCGGGACGTGATCGCCGCGAATTGAGCAACTATGGTCGCCCGTTCACGATCTACAAATTTCGTACGATGCGAACCGACGCCGAACGCAACGGGGCTCAGTTTGCTAAACAAGGTGACGCAAGAATCACATCAATTGGTCGATTTCTTCGCCGAACGCGAATTGATGAGCTACCTCAACTCTGGAATATCCTGAAGGGGGACATGTCGTTGATTGGGCCCCGTCCCGAGCGTCCCGAGTTCATGATGAAGCTTCAGGAACAGATTCCAAACTTCATTGACCGTCTGGGGCTGAAGCCCGGATTGACTGGCATTGCTCAAGTGGTCAACGGATACGACAACGAGCTGGAAGGGTTTCGCCGCAAGGTGTCATACGACCTGCTCTATCTGCAAAACTGCAGTGTGTGGAACGACATTAAGATCCTGTTTCGAACAGTCCGAGTCGTCATCACTGGTGAAGGCGCTCTCTAGCGCCAACCTGTCACTTCATCGAAACCAGTAAAACGAAAAGACGCCAACCAGGAATGGTTGGCGTCTTGCCGTTTTTAAACACTCGCTTTTCGAGACTTTGATTACGGAGATGCAACCTGCGCCGGTGGGTCTTCGTTATGTTCGTGAATTGCGATGGCCACCCCGGTCGCAGCAGCACCGATGACGGTCAATGCCACGACGTCCATCAGACCAAAGCCAGAACTTGGCTGGTTATAGTTATCGTAGTAGGGATCATAATAGTGTTCGTAGGCCTGACCTCGAACGATTTCCTCGCTGGCTGCGACTACAAAGCCATCCACGGCACCGGACGGAGCGGTTCCATTTTTCCACAGTCGCACAGGAGAATTCATAGACCCCACGGAAATTTCGTGCGCTCCGCCCCGAACTCCAGTGATCAGAAAATCTCCTTCGATACCAGTCGTCGTACGAGCGATCGTAGTCCCCTCGAACTTCAGTTCAATCTGAGCGTTCTCGACGGGTCTCTGGTCCGACGTAAACACTTTGCCACGCAACGCACCATCAGCCTGCAATTCAACATCGCGGGCAATCTGCGCTCGCTGCATAGCAGCACCGCGGTCAGAAGCAGATTCGCCAGTACGGCTGTCATCGAAAGCAATAGCCGTATTGGAGAGCAGGATCCCAAAGCATACCGCGATGCTGGCGGCTTTGTTCAATGATGAGTACTTTCGCATCTCTTTGAGACCTTTTCATTAATGTCAGTCGCCGTCGATCGACGCATTGCGACAACCTCGACTCGCTGGGAAACCCTCAGGCAGCCCATGCCTCCCGAACAAAAAGGTCCGGGAAAGACCGATCGTTGAAAATCGCACTTAATCGATTCATCGACAAAGGCAGAAAGAGTGCTACATTCGGAACAGCCAGAAAAAACAGATTCCGCAGAAAAACCGGGACCGGAAGTTTTTGCCGAAATGGTCAGAGGCAGAGGTTTTCTATGAGTAAACGGAGTTAACGAAAACCACAAAAGACAGAGAGCTTTTCAGCCAATTCGAAGTCAGCGGCTAGCTTGACCGGGCTTCGCATACCCGTGACGATACGATGCGAGGTCAGCATCTTTTCATCACATGACTTCCGGTCGAACAAGGAGCCCGCGTTGGTTGTTCCCATTGGCCGCGGCGCGGCTGACAATCCTGCGAACCGGTTTCTACCGATTCTCGTGGAGGCCGATTATGAGCAGATGGAATTCGACAACGAATTCCTGTCGGAGCTTGAACGCCCCAGGACAATGTACTTGGAGGACACATCTCGCACAATCATTTCAGAAAACGACAGCCCTGATGTCCCGTTTCAATACAGCTTGAATCCGTACCGTGGTTGTTTGCACGGATGCAGCTACTGTTACGCTCGCCCATCGCATGAGTATCTCGGCCTCAGCGCCGGACTTGACTTTGAAACCACGATCCTGGTGAAGCGAAATGCGGCCTCATTGTTTCGCGACTGGCTGACTCGACCAAAATATGAATGCCAGGCGGTCATGCTGTCCGGAATCACAGACTGTTACCAGCCCGTCGAACGTAAACTGCAGATTACTCGACAGTGCATTGAGGTCGCCTGCGAGGCCCGTCAGCCTGTTTCCTTTATCACAAAGAATTCCCTGATTACACGCGACATTGATCTGCTTCGCGAACTTGCGGAGCAGGGCCTGTGCCGAGCGGCCATCAGCATTAACAGCCTTGACCAGTCACTGACAAAACGTCTGGAGCCCGCCTGCACCGCTCCGGCGGGTCGTCTTGAGGCGATCTCGAGTCTGTCTGTGGCTGGTATCCCGGTCCACGCGATGATCGCACCCATTATCCCGGGGATCAATGATCACGAAATCCCTTCTGTACTGAAGGCGGTTACTGAGGCAGGAGCGAGATCCGCCAGCTTCATAATGGTCCGCCTGCCTCTTACGGTAGAGGCTGTTTTTCTGGATTGGCTGAAGCGTCACCAACCCACTCATGCCGCCAAAGTAGAATCTCGCCTGAGAGCCGTTCGGGAAGGTAAGCTCAATCAGAGTGAGTTCGGACTTCGAATGCGAGGAACCGGGCCGATAGCGGACCAGATCAGTGCCCTGTTTCATCTGCATCGAAAACGCTGCGGACTGACCGAAACATTGCCGGCATTAAGAACAGACCTCTTCAGGCCTCCTCGAACATCCGGAGGTCAGCAGCATCTTTTCTGTTTCCCTGATTTCTGAGTCAGTTTTTGTGCCTGCCAGGGAAAGAACTCATTGATTGTAGGACTCGCACTTCGCAGATTGTATCCTTAAGCAAGACGTGGCTTCGGGGGCGAAGTTCTTCGGATCCGAAATCTACCTAACGACAGAGAGCTACGTTCTGCCACGCTAGTCGAAGGTTATGAATCTGTGGATGAATTGGAGAAGCCGGAACTGACCCTGCTGCAGATATCGGATCTGCACTTTGGACCACCTTATCGAGAAGAGGCGGGTGAGGCTGTTCTGCGTCTGGCCGGTCAATTGCCTCTTGACGCGATTATTGTGAGCGGTGACCTGACACAGCGAGCAAAGCGGGAGCAGTTTGAGGCGGCGAAAGATTTCCTGTCCCGGCTGCCCTCCGTACCGCGGTTGGTCATTCCTGGAAACCACGACGTTCCGCTCTACCGTTTCTTCGAACGGATGCTGACTCCCCATCATCTTTATCAGAAGATCATCTCGCCGGAACTAAATCCGGTATTGAGAGTTGGCAAAGCCATCATTGCCGGAGTCGATTCGACATCACCCCACACCGCAATCAGCAATGGCCGGATCTTTCGACGTCAACTTGAGATGTGCGTTGATCTGTTCCGCAATGCGCCCGCGGATGCGATTCGGATTGTAGTCGCTCATCATCCCTTCGCTCCGGCTCCGGATTGCCTGCGCGACAAACGCGTGCAGCGTGCTGTGCGCGCCATGAAGATCTTCGGAGAGCTCGACATCGAACTGATTCTGGGAGGGCACCTGCATCGTGCCTACATCGGTGAATCGTCAGACTTCTATCCGGCTATGCCACGCGACAGAAGCGTTCGAATCGTACACTGTGGAACAACGACTTCTCGACGCGGACGAGGCAAAGAAGCTGGCAGGAATTCCTTGAATCTGCTTGAGTTCAGAAAGCAGACATTGACGGTCTCTCACTATCTCTTTCGAGATGAGTCTCAATCCTTCACGATCGAAAGTCTGCATACCTTTCAAAGAAGGCAAAAGACACAGCGAGGCAACTGAGACATCATTAACCTCAAAACTCGCCGAAGCATTACGGCATCGAAAAGAGAAAAACAGAGGGGCGTTGTTGCCCCTCTTTGTAGAAAAATCACCGCAGCCTGGAACGTCGACTGTTCTGATGCCTGATTATTCTTCTTTGGTCTGTCGAAGTTCCTCTACGGCTTTACGGAGCTCATTCAGCTCAGCCCGCAGATGTTTGTTTTCATTGCGAAGCTTGTGAATTTCTTCGCCTTTCTCAGGCCCATGCGTTTTCATCGCGTGGGCGAATTCCTCTTTCGCAGCGTGCAATTCTTTCTCCATCATTTCAGCACGATTCATGAGTTCATGAGCCATGTCGTGCATTTCTGCTGCCTTCAGATTCTCCGCAGCCATACGCACGTGCCTGATTCGCCGCGCTGTTTGCTCCAGGTTTTCAGCCCGCTCTCGATGTTGCGGCGGAATCTCAGGCTTCTGATGACGTTTCATTAGCTCGCCAAGTTTGCGTTCTGTACCACTGATCTGTTCACGCAACTCGCGAATCTCCTGCTCCGGGGCCTTTGCGGCCTCAGCTTTTTCTCGTGCTGCACGAAGATCCTGCAATCGCTCTTTCAAATGAGCAATATCCGGATTCTCTGATCCACGTTCTGGCCCCTCCTTTCCGGAAAGCTCCATGGCACGGGCCATGAGTTCTTTGGATTCCCGGAACAGCTTCTCGGCTTCTTCCTTGTGTCCATTCTCCAGCAACTGGGCCGCCTCGGACTTCACGGCTCGAGCTCGAGCCTTCAACTCTTCCGCTTCATCGGCATTCACGAAAACTGTGGAGGCAAGAACAACAGATGACAAAGCAAGACCGGCAAGCGTGGCAAATCGCATGGGGAAACCTTTCTTCGAGGTCATGGGGCAGGAAGGTGGCAGGCAATGAAGTCTAAAGAGTTACGGTGCGATCGACCAGAGGTTCTCCGTTACCACACGCCGCAGCTTGACAGAATTGCACGATTCCCGAGGAGAAGCCGAAGGCAGAACTCCCGGTGTGGGCTGTTCAACAAACGTCAATAACTCGTGGACTGAGAACTTCGAATAGCGGCTCAATCCCCAGCCCGGGCGCTGTCCCTGCCTGCATAAACCCATTGACGCGCTGTGGGGCACCTGAAGCGTTGCTGACGCTGACATAGCTATTGAAGTCAGTACTCGTGCACCGGAATTCCTCAGGCGTACTGTGAGCCAGATGCGGACCAAGTTCCTTCAGCCCTGCGCGGACACCTTCGGCATAAGCGGGCAGATAGAACGGCCCCCAATAGACACACCTCGCCATAGCCGATCAGACCGCAGTCTGTTTCGACCCCAACAACGGTGCTGTCAAAAACAGAGACAGATTTACCGCCAGACCACTCGTAAGTTCCCTCGTGCAGCGGAAGGTCAACGCGATGCGCGAAGATGCGGGTGATTTTCCTGGGAGAGAATTCTGATTCGAAACGTGAACTGTCAGGAGAGCATGCCTTCCGACGAACACGAAGGGCTGACGATCAGTCGCTCGCCCTTCATGCTACTTCGACAGCAACATACCGGTTCTCTGATCCAGCCCCAGCATAATGTTCATGTTCTGAACGGCAACTCCGCTGGCCCCTTTGATCAGATTATCAATTGCCGCAAAGATCACTAACTGGTCTCGATTGAAGCGAACAGTGATGTCGCAAAAATTTGTGAAGGAAACATCTTTCGTGTTAGGAATGTGGTCAACAACCCGAATGAACGGCTGCCCCGCATAAAAGCTGCGGTAGATATCCAGCAATTGAGCCTGCGTTTGGGCAGTTTTCAGGCGTGGATAGATGGAGCAAAAGATTCCTCGATCCATTGGCATCAGATGAGGATTGAAGGCCACCTGCACGCCGGCACCACAGACGTCTGTCAGCACCTGTTCTATTTCCGGCGTATGTCGATGTTTGCCGATGCTGTAAGCCGTTACAGACTCGTTGCACTCCGAGAACAGATTGGAAAGCTTTGGCGTCCGCCCTGCCCCGCTGATACCACTCTTTGCATCGATTATGATTCCCGTGGGTTCAATCACTTTTGCCTGCAGCAACGGAGCAAGAGCCAGAATGGACGTGCTGGTATAGCAACCGGGATTCGCAACCAGTTCAGCATGAGGGATCCGATCGGCATAAATCTCCGGCAGCCCGTAGACGGCAGTGCTCAGCCGCGTCGGGTCGGTATGAACATGCTCGTACCACGTTTCATAAACGCCCGGATCCCGGAGTCGATAATCTGCACTCAGGTCAACCACTCGACAACCAGCTTCCAGCAGTTGCGGAATGGCCTCCATACTCGCAGTGTGCGGCAGACAGCAGAAGGCAATGTCGCATCGTTTCCCGGCTTGCTCTGCCGTGAGGTTTTCGCATCGCAAACTGAAGAGGCCCGTAAGCGACGGGTGAACTTCGCTCAAAAGGGGTTTGTTCTCCTGGCGAGTCGTCGCAGCAACAACTTCCGCGTGCGGATGTCGCGCCAGGATCTTCAGAAGTTCGAGAGCCGTGTAGCCGGTGGCACCAAGAATCGCGATTCGAGCCATTTGGATCGCCGTAGCGGAAAGAGGGGTTTGGGAGGAGTTGAGAATCTTCGTGGCTCTGGAGTATAGAGGTCGACACCTGTCACTCAACGACGGCAGATCCACCGTCCGGCAGTTTCTGCAGATTCGGAGTTCGCGGGTTGTCTGAGAAGACACCGGAGAACGCGACGCTCCGCTCCTGGTCTACGGAGCACAAGACGCCTCTGCGACCGACGAAAGCCTCGAAATCCGGCAGATTGAGCGGTCTCTAAGTCTCAGGCCGCAAGAATTGCTCGGTTAGCTCTCCCAAATACTTCCTCAGCGTCGCGACCGGTGCTTTCGGCAGAAGTGTCAAATCCAGAATGATCCGTACATCCCTCACATTTTAACTCAACCGAACAGGTTTGAACCGCCGATCGATATGAGTAACCGTCATTGCCGGCGCATCCGGCACACATTCTCTGTACGGCTCGATCGGAACAATCGATGAAACCCACACGAATCTTTGCCACGGCTTCCCTGATCATCAGCAGCGTTGCTCTGATAACAGCCGCTAGTATCTCCGTCGGAGATGAACCCGGTGTTGTCCGGATGGCAGCGTTTAAGCCACAGGACGGGACAACCGCTCCGGCCCCGACACCTGATCCTGTTGGATCAGATGGGGTGGCGACTATGAATCAGTCGCCAGCTTCCTCTGAGCTGTACCCACAGCCCGGCAACTACGCTCCCTACTTCGAGCGATCGTTTGCCGTGACGGAGGCCGTACCCAACGTCTTCTACCAGCCGGTCCAGCCGTTTGGCCCGATCGTCATGTTTGAAACGAACATGGACGACGGGATTGGCTTCAACAATGGCTATCAGCGAGTAAATGCTCGACTGCCTTACCACATCATCCCAAATACGAATGTGTTGACGACCGATTTGTCGGCGTCCATCACCTTTGATGGACTTCCGGTCGCCAACGGTGGTTTAGTGTATCGCCGCTATGACGATGCCTATAACCGCATCTTTGGCGTGAATGCCTTTCTGGATTACGATCAGGGCTACGGAAACCAGGAATGGTACCGAGGAACCCTGGGCTTCGAATCATTGGGTCGCTACGTGGACTTCCGAGCCAACGGCTACTTCATGCTGGGAGATGATTCACTTGTCCTGAGCGATACGCTTCTCGCAGGGCTCTCTCTGAGCGGTAACAACGCTTTTCAACAGCGGCAGCAGGTCGCCTCAAATGCCTACTCAGGATTTGACATTGAAACCGGCGGCCCGATTCCATTGCTCGGTCAGTACGGCCAGAACCTTTACGGTGGAGCGTACTACCTGACCAACGACAACGGCGGCGACACTGTCGGCTTTCAGGCTCGTTGGGAAGCACTGATTACTCAGAACCTGACGGTCAACACTCGCCTGACTTCAGACGACACCTTTGGCACCAATATCTGGACAGCGTTGCAGTACGAGATCCCGAATTATAAGGATCGCCGAATTCTGCGACCACACACTTCAGTGCGTGAACGCCTTCAGGATCCAGTCTATCGTCACAACCGAGTCCACGAAAACATCGACACGACGATCGGCCTTGAAGCTCTGGTCAACAACGGTGAAGACTTCAACAACAATGGACTGCTCGATGCTGGCGAAGATATCGACTGCGACGGGATTCTCGACGCTGGAACGGGGCTGCCATTCTTCCTGACTCACGTTGATCCAAACGCAACGAGCGCGGGAACGGGTACGTTTGAAGATCCCTTCAGCACTCTTCAGGCGGCAGCGGCAGCCAATGTCGCTACGATCGACATCTTCCGTATCGCACCTCGAGCAGACGATAGCGGGACTGGCCTGACCGTCAACGGCGGAATGACGCTGTTTGACAATCAGATTCTTCTGTCATCGATCCAGGACTACAACCTGGGCGCCCCGGGCTCAACCGGAAGCATTATCTTCGGCGTCCCGACGACGACAAACCTTGGCCCGCTGATCAGCAACCCAACCATGGGCGTTGGTGGCAGTGTGATTCACCTTGCCAACAACAACCGTGTCATCGGAATGCGACTCGACGGTGCTAATGCTGCAGGAACAATCTTCGGAGATGGCTTCCAGAATGCATTGCCCATCACGAACGCTTATTTGACTTCAAACGTTGTCACAAACTACTCGACTGGTGCAAATCTTCAGGATGTGTCCGGAAAAGTTGAGATTGTGGGCAATCAATTCAACGGCCTGCTTGGCCCATCGATTGACGGTCTCAACCTGTCATCCGCTGCTGGAAGTGATATGGACCTGCTGCTGACCAACAATACCTCGAGCAACAACAGCGGCTCAGGGTTCGTTGTCACAGCAAAAACTGGAAGTACGATTGAGGCGGATGACCCTGACGGTGCTCATTGCGTGACCGGCATTCTGGACAACACAGCAAATGACAATGGTGCGGGTATCGTTATCGAGGCACAGGCAGGAGCCACCATTGATGCCGTTGTTGAGGGCAATACAGCACTCAGAAATACGTTTAATGGCCTTTCAATGACTGCTGACGGTGGTACGTTTAATCTGGCCAGCCTCTCAGGCAACACAGTGAGCCGAAATCTCAACAACGGCACACTGATTCATTACCTGAACGGCGGCCTGTTCCAGTCTCTCTCGGAAGACCTTGATGGGGACGGTATTCTGGATGCTGGTGAAGACCTGAATGGCAATGAACGCCTCGATAGCGGCATC
>JBIIIF010000186.1:0-14688 GCA_044235005.1 Planctomycetaceae bacterium | reverse complement strand
CATCCTGATCGAGTCCACGAAAGAGGACTGGTTGCAGTTCCTCAAACGGACGCTGCTCAAAGCTGACGGCAACGATGATCGTGAACGACTCCACCAACTGTTGAAATTCGGCCTCAGCACAAACTACTGGAACGAGTTTGTGTTTCAGGCGTACCATCATCACCAAGCTCAGGCCATATTTCTTGCCGGGATTCCTGACCTGAAAGCCACACTTCCACATGCCTGATGAAAAAGCCAAGTTGAAGCTCGGTAAGGGAGCGGCGTTTGTCAAATCTCGACTGCGACAATTGCGACTGAACGACGATATCTGGGAGGCCGACTTTGGTCTGCTCGACGACGGCGTTACTTGGCTCGGCCTCGTTGTTTGTCCGACATCCGGGGCGATCTTTGCCAGCGAGATCTGCGATCATCCGCCTGACGTGAACGATCTCGCAAACTTGCTGGCCCATGCGATGCGGCGACCAACATTTGGAGATTCTGGTCGGCCATCCCGTATTCGTTTACATCATAATTCAGCGTGGGATGAACTGATTCCACACTTGCATGAACTTGGCATCGAAGTTGAAGCCGCCAAACGGCTAAAATCGTACCAATCTGCAATGCAGGAATATCGGCACGAGCTTCGGAAAGATCGCCCGACAGAAGAGGCAACTTCGGACGACATTGAGAATTCATATCCCGCCGTCGCTCAATGGGTCCAAGGTTGCGGCTGGATCGGAACTGGCGATCAAGAGGGCTTGGGATTCACGGTGCGAGCCCTCGACTGCGGAGGCGTGGTTTTCGAGGATACTGAGTGCCGGTCACTCACTGAAGCAATGGCATCACTGGAATCAGGTTTGGCAGTGGCAATGAAGGAATTGGATATCAACTGACGCTGATCGGCCTTACAAAATGAAGACCTCAGTGTTCATCTGCTGTTGGAGAACGGTTTGAAAATGAAATCCCCTGCCCCGTTCCGGGACAGTTCTGTGCTCAGATCGAAGCAATCGGCGCTGTAACCGGTCATCACAATGACGGGAATGCGTCCTGGGCCTTTGATCTGCTGGAAATTCTTCAGCAGATTACAACCGAACTCTTTGTCAGCGCACCCCGATTTGGCTTGGCCAGGATCTGCAGGTCCAGCAGGACGCAGGTGTATTCCGTGTCTCTGAGTTTTTCCTGCGCGTCATGCTGATTGGTCACACTCTCTGAAAACGGAACCGGCGTTGCTGCAAATACTGATTCCGCCGTTGAATGGTACCAGAAGGCCGCGGCAAAGGGTCACGAAGGAGCAAAGAACCGACTTCGCGAGCCGGGGGAAACACAGAATTCCTGCAGCGAAATGACACGCTCTACTCTGCGTGGCGAAAAGTGAGTTGGCGGTTGGTTGAACCCGACTGCCGCCGCAACGAAGTTGCTTTCGCTCTGCATGCTCCAGGAAGGCCGCCTGATCAGAGATGAACACCAAACACGTGTCGGCTAAGACCTGGGACACACTCCCGGGAGACATTTCGACTGAAAGGCTGTCGGCATCGGCCTGCAGCCTCCCGTTGTTGCCAACGACCTTGCCGTTGTTATCTTCGCTTGAATCCCTGTGAAAAATCCATGACAACCCCGTTGATGATTCAGGAAAGCGGTTCCTGCTCTGGCTCATCAATTCACGGAACCTGTCAACTGTTCAAGAGCATTTGAATCAAATGAACGAACGAGACATTGCGATCATCGGGATCGGTTGCCGATTCCCAGGGGGTGCGACCTGTCCAAAATCTTTCTGGAATTTAATGCTGCACGGTGTGGATGGGATCGTGGACATTCCTTCCGATCGGTGGGATGTCGCGGCGCTGTATGATCCCCGTCCGGGGATTCCGGGGAAGAGCATCACGCGTCGCGCAGGATTAATTGAAGGCATCGATCTGTTTGACGCAGAGTTCTTCGGTCTTTCGCCGCGTGAAGTTGAAATGATGGACCCGCAGCAGCGTCTGCTGCTTGAAGCTTCGTGGGACGCGATCGAAGATGGCGGTGTTGTACTGGAGTCGGCTGGCCGGAATACAGGCGTGTTTGTTGGCATCTCGACGAACGACTACGCCCTGCTGCAGTCAGGGATCGACGAGCTTAGATCCATTGATGTTCACACGCCGACGGGAGGCGCTGCCAGCATCGCAGCCAATCGAGTCTCCTATGTACTTGACCTCGGAGGTCCCAGCATTGCGGTGGATACAGCCTGTTCATCAGCCCTGACTGCAATTCACCTCGCTTGCCGGTCGCTGCGGAACGGCGACTGCCGGATTGCGCTGGCTGGAGGAGTCAATGCCATTCTGCTTCCGATGCCCTTCATTGCTTTCAGTCGCATGTCCATGTTGTCGCCGGACGGTCAATGCAAAGCCTTCGATTCCAGAGCAAACGGTTTTGTCCGCGGCGAGGGCGTGGGGGTTGTGGCGCTGGAACTGCTGGGGGATGCGTTGGCCCGAGGACGTTCAATCTATGCCGTGATCCGGGGCACTGCCGCTAATCAGGATGGTCACACCAGCAGCCTGACGGTTCCCGATGCGGCCGCACAGCAGTCGTTAATTCAGTCGGCCTGCCGTGATGCCGGAGTGACTGAAGATTCAATTGATTACGTCGAAGCCCACGGGACGGGGACTCCCATTGGTGATCCGATTGAGGCTAACGCCATCGGCCGCGCGATTGGCCAGAAACGATCGGCCAAACATCCCCTGCTGATCGGCTCGGTCAAGACGAATATCGGGCACCTCGAAGCCGGAGCGGGCGCCGCCGGGATGATTAAGGCGGCCCTGTCACTTTATCATGGCCAGATCCCGCCCAGTCTGCACTTTCGGCAACCGACGCCTCATGCCGACTTCTCGGCGCTGAATCTCAAAGTCGTCACCGAGCCCACGCGGTTTCCGGCGACGCCAGCCCGTGTCGGTGTCAACTCCTTCGGCTTCGGTGGCAGCAATGCCCATGCGGTGGTCCAGTCGCCTCCTGAACTGCCTGTTCGAAGTCCGGCGCGCGATGTCGGTCCGGTCCTGCTGCCCCTGTCTTTGCGATCGCAGAAGCGTCTTGCGGCCGTCGCTCAGACTTGGCACGATTTTCTTTCGGACGACGGAGAAATCGCTCGTGCTGACCTTGCGGATGTCTGCCATTCCGCGGCATCCCGCCGAAATCACCGTGGCGAACGGCTGGCCCTGATCGCGGCCGACCGGACAGCTCTTCTGTCGCAGCTTGCGGATCTCGCTTCTGGTCAGGCCGACATGGCCAATCTGGTTCTCGGCCGCCCCGGCGAACACCCGCCTCGCCCGGTCTTTGTCTATTCCGGCCAGGGCACACAATGGTGGGCGATGGGACGCGAACTTCTGGCCACAGAGCCCGTGTTCGCGGACACAATTCGACGCTGTGATGAACTGTTCTTTCAGCTCGGCAGCTGGTCTCTGATTGAGGAACTGTCTCGCGACGAGAACTGTTCGCGCATGGATAATACGACAATCGCACAGCCTGCGATCTTTGCGATCCAGGCCGGGCTGACACGACTGTGGGAGTCCTGGGGAATACGACCGGCCGCAACGGTCGGGCATTCGGTGGGAGAAGTGGCCGCTGCCTGGGCCTCAGGTGTTTTGTCCTTTGATGACGCTGCGCGCGTGATCTTTCATCGTGGACGCTGCATGGAAGCGACACCGGAACGCGGACGAATGATGGCGGTCGCTATCGCGCCTGAGGATGTCGCCGGAATGATTGCACCGTTTGGAAGACGAGTCACACTGGCCGCCGTCAATAGTTCCGCTCTTGTCACTCTGGCAGGCGAGGGCAGTGCCCTTGAAACCCTCGCGGAAGGCCTGCAGTCGAGCGAAATTTTCCATCGGTTTCTCAATGTTCAATACGCGTTTCACAGCGATCACATGGATCCGGTGCAGAGTCCGCTCCTTGAAGCACTGGGCAGCGTCCCGTTGCAGCCCGCTCAGGTGCCAGTCATCTCGACCGTCACCGGTCAGCTCGCCGGTGCGTCTGATTTTGACGCTGGCTACTGGTGGCGCAATGTGCGCGAGCCCGTGCTGTTCGGACCGGCGATCGAACGCATGGTACAGAATGGATTCGACACGTTTCTTGAAGTTGGCCCCCATCCGGCGCTGACCGGTTCGATCAGTGACTGCCTGCGAGCAGCCGGACGGAAAGGGATGTTGCTGAGTTCGCTCCGACGCGGAAAGCCGGAGCGAGAAGGCCTCCTAAGGTCTCTGGGAATGCTGCATGTCCACGGGCATAGCGTGGATTGGGAAGCCGTCTTTGGAGGTCATCGTCAGGCCGTGCGGCTTCCTCGACAAGTATGGCAACGTGAACGCTTCTGGCATGAATCCGACGCGGCTCGGTTTTCTCGGACATCTCACAGTCTCCACCCGCTGCTGGAGATTCGAGACAACACGGCTGAGCCAACCTGGCAGACTCATCTCGACGTGCGTCGCCTGTCATGGCTGGCAGACCATCGCGTTCAGGGACATGCCGTCTTCCCTGCCGCCGGCTATCTTGACATGATGGTGGGAGCTGCAGAGGTTCTTTCACCGGGTACCGGCGCGATCATTGAGGACGCCGAGTTCCGCCAGATGCTTGTTATTCCAGAAGGAGATCATCCTGTTCGCGTCGAATTGCGGCATCATCCGTCTGACGGCCGAATGGAAATCTGGAGTTGTGACCAAACAGGCGAGTGGTCGCTCAACGCCCGTGGCACACTGCTGCGTCCGGACGAGCCCACTGCTCCCTCTGAAACGCAATCAGCCGGTCGTACTCCAGCCGCTCTGCGTGAATGTGTGGATGAAGCATTCGACACGGATCAACTTGCGAGGTTTCACGCCGATGCCGGACTGGAATATGGTCCTGCGTTCCGCGGTCTGAACGCAGCCTGGCGACGGAATGGCGAGGCAATCGGTCGAATTGAGGCCCCGGAGTCTGTCAGCGACGTATTGGATCACCACGCTGCCCACCCCTGTCTGCTGGATGCATGCTTCCAGCTGATTACGGCATCGCTGCCACGCGATGCGGACTTGACAGGGGGCCCATTTCTTCCTGTGCAGCTCGATCGCTGCCGATTGTACAAGCCTCTGCGCGGCACGCTCTGGTGCCACGTTCAGATACGTTCTGCTGAACGGCGAAGTATCCTCTGCGACATGAGCGTCACCGATCCGGAAGGTACACCGCTGGCACGGATCGAAGGCTTTCGGTGTCAGGCGGTCTCGCAGCATCGCAGTTCTGCTTCGGCCAGCCCGGAAGGCTGGCTGCACCGCACGATTTGGCGACCGCAGCCTCGTAAGGATGCCGTTGGTTCTGCAGGAACATTGGCAACACAGGACGAGATCGCGGCGGCGGCTCATCGGGTTGCCGAGCGTGATTGTGCGTCTGAAGGACGCATCGGGCGACGCTGGCTCCGAATGGCCAATGCGGACATGGTGGCCACAGACTGGATTGTCGCGGCGCTGCGGAGTCTGGGATGGACGTTCCGCAAGGGCTCTTGCACCACAGTCACTCAATTGGGCGATCAACTGGGAATCGTGCCGGCTCATCGAACGGTGTTTTCCCGATTTCTCACATTCCTTGCCCAGGATGGAGTGCTGTCGAGGGATGGCGAGACCATCACCGTCATTGCCTCTGCTCCCTGTCGAGATCCGGCGCGCGAATGGGCGAAGCTGCTGGGAACCGAGCCCGCGCTTCTGCCGGAGTTGTCCCTCGTTTATCACTGTGGGATGAATCTTGCGGATGTGTTGCGAGGACGTGTCGATTCGCTTGATGTCTTGTTTTCTGACGCAGGTGCTGGTGCGCTCGAACATCTGTATCAGTCGGGACTTGCGGTGGTCAGCTATAATGTCATGCTGGCAGAAGCCGTGAGCGCGGCAATTTCCACTGTACCTCATGGCCGCCCGTTGCGTGTGCTTGAAATTGGAGCCGGGACTGGAGGTCTGACGGCGCACGTTCTGCCACGCCTTCCGGCTGATACATCACGATATGTTTATACCGACCTGTCACCTGCCTTCTTTCGTCGCGCCGAAAAAGCGTTTTTCCATCACCGCTGCGTGGAGTTCGCAACCCTCGATATTGAACGCGACCCAACGGCTCAGGGTTTTGAACCAGGCAGCTTCGATATCGTCCTTGCCTCGGACGCCCTGCACGCGGCCCGCGATGTGCGCCAGGCCCTCACACATGCGACAAGTTTGCTGGCCAGCGGCGGATTGCTGGGACTGATCGAGATCACACGGCCGACGCGCTGGGCTGACATGGTTTTCGGGCTCACGGCGGGCTGGTGGAGATTCGATGATGACCTGCGAACGGACCATCCTGCGATTACGGCGGACCTATGGAAGCAGGGTCTGAGTGAAGCTGGTCTTTCTGACGTGCGGGCAGTGGAGTTTCCAATCGCGGAAAAAGGGGGCCAGGTCGTGCTGCTTGCCCGCCGCAGGACAACAGTCGCCGTCGACAACGCGGAAACAGTTGGTCCCCGATCAGCGGACGGCAAAGCGTGGTTGATCGTCTCCGATCAGGGTGGCGTTGGAGAAGCACTCGCGAATTGTCTGCTGGCTCGCGGTGACCAGGCGGTGGTCGCATGTCCGGACGGCACCGTACGACTTCCCGGAGGAATCATCGAGAAGGCCGACCTTTCCAATGCGGAAGACGGCCGACGAATTCTCAATAATTTGTCTGACAGGGGACTAACTCCCACGGTGACTGTGTTTCTGTCCCCTCTGGATGCTCCTGCCCCTGACAGCCTTTCTGCCAGTGAGCTGGCGGAAGGGAAAGCCAGCAGGACTGTGGCACTGCTGGCTCTTGTGCAACGGCTGACAGAAACTGAAACCGCCCCGGAAAAATTGATTGTCGTCACACGCGGGACACAGGCTGTGGATCATGTTGTGGCGCCCGTCAACCCGACCGCGTCGCTCACATGGGGCCTCTCACGTGTGATCGTGAATGAGTACCGCACACTCAACACTCTTCTGATTGACCTCGATCCGCGTCCGGGTAACTCTGAAGACGAAGCGCAAAGTCTTCTGGAAGAGATCGAGCATTCCAGCGATGATGGCGAGATTGCGCTGAGAGGCGGCAGCCGCTATGTCAGCCGCGTTCTTCGAAGCAGCCCCGAACAGCTTGCGCCGAAGCCGCTGCGTGGCGATCCACCCCGGAACCGTCGACTGGAAATCCCTGCCCCCGGAATGCTGGACAAGCTGGCCTTTGTCGAACACCCTCGCCGGAGTCCCGGGCCGGGCGAGGTCGAGATTGAAGTGCATGCCGCCGCGATCAATTTTCGCGACATCATGAAAGCTTTGGGGATTTACCCGATCGCAGATGCGCTCGACGAACTGCCTGGCGACGAATGTGCAGGCCTCGTCACGGCCGTCGGAGAAGGTGTGACTCATGTCGCGCCCGGTGATGCCGTGCTGGCGATGGGGCCTGGCTGCTTCGGTTCGCATGTGCTGCTTCGCGCTGGCCTCGTGTTCCCGAAGCCGAAATCGCTGGATTTCGAAGAAGCTGTGACGCTGCCCGTTCCGTTCCTCACCGCGTGGCACGCGCTGCACGAAGTCGGTCGCATGAGCAAGGGCGAGACGGTACTGATCCATGCGGCGACGGGAGGTGTGGGACTGGCCGCGATTCAGGTGGCGCGTGAAGGCGGCGCACGGGTGTTTGCCACAGCCGGCTCTTCGGAGAAACGGGCCTTCCTGACGGCGATGGGCGTCAAGGATGTGATGAACAGCCGAAGCCTGTCATTCGCCGAAGAGGTGCGCCATCTCACGAGTGGACGCGGCGTGGACCTCGTGTTGAATTCTCTGGCCGGACGAGCAATCGAAAAAGGGCTGAGCGCGCTTGCACCCGGCGGTCGATTCCTCGAAATCGGCAAGCGGGACATTTACCAGAACAACTCAATCGGCCTGCGGCCCTTTCGCAACAATATATCGTTCCACGCCATCGACCTGCATCAACTGATGACGGACTGGTCTCGTCAGGCTTCGCGGGAAATGCAGCAGGTCATTCGGCGTGTAGAGACGGGCCGCTTCACAGCTCTGCCACATCGTGTCTTTCCGATGGACCGGGCGATTGATGCTTTCCGACATATGTCTCAGGCCCGCCATATCGGCAAGGTTGTGCTGTCCACGCGAGATTTGCCCCGGACAGGCCTCGGAAGCAGTCTGTTTGCTCCCGATCGACATCCACTGCGATTCCGGGCCGATGCCAGCTATCTGATAACGGGCGGGCTGAGTGGTTTCGGGCTGGCGATTGCCGACTGGCTCGTGAAATGTGGTGCGCGGCATCTGGTGCTGGTCAGTCGTCAGGGACCCGCCAGACCAGAAGCACAGGACGCTTTGACACGATTCCGAGCAGCCGGCGTAACAGTGCTGGCAGAAGCGGTGGATGTTGCCAACCCGGCCGATCTCGATCGGCTGTTTTCCAGTTTCAATGACGCACTACCTCCCATACGCGGAATTTTTCATGCTGCGATGGTGCTCGACGATGCCGTTATTTCAAGTCTGACACCAGAACGGCTGGCTGGCGTCACGCGCCCAAAGGTTGCTGGCGCCTGGCTGCTGCATCAGCGCAGCCTCACGATGGAGCTGGATTATTTCGTTCTCTTCTCTTCGGTCTCAGCCCTGGTGGGCAGTTCCGGGCAGGCAAATTACGTGGCGGCGAATGCGTTTCTTGTGTCGCTTGCGCATTACCGGCGTGGTCTGGGTCTGCCTGCGCTTGCCGTGGACTGGGGTCGGATTGCCGACGCCGGTCATGTGGAACGTTCTCCCGACGTCGCCGAGCGACTTAATCGCCTGGGACTTCTCGGAATGCCCGTCGCGGCGGCGACCGAAGCACTGGAGCGAGTCTTGTCCGTGGACGCGGCGCACCTCGCCCTGATTCGCATCGACTGGGCAACGTGGAGTCGCTCCCTGTCTGGCACATTGCAGAAACGGTTCTCGGAGGTCGCTGAGACTGCGGAAGCCTCTGATGCCGGCTCGCGCGGAGGCCTCCGCGACAGGCTCATGTCTGCGAATGAGAGTGAGCGTGCGGTTCTTGCTGTGGCGTTGTTGCGCGAGCAGGTGGGCAGTGTTCTTCGCGTGAGCCCTGATGACCTTGCAACAGATCGACCGCTTTCCGAACTGGGGCTTGATTCGCTCGTGGCCATCGATCTCGTCATGCGACTGGAAAGTGCATTTGACATCAGCGTAGCGACCGGTCGAGTCAATTCGAAGATGACGATTGAGGATCTCGCTGCGATGGTAGTAAGTCTTCTGACGGGCCGATCCACAGCCCCCGCTCGCTCTGCGGCAGACCCTGAGGCTCCGACAGACTGCCTGGTGAACCTCCGGTCCGCAGGGGATGATGCACCTCTGTTCCTGATTCATCCGGGAGGAGGAGAAGTCAGCGTCTACAGCGATCTGGTGGCTGCACTGCCGCTCGGACGTCCGGTGATTGCAGTGGAGTCTCGCACACTTGTCGGCAGGCACGACGAATTCGAGCGGCTGTCCGACATGATCGCCTCCTATGCTGAGATGATCGCCTCCCGTCAGCCGGAAGGTCCGCTGCATCTCGCTGGCTTCTCATTCGGGGGTCACGCTGCATTTGCCATCGCGAAGGCGCTTGAACTTCAGGGGCGGACCGTTGCCGCGATTGGCGTACTTGATTCTGATGTCCGACTGATCTCCAGCAACCTGACGGCGGCCGACCGCCTGAAAATGTCATTGGACGAGTTATCCGAGTGGGCAGCATTCCAGGGGCTGTTTACGATTCACTCTGGCGCCGCGATCACGAACGAGGACCACCTTGCCGAACTGGTGTCGCTGCCTGAGGCCGAACTGGTAGACTGGCTGATGGCAAAGTTGCAGGCTGCCGGCCGGTTCAATCTGCGACTGCCTGAGGTGCTGCTTCGCCGGAAGATTGCCCTTCGCGTGCGGCACATTCGGCTTCTGGAAACCCATGCTCCGTTGCCGGTGGCGGGATCCCTTCTCGTCGTGTCCTCACGGATGACACTCTGTGAAGATTCATATTGGCGAGCACTGACAACTTCAGAACTTCGCACGATAAAGATCGATTGTATGCACTTCGATCTTCTCGCACCTCCCGCTGTAGGTCATGTTTCCTCAGCATTGGCCCAGCTGCTCGATTCTGTCAATACCTCTCGCCAGCGGAACACGCTGACGGAGACCGCAATGGAATGATACGCCTCGCATATCCGAAGGACCGAAGGCACCATCGCGGCGGACGCTCCTCCCCGGAAGGAACTCTCTTCATGACACCTCGAAAAATGTCGCGCCTTTTTCGTGGTCGCAAATCACTTGTAGGCAATGCTTTACGCGTCTTGCCATTTGGGCAGATCGAGGAGTCTTCTTGCAGCAGCGATGAGTTCCAGATCAATTGACCGTTTGGCGGTCAAGCCTCAGCGGACACAGGCGACGCCGGGCCCCCAGAAGGACAGTGCCGCTCGGCTTTTGCGGACCAGAAAACCTGGGCTACGGATTTCGCCAGTCTTCCAGTGTCAGTCCGGAGATCCAGGCAAAGTGAGCGGTGTTGCCGGTGACGAGGACTCCGCCCGTTTCCAGGGCCGTGGCGGCGATGATCAGGTCGGCGTCGTCGGATGGGTGACCACCCCGTTTTCCTTCTGCACAAAGGTCGGCGGCTCGCATCAGGATTGGCAGGTCAATCGGAATCACGTCGCTCGAATTGATCACCGCATGGAAGTGAGACAGTTGTTGAGTCGCTCAAGTCGCTTTCAAACCACGGACGATTTCATAGATCGTCATGTTTGAAAATGCCAATCGGCTGTGGGCGGCAAGGTATCTGCTGGCATGCGAAAGGATCTGAGAGTTCTTTCGCTTGAGCACTTCGGACAGCATGTCCGTGTCGAGGAGTGTCGCGTCCATGACTATGGAAGGTCACGAGTCAAATTGGCTCGGGTCTTGGCGATCGCGTCAATCGTTTCGATCTCTTCATCACTCAACCCGTCGTAGACGTGAGCCCAATCCTCAAGTGTCTGAGCGGGCCGGGAATCCTGCGACATCGGCTGCAAGACGTCCAGGTCGAGGACCTGCAGAATGAGCCGCTCATTACCGCGCAAGCGGTGCCCAAGAAGCAGTTCCGCAGCGGACCGCTCATTGGGCCGTAGTTCGCCGACTTGACGTGTAATTGTTTCGACGGCGCACAGTTTAACACGACCAGGAGCGTCCAGCGATGGGATTTTGCTGATTTCTATTCAGACTCGTGGAGGCCTGGCGAAGATACGTCGGAATCTACGCCGTCGCAAAACGGCTCTGCAGAACCGCATCCTTCAGCCATTCCCAAAGTTCGTATCTGTACCCAATTCTCGGTAACCTGGCGGGCCTGCCAGCGGGGTAAGAAAACTCTGATTCCCTGTGATTATCAGGATTTTCAGCCAACCGACATGGTAGCAGCGTGAACCCGATTTTGCATCCGATTTTTGCCTTGCTGGCATCGGTCACTCGCCAGGAACTGGCTCGTCAGGTGGCCTGCCTGAAAGAAGAAAACAAGATCCTCAGGGCTCGCCTGCCGGAGAGACTGGTGGCGACACCTCAGGAGAAACGTCGGCTGCTGAAGGTGGGTCGCAAACTGGGAGTGCAACTGCGGGACCTGATTTCGATTGTGAGCTACCAAACCTTCGTGCGCTGGATCCGGGGGAAGGAAGCATCGCACGCCGAGAAGAAGGCTGCCTCGGCCCGGAAGCCCGGTCGCCCCCGAACGCCGGACGAGATCCGGGAACTGGTGCTGAAATTGGCCCGCGAAAACATCTGGGGCTACACCCGGATTCTCGGCAAACTCAGAAAGCTGGGGACTAAAAATATCTCCCAGCAAACCGTGAAGATGATCCTGAAGGAACATGACATCGATCCCGGTCCGAAGCGTGGCAAAGGATCATGGGAAGCAAGGCTCCGCCGCCGACTGATAAGGGAGGATGCAGGCCGAGCTGCGGTAGCGAAAGCCGCTCCATGCCGATACGCTCTGGCAATGTGATTTCCTGTCCAGGCCGATGTGGACAGCAAAAGGTTTGGTGGACGTATACCTGCTGGTATCTCTGCACCTTGTCAGCCGCCGAGCCTGGATTTCACTGAGCACTGTGCAGCCGGACTCCGCCTGGGTCAGCCTGCAGGCCAGGAAATTCCTGATGGTCGCCGAAGACATGGGCCTCACGCCCGAATATGTGATGCGAGACAAAGACGCAAAGTTCTCGGCGCAGTTTGATGAGGTGCTGAAATCCAGTGGTGCGATTGTGAAACGAAACACACCGCTGTCACCGAACTTGCGGGCCCATGTGGAACGGTTCATCCAGACACTGAAGTTTGAGTGCCTTAACAAGTTCGTCATCGTGGCCGAAAAACACCTCGACCATGTGTGGCGAGTCTGGAGCCGGCATTACAACGAAGAACGACCGCATTCAGCGCGGGAGTATTTGCCGCCTGATTTCGCAGCAGCTCCTGAAGAAGTCACCAGCGTCCGCGTGAGCGACATCATCCGCAAGTCGAAACTCGGCGGTGTGATCCAATTGTACTCTCGCCGAGCCGCGTAGAGTCACTCTTCCCCATTCACTCCGACGGTCATCCGGAAAGACCGCAGCAAAGAGCGTGTGCGCCGACTGTCCTCTCCATTGAAATCCGGCCCCCTCACATCGCCGTGGCCCGCTTCCCACGAGAAACCGCCATTGACCAGGAACTCATTGCCCCACGTCAACAATCACCCAATTCCCCTGATTTCCACCTCGAATTCGCAACTCAGAATATTCTTACCGGGCGGGCATCTTCATGGCCAGTGGCTGCGAACAGACCGACGCATCATGGCGGTCCGCCCAATCACACTGAACGCGACTCAACGACTCATCCATGAATCCAGCCATCCCACCATAGCCCCATCCCCAGCGTTTCCCGCTTCATGGTTCTGGGAAGGATGGCTGTCATGGAAGAAAGTTCAGGTTCAACGCACTGTGGATTGGCAACGACGGATGAGACGAATCGACGCGAGGATCCACGGTCTTTTCACCCTTGGGTGTCCGAATCATTGTTCATAGAGACGCGTCGAGTGTGGTCTCGGGCCTATGGCCGCGAAGTATCCGACACCTCGGCGATTGAGATTCTGGTGAATGTCCGAAGATTGGCTGAAACGCTGCTCAATGCAGCAGGAGGAGGAAAAGCATGAATGTGGTGATCTGGCACGGGTGTCCTCACGCGAACAGCGGGAAGGCTATTCCATCGATGCTCAATTGCGTGCCAGGCCGCGAGAAGGCTCAGAAGGCCGGCTGGCACGTGGTCCGTGAATTCGTGGTGGCGGAATCAGCGAAACGTGGTGCGGAACGTGTCGCATTCAACGACATGTTTTCGTGGGTCAAGGCGAATGCTAAACGAGAGAAGATCAAGGCGATCCTGAGCCACAAACTGGACCGCGTCTGCCGAAACATGCGAGATGCGGTCCGCCTGCAGGAACTCGAAGACGCCTGCGGTGTTCAACTGGCCTTCGTCGAAAATCAGTTCGGGCCGGGTGCCGCCGGAGCCCTGTCCTTCAACGTCATGGCGGCGGTGGCCCAGTACTACAGCGACAATCTGCGTTCCGAAGTGCTGAAGGGAATTGATGAGAAGGTTCGCCAGGGCTGGCCAACGGGCCTCGCCCCATTCGGTTACATCAACACCAACGACCGCGACGCTCCGATTCAACCGCATCCCGAGCGAGCTCCGACCGTCAAACGGATCTTCGAGCTGTATTCTGGCGGAGGCCACACATTCAAAAGTCTCGGTGAGCAACTGCATCAGGAAGGCCATACGTTTCGCCCCAGCCAGCATCGCTTTCACCGCTCAGCACTGGCCTACATTCTGAACAACCGGTTTTACATCGGGGAGCTGCACCGGCACGGGCAGGTTTACCAGGGGCGATACGAGCGATTGATTGATCGAGCCACATTCGACGAGTGCCAGAACATTCTTCAGGGGCGGAACCGTCGCACTGGGAATCCTGAGTTCCCACTGGCCGGCGGACTCTTCACCTGTGCCTTCTGCGGACAATCGATGACGGGCGAACGGATCCGCCGCAAACTGAAGGGAGGAGGTATCCGGGAACACATCTACTATCGCTGCGCCAACAATGCTCCGGGCCCGGATCATCCGACGGTCCGCTGGAAGTCGCATGAACTCGAACAGACGATTGTGGAGGACCTGCATCAATTGCGGTTGCCAACTGCGGAAATCGCAGCGTGGTTCCGCACGACGCTGGAAGAGAGCCTGGCCGACCTTCTGTCGCATCAGCGCCGTCGGGCGGCCACGCTGGCCAAACGGAAGTCAGAACTGGTGGCGATGCAGGATCGGCTGTTGAACGCGTATCTGGCCGGCACTGTGGACGACGACGCGTTCAAGGCGAAGACGGCGGAACTCAAGGCCGACACGGCCCGGGTGACCGAAGAGATCGACGCCCAGGGCGACGTGGACCCGGCTCGCGGGAAAACGGTTCTGGCGGTGTTCGACTGGAGCCAAAAAGCGGCCGAAATCTGGCGAGGTTCAAACACCACGGCTCGTCGCCAGATCCTGGATTCGATCTGTTTGAACCGGCAGGTGAGCGACGTAGCTCTAGTCACGACAAAGAGAAAGCCGTTCGACTTTTGGGTCGAACGGCTCGATTTGAAGAAAAGTCGGGGCGACACGATTTGAACGTGCGACTTCCTGCTCCCAAAGCAGGCGCTCTAGCCAAGCTGAGCTACGCCCCGATGTG
>JBIIIF010000185.1:0-14724 GCA_044235005.1 Planctomycetaceae bacterium | reverse complement strand
CAGTAATCGACTCGCTCCGCAAAAACCGCAGGCCAGTGGACAACCGGCCTGAGTCTGCAGCGTGAATCGTGGAGGCGTCTGAGGCAACAGATCGAAGCGAGGCATCGGCCACAGCGGCATCGTGTTCAGCGGGACCAAATAGCGACGTTGCAGAGTTCCTGCGAAGACATCATCCAGCACTTGAGTCCAGACCGATTCGCCTCGCCCGACAATGACGGAATCACAGTGCATCTCTGCTTCGTCCGGACAAACACTGGCATGCAGTCCACCAATGACGGTCGGAATCCCGAGGGATCGAAGTCGCGCGGAAAGGCGATAGGCTTCGTCGATGGAAGCAGTCAGTGCGGAGATCGCGATTAGATCCGGTCGATCGGAATGGATTTTCTCAATCGACAGTTCGGACACTTCGGACGTGCCGCGATAGCTGCAGGTCCAGGGTTCCGGCGTCATTCCAGCAAGTGTCAACACGCCCAGCGCTGGCAGTTCAGCGATCGCGGAAGCTCGCTGCTGCAGTCCGGGAAGACTCATCCCAAGTTCCCGCATCTGCGCCTCGCGCACGCGAAAACCAGTCATTGGTACGAAGGTGACATGGGGCCTCGTTCGCCCGTCAGAATTCCTGCGGAACGTGCTCATATCGGCCCAAAGACATTAAATGATCGGTGAGACCCAGTGCGGCTTACGCTACCGTGATCGAATAGCAGAGAGATTCTTGACCGTCTTCTGAGATCGCTTCCTGAATTGTCGTCGAATCACAAAGACTGCCGCTGTGATTACCAGTGCGACATAAAGCCCAACGACAGAGTGCGAAGGATTGACCACGTAATGCAGAATTCCCTCGGTGTGCTCCGGATGACCGTGGCCTTCGTGGCCCTGGACAATCGGGGCCGCAAGCAGCAACAGGGAGGCAGCAATCAGACTTCGTGGCATTTTGAAATCAACTCCGAGAAATCGCACGAGGTAAAGAGTCCAGGCTCCGGTCTGTATCGACAACGTTTACTCTGTTCGCGGCAATAATTGAAGCAATGGTCGAACTGATGCATTCAGTAAAAACCGGCCTCATTTTATTGCACGCAGAGCATAACGTTCTGAAACTGCTCAACAAGGGACTTTGTACAAATCATATTCGGCTGCGGAGAACGGTAACAACTCCGACTTGGGGTTGCCACGTTAACCTAATCCAGTCGCAATCGCGAAAATCAGCCCCACAAAGCACATGGTTTTACAAAGATCCAAGCTAAATCACTTCCGGTGGCGTTTCGGGAGGCGAGGCAGCATCGCCGCCGCTTGCTCGTCCACGGCGTCTTCCGCGGCGGCGACCACGGCGGCGAGGTCGTCGTTCCCCGTCCGGGCCAACGGTTTCTTCTGGTCCAGAATCTGACTCGTCCGAATCTTCGTCTTCATCGCTGGCCTGGCCGTTCAGAGTCGGCTGCGACCTCGCCAGAACTGGAGGAACGGTTCCCTCCAGACCTGTCCCAAAATCATCCTCGGCGGCTGGTCGAGATCGCTCTGGATTCGCTGGCCGACGAGAACGCTCACGAGCAGGCCTATTGCTGATGACGTCCGACTTTGGCTGTTCGTTTTTCGGCTGATCTGACGCTTGCCCCCGATCTGATACTTGCCTGTCTGCTTGCGGCTTTTCTGTTGCTACTCGATCGGCCTGCGCTCTTTGTCCCGGCTGTCGAGGACTTGCTTGTCGATCATTGGCCGGACGATTGTTTCGCTGCCGATCATTCCCCGATGAACGGGAATCACCTCGCGCTGAATTACGATCCTGCTGGCGAGGTGGACGTTCTCGCCGTGATCCGAAGTTCCCCTGATTGTTACGCTGTGGTGGTGAGTTCTGTGCACCGGACGAGGAATCAATGTCCTCGACCGACTCAGAAGAATTGCTCTCGCCGCCTTCAACGCCAACCCCAAACTCCGGCGGCTGGAACCGCTCAATATCATCCGACAGCTTACGACGTCCGGGAAATTGAACTCGAGGAGGTGGCAATTGTGGAACATAAGGCACGTAGGGTTCTTCCACAATCTCCTCTTCGACCAACTCACTGGGATCCGGAGGACTGAGGAACGCCGAGACGTCAGGAAAAACGGTTTTCGGGCGTTCCAGCGGAGTCATAAACTTCGGTGGGTCCACACAGGCGCAAGTGTAACTGGTCGTCACACCCGGTGCATGAACTTCTCGCCCACACAGCGCGCAGCGGAAGACGCGCAGTACTCGCAGATCGTATCGAAGCGACGGACCTTTCATGGCAACCTTTGCTGGCGAACAACACCCATCGGGGTAAATTCCGAGCAGTCTCTCAACACCTTCGGGCGGAGTGTAGCTAACGCAGACCAACTACGGGAGCGTGTTACGGGAGTTCTCTGGACACGGGTTAAGCCCCTGGAGCTGGTCGCAGGAGAATTCGGGACTGCCGACCATCGCAGCTCAGATTTCCGGTGTGGTTTGCCTTATTACATGCAGGGCATCTACCATGGAACCGCATCGTGTGTTTTATGCCGTTCGACTCATCAAGGTCTTCGCGGTTCCCGCGTCGTGTCATTCGGAGGTTCCGCAGTATGCGTACTTCATTGTTTGCTCTTTCAGCGTTTCTGTGGATGCTACAGCCGTCATTTCACCTCGCCGCCGAAGAGCCGTTCGCGGGGAAACAAAGCGACTGGAACGGGTATGTGAGATATGACTTCGAAATCAACAACCGCCCGGTACTGGTCGTTGTTCCCAAAGAAGCGGCAAAGGGGAAACCATGGGTCTGGCACGGCGAATTCTTTGGCCACAAACCGGCGCCAGATATTGCCCTGCTCGGCAAGGGATTCCACATCGTCTATACGCAAATCTCGAATCAGTTTGGCAGCCCGACGGCAGTCGCTCACTGGAATCAGGTTTACGATGTGCTGACGAAGCAGCATGGGCTGAGCTCAAAGGCCGCACTTGTGGGAGTCAGTCGTGGAGGGTTGTATTGCTACAACTGGGCCTCGCAGAACCCTGACAAAGTCGCCTGCATCTACGGTGATGCTCCGGTTTGTGATGCAAAGAGCTGGCCGATGGGCAAAGGGCACGGAATCGGAAGCACCGTCGAGGTCGCTCGTTTACTGGTCGCCTACAACGTGAAGACCGAAGATGAGTTGACTGGGGTCTTGTTGAATCCCATCGATTCACTCAAGCCACTGGCTGCAGCCAGGGTCCCCCTGCTGCACGTTTACGGCGATGCAGATGAAGTCGTGCCCTGGGATGAAAACACTAAAGTGATTGCCGATCGGTACCGTGAACTGGGCGGGGAAATTGTTCTTATTGGAAAGCCAGGGATTGGACACATCCATGGCCTTGATGACTCCACTCCGATCATTGAATTCATTCAGAAGCACTGTCACTGATCGTTTAGACAGCGCCACTGTCGCCCCACAATCGTTTGCAGCATTGTCGCCTGAAGCTATTGGCTGAACCTTATTCGGTCTCCTGAAGAGAACGATTTCGACCGGGCAGTTGGCACCGAGAATTGCTCTGTTTAATGCTCTGCCAGAGTCATGCTAGGCCAGATCCACCGGCCGTCGGGTCCATGCAGAAATCGCAAGGTCGATGAGTTCCACGATTGGGCTCTCGACAGATTCCGGCACTGTTGAAGGCACTGGCGTTTCACCGACAGGGCTTGCCTCTGATTCGACCGGTGTGTCTTCCGGACGATCCTCGGTTGCCGGAACATGGTCCTGCTCCGCCATCGTGATCAGAACCGGCAGGTCATTGATTCCATCGGCACCATCAGACAGCAATGACGCCACCAGAGGAGTGTCTGTTACGGGTTCTTCGTTTGAAGTCACGTTCGTGATCGTGAACGTCTGGGTTGCACTCCAGGTTGTCAGGACCCCGTTCGCGTTGATGGCACGGATCCAGACACGATAGCTTCCCGCCGCGAGCGCAGCCGGAGTGAACGAATTTGTCAGGATGTCTTTCTTGTTGAGGACGACTGGAGTCACGTCATCACGTCGAAGCAGAAGCTCATACCTGACTGCTCCTTCCACAGCCTGCCAGGTGATCAAGGGTGTTCTGTTCGATGAAGTCCCCGTCGGCGTCAGCACGGTTGTCTGGCCACCGGCAATGAAGTCTCTCGGACCGCTCCAAAGCGAAAAGACACCTTGAGCACTCCGGGCGCGTACCCACCAGCGATAAGTCGTTCCACTGAACAGCACAGGAATCTGCGTGAGAGAAGTTCCCTGAACACTGATATTCAATGTCAGCTCATTCGTCTTCAGATTCTTAAGCTGAAACTCGTAACTGCTGGCACCCTGCACGCTGGTCCAATTAAATTTTTCGCCCAGCATCGTCGGCGTGAGATCACTTTGAACCGGCGCTGGTGCGATTTGAATATCGATTGGCGATGACCAACCCGCGCTGATTCCGCCCGACCATGCCGCAACCCAGACTCGATACACACCAATTGGCAGGGCTGCGTTTGGAGTGAATGTATTTGTGGTGAGTCCTTCCTGAAGAATCACCGGACTCTGGCCAGTTGACAGATTCGACACCCACACCCTGTATGTTTCGGCCCCGAGAACCGGACTCCACGTGATTGTCGGGCGAGATGTTGGCTGCATTCTTGCCATCGGAGTGATCGTGGGTTTTGCAACTGTCGAAAACTGGCGTAATGCAGACCAGGCCGACATTGAATTGCCAGTCCCCAGTGAGCGCATCCAGACAGAATAATTGCCGATGCCGAAGTCAACATTCGGGGTGTAGCTTGTACCCGTTACGATGGTTCGATGAAACTCGTCCTGCGCCTGATAGTTGAGACTGCGAACCCAGATTTCGTAGCCGACCGCCTGAGGGACCTCACCCCACCGGAAGTTGACGCGATAATTGCTGGTTACGTCAACCCTTGCGGCAGCAGCCGGGGTCGTGAGCACCGGAGATGCCAGACCGATCATCACTCTGTGATCTTCGACTTCGCCATCAGGAGCAGCTCCTGTCGGGGTTAGTCCTCCGGCTGTGCTGACACGGACTCGGGCATAAGAAGTTCCGATCACGGCATTGGCTGGTACTGAGAACGTAAACCGTCGATCGGTGTTGTTCGTGACAGCGGCACTGTCGATGATTTTCTCTCCGGGATCGGACCAACTGCCATTGCCGTTGAAGTCCACCCACGCGTCGACTCGACCGCCCAATGCGGCGTTACGAACCTTCACGACAACACTCGCATCTGTCCGGCCGGCATTGACCGCTCCGAAAACCACACCATCTTCGTCTGCTCCGTCACCGCCTGCGAGAACGGAGTTCGCACCGTCCGCTTCAAGATCAACCGATTCCCCCAGCGTCGGCCCGAAATCGAAGTTGATGCTAACGCGGCCTTCATGGCGTGCACCATTGTCAGACTGAGTCACCGGATAGGGGGCAGGGGCATCGCCAAAATCACTCACCAGCAGCACGCGATCTTCCAACGCATCAACAGGCCCCAGCGTATGTCCGGATTTGCGACTCTTGTGACGAGCCTTCACGAGTTCATTCGCGCCGGATCGCAGGAGAGAGAGACAACGAGAAATGATTGGATTCTGAGCCATCGCTGATTCCTGACTGTTCCAGAGTCGCAGACCTTGCCGAGTCTATTTATCGAACAATCGCTAAAATTGGCCCGACTCGTATCCTCGAACGGCGTTCAGATTTCTGCGTTAGCAGTGAACAAATCCGAAATTGAAGCAGATTGTGCCGGAATGCTCTTCGTGCATGCTGACAATCGCGGCATAGTCAATAAATTGCATGGTTTCATGCAGCGGTTCGTAGATTCCCTTGCTGTCTTCTGTGAGTTCCATATGCAGTCCGAATTTCGAATCACGTTTTGGAAATTAACCCGAATGAGCCGTTGCGCATGCTGAAATCTCGGCAGAGTTTGATTCTGTTATCACTGCTGCTGCTGGCATTGGGGCTTCGCGTCGGTGCGGCCATTGTGATTGATCGCCACGTCCGTAACGAAGGCCGACAGTTCCTCATCGAAGGTGATGCCAACGGTTATTGGGAACTGGCACAGAAGATTTCGAGCGGCCAGGAGTATTCGATCTACACTCCGCCGCGACGGGTCCTCAGAACTCCCGGCTTTCCGTTACTTCTGGCTGCCAGCATCACAACTTTCGGAAAAAGTATACTCGCCGCCAGCCTTGTCATGGCTGTTGTTGGAACAGGTTGCTGCCTGTTGACATGGTTGTTGGCCCGTCGAGTCGCGACTGTCTCCGTGGCCAATGTGGCGCTGCTGATCGTAGCAATTTCCCCGCTCCAGATTGGGAGTAATGTGCAGATCCTGTCGGAGACACTTTTTAGTTTCGGAGTTTTGGCCTGTCTGTTTCCCCTGACGAAACTCGTTCGAACCCCGGAGGCACTGACTCCTGTCGACTCCTTCACTGCAGGGTTGCTGACCGGCCTGACTACTCTGGTGCGTCCGGGCTGGATTCTGTGGCCCTGGCTGAGTTCTCTGCTGATTCTTGTCTGGAGTCATCAGGCATGGCGGCGGCGAATTCTGTACGTGACACTTATTTTTGCCGGGTGTTACCTGGCCCTTCTGCCATGGGCCTGGCGAAATCACAACGTGACTGGCCACTGGATTTTCACCTCGCTGTGGTCCGGCCCCAGTCTCTACGACGGACTTCATCCCGGAGCAACCGGAGCGAGCGACATGACGTTCGTGGACACCGAAAACGTGTTTTCAAGGATGTCCGAGTACGACACGAATGCTCATTACAAGCAGCGAGCCTTCGAGTTCGCGGTTGATAACCCTATGCGAACCATGGAGTTAGCGATCCTGAAAGCCGGGCGATACCTAAGCCCAACACTTAACGCCGCAGGCTTCTCAGGTGGCCCAGCCTCCCTTGCTTCCCTGGCTTGGTACGCCTCATTCTGGGGCCTTCTCATCGCAGGGATTGTCAGCCTGCGAAAAGAGCCTGTTTTGATTGCTTTATTGGTCGGGCCATTCCTCCAGTTCCTCGTGGTTCATATGGTTTTTGTGGGCTCAATTCGGTATCGTCTGCCAGTCGAATTCCCGCTGTCCATCATTGCGGCCCAGGGATGGGATGTCTTGATGGCAAGATTCGGGGTGCGTCGAGCTTGAATGCTCGTAAAATCGGAAGTTGCGACTGGCAGGGATGCATGAAGTTCTCGGCGGTTCTCAAGTGGATGCTGTGCATTGCGCTGGCGATTGTAATCGCCGTGAGCGCGGGTGGCGTCTGGCTTTGGCAGAACGGCAATCAGATCATGCGTCAAGGGCTGTTGACGACGTTCGATAAAGCCGCACCAGACCTCGAGCTGAGTTTTCAGCAACTCCAGTTGCTTTCGACATCAACAGCGAAGCTCAGCGGTCTCGAGATTCGCGACCGCAAGACCAATCGTCCCGTCCTGCGTGCTGAGTCTCTGGAAGTCGTCGTTGACGAAGCACTACTGATTGAACGTCAACAAGTTCTGCTGCGAACATTAAAAGTTTCGGGTGTTGACATCCTTCTGAGGCGTCGCTCCGACGGCCGCTGGAACTGGCAGGATTACCGTTTCGTGCGGCTGTCGGAAGATCCGCTAATTCCTCCCGCAGTGACATTGGAGAAAGTTCGAGCTCAGGTCGTGCTGGAACACGGCGAAGGGATTCCTCCTGCCAGCCTGCTGGTCAGCACACCATTGTTTCAGGCCGTCCCTGCCTCCGCCGAGTCCTACGATTTCAACGGATTGTTGACACTTCCCGGAGCGGGCGATCTTGCTGTCACAGGAGGCTGCGATCTGCGAAGGAAGACATGGACATTGGGAGGAAAGTTGAGCGGCATGAATGCCGACCAGAGTCTTCTGGAGATGGCCAAGTCGACAGCACCGCAACTCGCCGAAGAACTGCAGAAGCTGGATACCTCAATGGCCAAAGTCCTTCCACCACTAACACCCGCGCAGTCCGCATCGGCCGAGCAGGAGACCGCAGCACTGGTGATTGGAACCAGTGGCGTCTCACCAAGATTTCTGGGTGTACTGGATGTTGATTTCCGAGTTGAAAAGCGAGCTGACGCTTCGGTTCCGGATCTGCATCTGGATGTCGATATCCGCGACGGCCACGTCAGTTCGCCTGTCGTTCCTGTTGAACTGACCGATGTGCGAGCCAAGTTCTTCTGGAGTAACTCACACATCGAATTCAGACTGATCAACGCGCGTGACGGCGATGCTTTGATTACCGGTGATTTTCAGATGCCTTTGGGAGTCAACGCGGAAGCACCCACCGCAAACCTGCATCTGGAAAACTTTCCGATCACTCAGGATCTGAAGCCCCTGATGCCGCCCAAGTCGCAGAAGTTTTTTGATCACTTCCAGCCGGTTGGCAAGGTCAGCGGCGATGTCGTGTTTCGGCGCTTTGCTTCCGGAAAGTGGCTGCCAGCCAGCGTGATCGGAAAGGCCAAAGACGCTTCGATTTTGTTTCACAAGTTTCGATATCCCGTTTCCAGCATCAGTGCAACACTTAGCCAGCGGCCGATGCCCGAGACTGCCAGTTCGATGAATGATGTTGTGTTCGATCTGGAGGCGGCGGGAATGCTGGGCAGTCTCCCAGCCACAGCCCGAGGCTGGCTGAGGAATCCCGGAGCCGAGATCAACCTGGAAATGAATGTCCACGTCGACGAGATGCCTCTGGACGGTCGCTTCCGCGACGCCCTGGATGAGCAGGGACGCAAAGTCATCGACACAATGAACATTTCTGGCTTCGCCAGCGCGGATGTGCAGTGCGTGCGATCCCCGGGGCTTGATCAGCCAACCCACATCAACGTCTCGGCTGTTGTCCACGATGGGAAGCTGCGGTTCCGCGGCTTTCCGTATGAGATCGACCGACTCAGTGGCAAAGTCCAGTTCAACTCGAAGGAGAAGAGCTGGCAGTTTGAAGAGTTGAATGGCTGGCATGGACCTGGCGAATTGTCAGCTCAGGGATACTTTCGAGGTTTACCAGCACCGGGTGAACTTCACCTGGTGGTGCGTACCGAGGGTGCGAAGCTGGACGCGGATCTGTTCAATTCGCTCAATGAATCGTCCCGCGCTATATGGTCCATGCTGAATCCGGAAGGGCGGGTCAGCCTCACAACAACTGTCGACTGGACGGCAGCTCCGGGACAAAAGGTGGTTGTCCGTCTGGACGATGTGCATGTCTTCGATGCTCGAATTCACCCTCGGCCTTTTCCACTGCAGATGAATATCCGTTCTGCTCGACTAAGTTACGATCCAAACGATCCGGCCTCCGCGGGTTCTCAGCACTGTCGCATCCATTCGATCGATGCCGAACATGACGGTGCTGTGATCACGGCCAGCGGCTGGGCGAAGGCCAGTCTCGACGGTTTATGGCAGTTACATCTCGACGATCTCAATGCGATTGAACTCAAGCCGGATGACAGCCTGCGAGCTGCGCTGCCGAACGGCTGGCGCGAAACCATGTCGCGTCTGGCTCCAACGGGCAAGGTCTCGATGGAGGCGTCAGAACTGGATTTCCGCGGCATCGCCAACAACGATGCTCCAACCACGGCCGCATGGAATACAACGCTGCGACTGAGAGAATGTGAAATTGCGGCCGGCCTCGATCTCAAAAAAGTCTCCGGGATTGTTCAGGCCAGCGGAACATGGGATGGCTATCAGCTCCGTAACAAAGGAACGATTCGTCTCGACAAAGTGGAAGTGCTGGAGATGCAGATTGCCGGCATCAATGGCCCCTACACAATGACCGAGGAAGAACTGGTGCTCGGTAATCGCGACGTGATTCAGGGACGAATTCGTCCGCGCGACGTCCCGGCTGAAGAGCGTATTCAGGCTCAGGCTTATGGTGGCTCTCTGGAGATGGACGGCCTGATCAAACTTCGCGCAGGGAGTCAGTATCGACTGTTTGCCGAACTGCGTAACGCGTTGCTGGAACGCTATGCTGTTCAGCACCTGACTGATCAGCGCAACATTCGCGGCGTCGTGAATTCGTGGATCTTTGTGACCGGTGATGGGGATTCGGCATCAAATCTCACGGGCAAAGGCCAGTTGCAGATTAATCCAGCCGCGCTCTACGAAGTGCCCGTTGTTCTCGAAATGCTGGCCGCGTTGAATCGACTCAATTTCGCCGTGCCGGACCGCACAGCGTTCAAGTACGCCCTGATGACGTTCGAAATCCATGACCGAGCCTTCTGGTTTGATCCCATTGACCTCGTGGGCGATGCGCTGACTCTGCGCGGACGCGGAAGCGTTGGTTTCGGCGGCGATGTCGTGCTTGACTTCTTCTCAAGGCCGGCCAAGGGAATTCTGTCTTCGCTGGCGACTCAATGGGTCAACGTCAAAGTCCGGGGAACAATCGACAAACCACAGACGGACGTACGTAACCGGATCAAGCTTGATGAGTCGATGCGACAATTCCTGGGGACTCAACCAAGACCGGGCGAACCGGTTCCGTCTTTGACGATCCCGAATTTCTTCAGTGTGCAACCCGGCAATCAGGCTCGGCGGCAGTAAGGCCGTCGAAGGCTGAACACGATCATCACTGTTATCAGCAGCCGCTCATTCACCCATTGCTGGACGAACACGGCGATGAACCTGCACCTCAACGACACTGTGTCGAAATCAATGCAGGGGCTCTCGCATGACGAGTCGGAAAAAAGGGTGCCCAAAAACCTGTGGTCAGCTCTGAATTATTGACGGCGCGTTTCAGAACAACTCCGCGATCGGCGAACCGCCGTCTACCACAAAGCGAGGTCGCCCCTGGTGATCCAGATACTGGTAATCCTGAGGAACTCCGAAGTAGCGAAACAGAGTGGCCGCGAGATCGGCTGGTGTAACCGGCCGTTCCTTGATGGTGCCTCCATCTTTTTCCGTCGCTCCAATCACCTGACCATGACGCAGTCCGCCACCTGCAAGACACATCGACATCACTTCCGGCCAATGATTTCGACCGTCGGTACTGTCCTGAGTTCCCATCGACGGCGTACGGCCGAATTCTCCCATCGCAATCACCATCACTTTGTCCAGCAACCCGCGAGCTTCCAGATCGCTGACGAGCGTGGTAATCAGATGATCGAACAGAGGCAACAACGGCCCGAGCCCTTTGGTGATGCCGCCGTAGGGAGGAATGTTGTCTCCGTGGGTATCCCAGGTTCCTGATGCTCCATGATAACTGAGATCCAACGTAACAAACGTGGTCCCGGCTTCAACAAGCCTGCGAGCAATCAACGCCTGCTGACACCACAGATGGTTGCCATATCTGTCTCGTGTCTCCGCATCTTCCTGATTGAGATCGAATGCCCGGCGAGCACGTTCACCGAGCAGCAAGTCGACGGCCTGTTGCTGATAGGTGTTCAATGCATCCATGGAACCATCCTGATCGAGTCCCGCTTTTAGATGGTCGAACTGTTTCAGAAGACTCACGCGTTCGTTCAGACGATTCTCCGACAATCCCTTCGGCATCTGGAACAAATCACCTCCGGTCTTCTGTCCCGTATCAACACCGACATCCGTGTAGACAGGAAGAGTCGTCGCCTTATCACAGAGAAACGGGTCGTATTGTTTTCCCAGATAACCGGCAAACGCGAGATGCGATCGAGATTTCATGAACGCGGCAAACGGCGGCATCGCCGGATGATTCGCGCCGTGACTCTTGGCAATTACTGAAGCCAGCGATGGATACTTAACGGCTTCGGGATTAACACGAGGTTCCGCGGCAAGGTTAGCCGTCTGGAACACCATGTTCGGCTCGTGGTTACTATGACGAGCATCCACGGACCGGATGATCGTGAACTTATCCAGCATCGCCGCCTGTTTCGGCAAATGCTCACAAATCACAACGCCCGGCAATTTGGTTTTTGTGACCCCGAACGGTCCGCGATTAATCCACGGACGATCAGGTTTGCTGTCCCACGTATCGATGTGACTTGGACCGCCCGCCATCCACAGCAGGATCACACTTTTTCCGGTTGGCCCCGAGGTCCCCGCAGCGGCAGCCTCCGCTTTGGCCTGCAACAAACCGGGCAAAGTAAGCCCAGCCATTCCCGCCATACCGGCTTTCAACATTGAACGACGCGTATCGACGTAAAGTCCTTCGCGAGTTCGTCCAAAGAAGTCGCCGAACGAATGGCCAACGTGTTGAGTCTGCACGCAGAACTTCTGCGCATCGGATGGCTCTGGCATGAAACGTTCTCCAGAGGAGGAACGAGGTCGGTGAGAGTAAGTGGCGGGGGCATCAGATTAGCCGGATTTTCCTGCATCGGCAAGCAGGATTTACCGCGTCCACCACGTACTGACCAAAGTAGCTCTCTCGCTCAGCCAGGAAGCGGCTTTCACAATGCACGTTATTAACGTGAACACCTGCTCCCAACCACAAAACGTCACCGTAATGCCGTCGTTGGAAAATCGTCCCACGGTTTCCTCAGCAACAGGCAAAATGGAAGGCCTCGTCTCAGCGGAGCGAGACGGCTACTTTGAAAACGGCCTTGTGCAGGTACAGTATTCGGCTGTGTGGCCGCTGTTACATCGCCTCATCAGCCAATCGCAAACGTTCGTTGCGGTCAAAGGCCAGCAGAGCCGTGATCAGCTCATTCATATCACCCGTCATGATGCGATCCAGTTTGTAGATTGTCAGATTGCAACGATGATCGGTCATCCGGTTCTGAGGAAAATTATACGTGCGAATTCGTTCACTACGATCCCCGGATCCAACCAGAGTCCGTCGCGTGGCAGCTCGCTCGTTCTGCAACTTCGTCTGCTGAGCTTCCAGGATGCGGCTTCGCAGAACTCGCATCGCCTTAGCGCGGTTCTTGTGCTGACTCTTTTCGTCCTGACACTTCACAACGATGCCCGTTGGCAGGTGAGTTAGCCGAACGGCGCTTTCCGTCTTGTTCACTTTCTGCCCTCCGGGACCACCGGCTCGCATGGTGTCGACCTGCAGATCCTCCGGACGAATATCGATTTCCACTTCATCAGCTTCCGGCAGAACCGCGACCGTCGCCGCGCTGGTGTGAACTCGGCCCTGTGTTTCCGTCTCGGGAACTCGCTGAACACGATGTCCACCGCTTTCGAACTGCAACGCGTGGAAAGCGCCGTCTCCGGTGATCGAGAACACAACTTCCTTCAAGCCACCCAGTTCTGTAGTGCTGAACTCCAGCACTTCGGTCTTCCAATTCTTCTGCAGACAGTACGCCATGTACATGTCAAACAGATCCTTGGCGAACAAGGCTGCTTCGTCACCCCCTGTGCCTGCGCGAACTTCCATGATGCAGGCACCGCGAGTGATGGAGTCGCCGGCCGTGGCCATGTCTTCCAGTTCAACAGACAGCTCATCGCGTTGAGCAATCAAGGCGTTCAACTCGGCCTTGGCATATTCGCGAGATTCATGATCGGTTTCCTCGTCGACCATCATCTTCGCGGTCTCAATGTCGCCTTCCAGCGTATGAAACTTTCGTACCGCCGCAGCAATGCGAGTAAGCGAACCAAGTTCCTTCTGAATCTCCAGCATCCGCGAGATGTTGCTGAGAACATCCGGGTCCTGCATCTGCTTTTCAAGTTCCTCGTAACGAGCGAGTTGGCGTTCAAGAACCGGAAACATGGAAGAAACCTCTGACAAAGAAAAACAACGTCAATTCATCAATCCAAAAAGAAAGGACGTGCGCAGATGAATGCGCACGCCCTGTTGCAGATTTTCGAATTGTCGCAGCTACTTCGCGGCTTCTTCTTTCTTGCCCCACTTGTACTTCTTCGTGAACTTCTCGACGCGACCAGCAGAGTCGACGAACTTCATCTTGCCCGTGTAGAACGGGTGAGAAGCCGCGCTGATTTCCACCTTAACGAGAGGATATTCTTTGCCATCATCCAGCTTGATGTTCTCTTTTGAACGCATCGTGGAGTTGATGATGAACTGAGTGCCTGTCGATGTATCCTGGAATACGACAGGGCGATACTTTGGGTGGATGTCTTTTTTCATCTCATTGAGCTTTCAGGGGTTTCGGCCAGCAGATGACGAGTACATCGGCTATCCGACCGAACCAAAATGCCGCGGCAAATACCGTCGGCGTGACAGAATCCGGCCTCCTGGCCGGGAAACGAAGTCGCGGAGTCTAAGCCCGCACGAGCAAATCGGCAAGGAAAAACGACTCCCTTGAGCCTTTGCCGCCCGGACTTTCTCTTTTGAGCACGTTACCCCGACCTACCGTTCAGGCAGAATTCCGTATTTTCGCATCTTGTTGTAGAGGGTAACACGGCTTATTCCGAGGTGTTTCGCCGTATTCGTGCGGCTGAAACTGTTGCTCAAAAGAGCCTGCTCGATGATGTCCTTTTCTGTCAGTTCGATGCGGTTTTCCAGCGATTCTCCGCGGCGAACGGAGAAAAACGCAGCCACTGAAGGATCATTTCCCGGGCCCGCATGCCCTTCAATCACATGAGACGGCAATGTGTCGGGCATCATACGACCGTCATGACTGTAAATCACAGCACTGCGAATCGCATTCTCCATTTCACGCACATTACCCGGCCATGGGTAGCTCAGCAGGCATTCCAGAAACTCCGGAGTGATCTCCACAACATCGATCCCCAGGTTCGAGGCATGCTGGTGGACAAAATACCGAGCGAGCGGCTCAATGTCCGGCAATCGCTTTCGCAACGGTGGCAGAGTAAAGCTGAGCGTATTGAGTCGATAGTACAAGTCCGGACGAAAACGGCCCGATTCCACCAGTGGCTGAAGCTGCAGGTTGCTCGCTGCGATAATCCGTGCCTTCACGTGCAGCGTC
>JBIIIF010000184.1:0-14743 GCA_044235005.1 Planctomycetaceae bacterium | reverse complement strand
AGTTCCTAAGGATGCAGCGGCCAGGTCGCTTTGGCAATCGGTGACACGTAGTCGTCGGGCTTGACGGTCAGAATACTGCAGTCGCATGTATCAAGCACACGTTCCGCCGTATTCCCCAGCACTATGCCTTTGACGCCGCTGCGCCCTACTGTTCCAATCGAAATCAGGTCCGCCTGATGTTTCATGGCAATTCGTGAAATCTCCTGCCATGGATGTCCCCAGGTCAGGTGCGAAACAATGCGAGACACACCCTCTCCCAGGGTCTTCAGGAATTCCTCAAGTCGCTGTTCGGCTTCTTTATTGATTTCCTGACGAATCGAACTACCCAAAGGAATGTGCTCCAGAAGATCATCGGGGACATCTTTCGAATCGATCACATGCAGCAGGTGAAACTCGGCATCGGCCTTCTCCGCCAGCCAAAGTCCCGCGAGAACAGCCTTCCGGCTGGCGTCAGAAAAGTCTGTTGGTGCGAGTATCACTTTCGGGGCCGCTGCGTGTTCCTTCTTCACCACCCACACCGCAGATGGACAGTTGCGAATCAGCTTCTTCGCGGTGCTGCCAACAAAAAACTGCTTCCAGCCGGTGATGCCCCGAGTCCCCGTCATCACGAGGTCAAATCCCTCCTGCTGAACCGCATGAGAGATCTCGACAAACGCTTCTCCCAGCAGTGTCTCGCTGCCAACCTCGATTCCGCACCCTTTCAGTTGCTGGATCAGCACTTGCAGCTTCTGGTCAGAGACATAGCGAATCTCCTTTTCATAGATATGACCATCGCCGGCCAACAGATCCTGCTTGGCCCTGTTAGACATTCCCATGGTCGCTTTACGAAGATCATCCAGAACATGGGCCAGCACCACGCGTCCTGAAGACTGCCTGGCCACCCAAATTGCCAATTGCAAAGCGGCGGCGGAGTCCTCCGAAAAGTCGGTCGCGATGAGAATGTTTCGAAACCCTGCAGAGTCAGTGGTCATCACAGTCACCCCTTCAATGGAAAAATGTCCGGATTGCGACGTTCCTCACCTTACTGCAGAACGTATGCCACGACATAACGCCTGAGTCTGACGCTAAGTTGCGATGCACATGTGCGATATCGCCCACCGTGTTCGGTGCTGATCAGGCTCGCGGGGACTTCTTTTGGGATTTCTTTCGATATGTCTTCGCGATCTTTATCAGCTCTATCACCGTGACAGGAATCACAGACAACAGCAAAGTCAGTAACCATTCCGATGGTAGAAGATTGGCCGCTTCGAAGACGTTCTGGGTCCAGGGGATAGTCATGATGCCCAATTGCAGCAGCACAGAAACGGCCACAGCACCGAATAGCCAAGGATTCGAGAAGACTCCGAGTTCCGGCATTGTGGAGCGATGGCTCCGACAGCCAAACGCGAAGAACAACTGCGAAAACGCGGCGACCGCGAACGTGACTGTGCGAGCCTGTGCGAGTTGTGTTTCTTCGCCCTGATAAACCAGCCAGAAGCCAGCCAGTGTCGCGCTGGCAATCAGCAGACCGTGACACAGAATCAGTAATCCACTTTGCTTCGTCAGAACAGCCTGCTCCGGAGCCCGCGGCCGGCGATTCATAATGTCCTTCTCCGGAGGTTCCATGCCCAGTGCCAGGGCTGGCAATCCGTCAGTGACCAGATTGATCCAAAGAATCTGAATAGCCATCAACGGCCCAGGCCATCCGACCAGAGCGGCGATAAACATCAGCAGGACTTCGCTGGTGTTACAGGACAACAGGAAGTGAATAAACTTTCGGATGTTGTCGAAGATTCCCCGGCCTTCTTCAACAGCACTGACAATGGACGCAAAATTATCGTCCATCAGAATCATGTCGGACGCTTCTTTCGTGACGTCGGTCCCCGTGATGCCCATCGCGATGCCGATATCAGCCGCCTTCACGGCCGGAGCATCATTCACCCCATCTCCGGTCATGGCGACAATCTGGCCACGAGCCTTTAAGGCTTTGACGATGCGAAGCTTGTGCTCCGCAGAAACTCGGGCGAACACGGAAACGGACTCGACATCCTGCTCCAGTTGCTCCGTCGTGGCCTCATCCAGCTCCCGGCCCGACATAACACGACTCTGGTCATCGGCGATCATCAGTTCTCTGGCAATCGCCAAAGCTGTCTCGGGATGGTCACCGGTAATCATCACCGGACGAATTCCCGCAATTCGGCATTTCTTGACCGCCTCCCGCGCTTCATCACGCGGAGGATCGATCATGCCCACGAGGCCGGCAAATACAAGTCCGGATTCTTCTTTGTTCTCAGGCCCCGATGATGTCTGATCGCGGTAAGCCAGCGCGAGTACCCGATAGGCTCGAGATGCCAATTGAGAACTTGTGTGCATGATTTTGTGACGACGTTCATCCGTCAGTTCAACCTCAGTCTTTCCACGACGCTCGCGAAGGCATTTGCCCAGAAGCATCTCCGGCGCGCCTTTGCTGTGCATCACGATTCGCCCGTCCGCACTCCGGATCACAACGGACATGGTCTTGCGATTGGAATCAAAGGGGATTTCGAACAGCATTTTTTCGTTCGAATCGAGCGACGGAATTCCGGCCTTCATGGCTAAGACCAGCAGTGCTCCTTCAGTCGGGTCACCGATGACCTGCCAACCATCGTTCTCTCCGTCTTTCGGATGAATCGTCGCATTATTGCAGCGTGCAGAAGCCGTCAGCAGGGGTTGCAGCTCCGGGTCCTCCTGAGCGACGATCCTGGTTTCCGTCGCAGGCTCTCCATTCTTTGAATCGCGTGAGTTATCAATACGAAGGAATTCACCATGCGGCGAATAGCCTGCACCGGTGATTCGCACAGACTGTGACGCCGTTACGATCTCACGCACGGTCATTTCGTTTCGGGTCAGCGTACCTGTCTTGTCGGAACAGATGACGGTAACAGAACCCAGCGTCTCCACACTCGGCAGCTTTCTCACCAACGCATGCCGCTTCACCATCCGCTGCAGCCCAAGGGCGAGCGTCATCGTGACGACAGCAGGAAGTCCCTCGGGCACAGCAGCGACTGCGAGGCTGACAGAAACCAGCAGCACTTCCAGAATCTTGCCGCCGCGCAGTAACTGCAGGGCAAAGATCACCACGACAATAAACAGGCAGGCTCCGACAAGCACTTTGCCCAGCTCGGCCAGCCGTTTTTGCAGCGGAGTCTGCTCTCGCTCAGAACGATTGAGCATACCGGCGATTTGCCCCAGCTCGGTCTTCATTCCGGTCTGAACCACCACGGCCGTCGCTTTGCCGGCCGCGGTCACAGTCCCGAGATAGATCATATTGCGTCGGTCGCCGAGTGAAGCATTCTCCGGCACGCTGGAGTCTGCGTCCTTGTCGACCGGAACGGATTCCCCGGTCAGTGCGGATTCCTGAACCTGCAGACTGAAAGAGGTCAGAAGGCGACAGTCGGCGGGAACGTTGTCGCCGGCTTCCAGCAGAAGACAGTCCCCGGCGACGAGGTCTTTCGCGGGCAGGGACTGCAGTTCTCCATCACGCAGCACCTTAGCCATCGGCGAAGTTAGTTTCTGCAAGGACGCCAGAGCACGCTCGGCGCGTTCTTCCTGCATGAAACCAATGATGCCGTTCAATAACACGATAGCCAGAATCGCGACGGTGTCGACCCATTCTCCCATCAGGCCAGCGATTAACGCGGCGAAGATCAGGATCCAGATCACAAGGTCAGAAAATTGCCCCAGCAGCTTCTTCCAAAGCGGTACGGGCGGGGTCTCAGAGAGTACATTTTGTCCGGCTGCACTTCGCCGGCGGATGACTTCGGACTTTGACAGCCCCAGCGATTCATCAACTGTGAGCAATTTCAGGATCGCGTCAACGGTGACAACGTGCCACGTGGGCTCCCGCAAATCCGACGAGACCGTTGTCGTCCTGGTTTGATTCATAGTTCTTTCGCCTCGTGCGTGGATCCGAGAGCCAGCTGCATCACAAATCGAATGCGTCAGGCACGAGCGATGGTTCAGCAGATGGTCTCCATAATCGCATACTGTCCGATGTTAGCAGACTCAACTTGAACTACAAGACGCTGTTGCAGTGTCGACGACGCATGGACACAATCTCGGATCTTTGCACGCACAGCCTGACGGTCGGGGCTTGGCGGCACTGTTTTTTTGGGTTTCTCTTCGCGAATTCAATCGATTCCTGATATTTTGCGAGTTCTGCACAGATCTGCACCTCTGATTCAGTATCGCGTTACTACCCCAGGGAAGCCCTTGTCCGTGTAACAACTCAGAGCATCGTGAAGTGCCTATGTCTTTAAACAGTCAGGAAAGCGAAAGTGGATTGCACCGGCTTCTGCAACGCGCGGTGAGCGGTTCGGACTCCGGTCTTGGCGAACTCCTGGAGTCGTTTCGAGCGTCCATGCTGGCTTTTGCAGGACGAAGAATTGGTGACCAGCTCCGACGCAGGATTTCTTTGTCAGATGTTGTGCAGGAAACGATGCTGACGGCCAGGGAAAAGTTTAGGTCTTTCCGAGGAACACATCCCATAGAATTTCAGCAGTGGCTGCATCGGCTCCTGTATTCGACTTTGGTTGACGGAGTTCGGCGACATCGCACCGCCGAAAAGCGTCGCACCGATCGGGAGGATGAAGCCAGTGTTGGCACAATCATCGGTTCGGCGCCCTCACCTTCACGAGTCGCCAGCGATAACGAACAGGCCGCTCGACTCCTGCAGGCTCTTCAGCAACTGCCGCAGGAAGACCGCCGCATCGTGCAGCTTCGTTATCTGGAGAACTGGTCCTTCGAACAGATCGCGACAGCGTTGGGTGTTTCTGTCGCCACAGCATGGCGCAGGTTTCAGGAAGCGACAGAACATGTTCATCGATCGTTACGTCAAAGTGAAGATGAACAGTAGTTTCCGATGATAAAACCGTATGATCAATCAGAACCGGACGCAACGCCCGACGATCCCGCAGGTCCACCGGCCGTCCAATATGACAGCGCGCTGGTTCAGGGCCAGCCCCGTCCTGTTGTGAAAGGACTCGAACCCTCGTTTGCAGAAACTCTGCGAATGCTGCACGATGTCCTCAGGCGCACTGATGAGGATTTCTCGTTTGAACTGACCGGATCGATCAATGAACCTACATTGATTGGATCCGACACAAATCCGGAATCAGAAGAAGAATCAGAGTCGGAGACTTTTGAGAGCCTGCCAGCTCGCTTCACAGTCATTCGTCGGCTTGGCCGAGGCGGTTTCGGAACCGTTTATCTGGCGGAAGATCATCTGCTGCAGCGATTCGTTGCGGTCAAGATTCCTCACGCGAATGTCCTGTTGTCGGAAGAGCTTCGACAACGATTCCAGCGTGAATGGAGAGCCGTGGCGAGATTGAACCATCCCAATCTCGTGCGAGTTCTGGACGTCGGCGTTGAGGGGGAGCGACTCTGGCAAGTCGGTGAATACGTCGAGGGAGAGACTCTGAAATCTCTGATCCGCTGCGGACAGTTTCTGCCCACGTTTCAGGAAATTGCTCGTTTAATGCGTGACCTCGCGGATGGAGTGCAGCACGCGCATGAACAGGGGGTGCTGCATCGCGACATTAAGCCCGACAACATCCTGATCGAAAGATTTCAGGCTGTCGACCCCATTCGGGATGAGCCACCACTGCGGCCTCGACTGATGGACTTTGGTCTGGCGCGACTGATGGATGAAGACATTCATTTGAGTCGGAACGGGACCTTAATCGGCACGCCGAAATACATGGCTCCGGAGCAACTCACGGGGCAGACAACAGATATCGATGCACGCACGGATATCTTCGCGCTGGGCGTCGTTCTGCATGAACTGCTGTGTGGAAAGGTTCCCTTTCCGGAAGCAAAAGATGTTGTGTCCCGAATGGGGCTCCTGGACAAGCCGATACAGCGTATTCCCGCACGGTCCTCCGCGCATTTGCCACTCCGGATTCCTCGTGATCTGGAGACAATCTGTCTTAAGTGTTTGCGGACTAAGCCCGACGACCGATACTCAAACGCGCGCGAACTTCGAGATGACCTTCAGCGATTTCTTGACGGCAGACCCACACTGGCTCGACCCGTTCCCTGGTTCGAAACACTGGGGCGGTGGATGCTGCGACGTCCTGCTCTGGCGTCCGCGTTGTGCGTGTGTCTTTTTCTGCTGACAGGGATTGTTGGTTTTGGTTACTGGCACGTCGTGCGGCTGGGTGAGCTGAACAAGTCTCTGCAGGCCCTGTCGAGTGATCGGGAACGTCAGGCCATTGAAGCCGAGAAAAGCCGACAGCAGGCGGAAGATTTTGCGTTTCTTTCATCGCAGCGGGAATTCTCTGCGGAGATCATGCAGGCGTCTAATCATTGGCGGAATTCCCTGACCAGTGACATGAATGAAGTGCTGATGCGTTTTCATCCACTGTCAAAGGAGTCGTCTCTGCCGGATTTCGCGCAGCGATTTGAGTGGAACTATTTATGGCGACAAGGGGCAAACCTGCGAGCCTGGAAGCGTCATGAAGCAGCCGTGGAGGCAGTGGCCGTTTCCATAAATCATCAGACGGCATTTACAATTGGTGATGACGATCGAATCGTGTGCTGGGATGTCGCAAGCGGTTTGCCCCGATATGACTGGCTGCTGCCTCGAAAAAATGACGCATCGGAGTATTCCATCAGCCGAGATCTCTCCACAGGCATCATTCTGCAGCGGCATTATGCTCCGTTTCTGGATGAAGTGCTGATCGTGGAGATGTCCAGTGGCAAGATACTCTTCAGGCGTGAATACCCCAACGATGCCATTGACGCAGTTGCGATCTCTGATGATGGTCATCTTGCGGTTTTCGCAGGTTCCTTTAACCGCAAGCAGTCACCAGAACCATTCCTTGATCTCGTGAATACGCAGAACGGACAGGTGTCGACTGAACGCTCTTTGTATGAAGGATTGCAACTGGATGGGGAGCCCGCCATCGTGCATTCGACGACAGCGGTGACTTTTCGTCCGGATTCGTATGAGTTTCTTCTGACACCCATTGTCAACGCGCCGGACTTCTGGCGATTTCTGTTGATCAAGGTTTCTCCCGACGCGGAGCGAAACGAGGATGGCTCGACTCGGAAATGGACGGTTTCCAATACAATGGAATACCCTTCACCAATATCGGGCGTGCCTGTTGCTGGCAGTTGGAGTCGCGACGGCAAACGGTGCGTTCTCCGAACTAACGGCGATTTCTCGTGGGCCGGCGTCTGGGATATCGATCAAGCCCGACTGCTGGCGACGACGAATGATCACCCCGGAGAAGTCTACGCGGCGGCTTTCAACGGAACAGGGGACAAGATTCTGCTGTCGGTCTCTCAACCAGGCCTGAACGCGGACGGCAAGCCGGTGCAGCCGGGCGAACTGGCCGTGGAAAGGTCTCGCAACGAACTTCTTATGTGGGATTATGCCGTCAATCGAGTGGACGCCATGGAATATTCACCGGCCCGGTCAATCCTGCAAATCGCTTGTCTTCCGGAAGACGGTCAGGATTCGTGGATCATGGCAGAGTCCGGCGGAACCTTATTTCACTGGCGACCGACCGCAGTGACTCCGGCAGTGGAACTCAATGCACATCCGGACTCAGAATCCTGGGCTCTCGTTTACACGGCTGACGGGACGTCATTGTTCTCGGCCGGCGACGATCATTGTGTTCGCAGGTGGAACAGCCTCGATCGGTCGAAAACAGCGGAATCAAATCCACGCGAACAACTGGTCTCCTGCCTTGCGTTATCGCCGGACAATCGTTTTCTCGCAGCAGGTGGTTATGACGACACTGTGTTGATTCACGAAGCAGACAGCCTGAAAGAAGTGACGACCTTGCAGGGACATACTCACGATCTTCGTGCCGTAGCGTTCTCAAAAGACAGTCGATACCTCGCTACTGCCGGACGTGATCGAATTGTGAAGATCTGGAGCGTTCCTGACTTTAAACTGTTGTCGTCACTGCCTGCAGCCGGTAACACCATACGCGGTCTCGCGTGGAGACGAAATGGCCAGCTTGTCGTGTCCGACAGTTCAGGGAACGTTTGTTTGTATTCACCAGATGGCCGCCTCCTGTTGCGAAGAAAGTTTCGAGAGGGCGCCAATGCGATCGCTCTGCTACCGAAGAAGATCTCATTGCCGACCGTCCGGTTCCTCGATCTTCTGGCGGAGTCGGCGAGTCCGGATACCTCGAGTCCGGGCCTGGCTGAACCGCTGAGCACGGATCAGGAGTCCTCAATGATTCCTCAGGATCACCGTGCGGAGTCGCAAATCATGACCGTCAATGCGGACGACTTACTGGTCGTCGCGGGCAACCACGGTTCAGTGAGTTTTTGGCACCTGCCATCGGATCAACTACTGCGGCAATTTGAGATGCGAGGTGTTGAGCTGATGACGGTCGCGTTTTCTCCGGACGGACAATCGATTGCCACTGCCGGCCGCAACGAATCCGTATCCATCTGGGATGTTGCAACCGGACGAAAGACGCTGACGTTAACGGTCAGCGGAGCTCCCGTTCATGCGGTGACATTCAGTCCTGACCAGAAGGCTCTGTCTGTCGCGTTGCATGATGGCCGTGTACTGATGTTTCAGGCAGGAGATTAGCCTGCATTCCGCCGTTCTAACTGAATCTCCAGTGAGTTTCGCAGCTCGCGAACTCGTTCTACGTCGACGCCTGGTGTGGGATTGTCGATAAACCAGCTGGCGTCGCGAATTGCCATTTCCAGACGTCCCGTGCGGGCTCGCATTTCCAGTCGCTTGGCCCGATGTTCAGGAGTCATCGGTTCCAGCATCACCAGGGTTTCCAGATAACGCAGCACGTCCTCATCATTCTTTTCGTCTTCGGCCAGATTCAGAAGATTCAGTGTCATGCGTTCCATAATCTGAACGGGCGTTTTGGCTTCCCGGAATCGCGGCAAATCCGGGAAGTTTGCCGCCGCCAGAACCTTGCGTACTTCGTCATCATTCATTCGCCGACCATGATCGAAGGCGTCAATGATTTCGCTGGCCTGTGACGAATCCGTTGGCTCAAAACGAACGACGAAATGCCCCGGCAATCCCACGCCAACGACTTTCAGGTCAACACGTCTGGCAAGCTCCATGTAAACGACGGAAATGGTAATCGGCAGTCCTTCCCGATCGTCAATCACTTCATTCAGATAACTGTTGGATCGTGTGTAGTACTCTGACTGACTGCCCCGCATTCCAAGTTCTTCAAACAGGTATTTGTCGAGTGCTGCGAGACGCTGTTGCTCGGTCGCGTTCTCCGGAAACGTCCGCTTCAATTCATCGGCCATCTCATCCATGCGAGCCACATAAGCGTTGACATCCACGTCGGTGTTGTCAATGTGGGCCAGCAACAAGGCCGCTTTCAGCAGATCCGGTTTCCGGGAACCGGATTCGGTCGTGGTCTCCTGTGCTTTGGCGGGCAAGTCACCCTGCGGGCTCGATGATGGTTGTTCCGTGCTGAACGGAATTCCCAGGGCTTCCGCCATTAAGCGACGACTGGCCGTATCATGCAGATCGCGAGCCAGCGTGCGAAGTTGTTTGGCCTGTTGCTCCATGCGAATCGCTTCTTTATTCAGGACGTCAGAAGCAGATTCCCCGATCGGCAGTAACTCGGCGACCATCCGATCATCGGCTGGTCGATCCGGAGTAATCTTCTGTGTTGTTGTGGCAATCTTCTCGAGGTCTGGCTTGCTGAGTTCCTGCGGAAGCAACGAAGCGCCTGCAGCGAAGCGTCTGAACTCCGCCGCGGTGCCTCGAAACGAAGCCAGTCCGGCTTTGCCTGACGTCAAACCTTTGTCTGTCGACTCCAGAACCTTCTGCCCATTCACGAAACACTCGAATCGATCCATATGCATCCGGACAGTCAGAGTGTTCCACTCACCAGGCTTATACGCGGGACTGGGTTCGTTGTGCAGGATGTTCCATGAATTGACATCGGGTCCGTCGAAGCGTGTCAGCCTCAGATTTCCCGCGCTGGGATAAAAGCCGTAGTGACGCTCATTTCCATCGGAGTGAAATATCAACCCGGCTGCGCCCTGCTCATCGCTGAGCTTGACCATGACCTGCAGGTCAAAAGGCACCGCGGGAACATCAGCATTGCGAAGACACAGTGTTCGTCCTCCAAAGCCATTTCCGGAATCAGTCACGGTAATCCGACCAGCTCGTTGGCGCCAGTTGGCTCCGAAGAGAGGCGTCCATTGCCGGCTGTCCAGCGATCCCATTGTCCGCCAACGAGCCATTGGAATGGGGTTCGGATTGGCCAGCATGTCTCGCAGTAGTTTGACGGGCAAAGCAAAACCGACGTTCTCGGCCACGGATGATTTCAACGTCACGATTCCGACAACATTTCCGGTTCGATCCAGAACGGGACCGCCGCTGTTCCCCGGTTGAATTGGCATGGCGAGCTGCAGCATTCTGATGTCTTCGATGTCCTGATGACCGGACACAATTCCACCAGCCATGCTGTTCCGCATTCCCTTGGGATGTCCCATCGCCACCACTTCACGTCCCTGCGCGGTTTCAATGTCGTCCGACAGAGGCAATGCCGCCAGGTCCTGTGCCTCGACTCGGAAAACAACGAGGTCGATGCGATTTGTCGACGCGTAGACTTCCTTGACCGGTACAATCTTTCCGCCCATTAGCTCCACGGCAAAGTCACGGCCGTCACCAATCACATGCCGCGCGGTCACAATCAGGCCATCTTTGGAAATAATGAAGCCGGCTCCCAGCCCATGCTCCGCACCTGTTCGGTCAGTCGAGCGAATAAAGACCAGCGACGCCTTTGCTCGTGCGGCCAGCGATTCGTTCGACAAAACTTCCGGAGCCGGTTTGGTGGTCGGCGCTTCTGCTTCTGAGTCTGCAGATGGAGTCGCCTCTGCTGTTTTGGGCGCTGTCGCCGTTGCTTCCGCTTGAGCCGATTCGTCCCCACTTGCAAAAGTCGGGCATAGGCAAAAGCATAACGCCATTGCGATCAGTGGAACTGCCTGAATGAACTCAGAGCCAGTCTTCTTCGGCATCGTACGTCTCGTTTTCGTTTACCGGATATTCCTGAATACGGCGGGAAACGAATTAAACCGAGTTTCGCCAATCGCGTCACTGCCGGGGAATGATTAACTGTGGAAGTTCTTCCGATGATTCAACAGATTCGTTCACACGGTCTTTTGAATTTCGCAGAAAGATTCCATCTGAATCTTCCGTTGCGACAGACTTTTTCGCCGCGGGATTGGGAGTTCGTTGATCATCAGCGGGTTTGCGGTCGACGGCCTGTGAGGTCGTGGCCAGTTGCTTTAGCTGCGCCAGTTCCTGCGAGATCGCTCGCTGACCGGGATCCTCGTCGGCGATCGAACGAATTCTGGCGACATAGTCTGCTTCGGGACCTTCGTAGTGAGCAAGTTCAAAAAGTTCATCGGCGGCTGCATCAAAGCCACGAAACTTCTGAAACGTGCCCGCTAACAGCAGGCGATCCGCTGATAAAGGTCGCTCCGCCAGCCAGTTCCAGAGTTCACCGCCATGTGTTCGCGCACGCTCGGCGGTCTGCTGGCCATACAATTCGTCCGCCGAAACCCAGGCTCGCGCACGATCGTCTGTGATGGACAACGCCGTCTTCAGGTTCTGTGCAGCCGCCGGAAAGTTCTTCAGCGCGATTTGCATGAGAGCCATACGAATCCACGGGCTGCGACGATCGGGTGCACGCTGAATAGCATCCCGATAGAATTCCTCGGCAGCAACATACTCCTCATTGCGAAACGCTGTATCGCCCTGTGACTGATATCGCAGGCTGTTGATCTTGTCGGCCAGCGACGAAACTTTGTCGCCGCGTGGCAGTAACTCGAATTCGTTCAGCAGCGGGGTTTCTCGATCAATCACAGGAGGAGCCTCAGGAATCGGTTCCGGCTGAACCTGCGGCATCGGGATCTCGAACGCCTGAGGAGCCGGAGCAATCTGGTCCAGCATTCGAGGATCGATCATCGTGTACGAAGCTGTTGATGGGACCGATGGTCGCATCGAAAGATTCATGCTGATGATTGTTGGAACCAGAATCGAACCTGGGTACTGGTTGGTCACACCAACGAACGGCATTGGCGTGACAAGCCATGGATTCCACGGCATGAGTTGCCCTGTGAACGGATCGACGGTCAGCGGCGGGGCGACTTGCGGCAGGCCACCCGGATAGCTGCCGTAAAAGTACGGATCGACAGGCCCAAATCCGCCGCCATACATAAAGGGTGTCGCTCCATAAGCCGGATACGGGACGATCGCGGGGGCGAAGAGTCCGTTAGAGAGATGATGGACTCCGTGGGGCGTCCACACAACTCCGGCAATCGATCGGCCGTTGGAGTATGTCGCCGACGAAGTTCCAAAGCGCGAAACACCCGCCGCATATTGCCCGTTCACAAGGTTCCCGGAACCGTGGTATCCTCGCCCCGGATTAAAGTACCGCGCGTCAATACCTCGATAGTCGCGAGGATGTTGAGCAATCGCCGTCGAACACAACAGTCCCATTGCCAGTGCCAGAGCAAATGCGGCCATTCGTGAAGTCGAGTTTGTTGGGGTTCGAGATGTCATGAAAGATATCCCTGACTGTGCTTGATGACGAATCGCCAGCGACATGCGGCTTTTCACCTGTTGAAGTATACCGTCCGCAATGCACATGTGGGAAAGTATTTTCCCCAACAACGGGACTGGTTTCGGGCCCCGTGTCGTGTTTCTCTACTAATCCGGCGAGCGGCCGGTGTGAACCGGCCGGTACTACCAATCCAGCGAGCGGCCGGTGTGAACCGGCCGGTACTACCAATCCAGCGAGCAGCCGGTGTGAACCGGCCGGTACTTTCGACTCAAGTTCATTTCAAAAGCTCAGGTATTTCTTTTCGACGCTCCTGCCTAAGCAGAGTCTCAGTTCAAGCCAGTGGCAATTCGATGATGACTCGCCCGTTTTCGACGCGGACCGCGTAAGTGGTCTGGCAGATTCTTTGATTGAGGCAATGTTGCCCGCTGGAGACATTAAACTGCCAGCCATGCCACGGACACGTCACGATGTTGCCGCGCAGTGTTCCTTTTCCCAGTGGTCCGCCCGCGTGAGGGCAGATACCGTCAATCACGTGAAACACTCCATCCACGTTATAGACCGCGAAGATTCTTCCATCGGCGACGACCTCTGCAGATTGTCCCGGAGCAATCGTTGCTGCTTCTGTCAGATCCAGACTTGCCATATTCAAGGACTCGACTTTGAAGAATGGTTGAGCTCACTCTTGACCTGCTCTGCAGCCCGCAGAACACGTATTATATTGCCACCCAGAATCTTGTGGATGGCTTCAGGATGATCACAGATTGCCCTCGCGCTGGAATGTGAAAACATGCCCCGGGCTTTTGTCACAGCCAGCGACTGTCGCATGGTTTCCGGCGAAACATGTGACAGATCCACCACCATTCCCAGACGGTTCATTTCCCGAACAACGTCCCTGCCAAAATCTGACAAACCGTTGACGCGTGGTTCATCGGTCGCGGAATCAGCCCAGGTCAGAGACTTCGAATGCGTCAGCGTCATGTGACGACAACCTTCGTCGTAAAGTCGCTGCAGGTTGCTGATTTCGTTCTCGATACTGTAGCCGCCTTCGATTCCCATCATGGAGGCAATCCGGCCGGCCTTAACGATGCGTTCAATATCGTCGGCTGTCGAAGCGAACTCGAATGTTTCCGGATATCGTTTGACCAGCGACTTCACGATCGAAATCTGATGGAACGTCTGCGAAAACGCATCGCCGTTTTTGTCGGCAGCCGCCGGAACGTACACCGACCAGACCAGCGCCTTCAGTCCTCCTTTTCTCAGCCGGGCGATATCCGTGTGGAGCGCCGGCTGATCTTTGGAGATATCCAGAATATCAAAACATGAGTTGCCCTTGTCCCGAATCTCCCAGGGCAGGTCATTGTGTCCGTCGAACAGCAGGCCGCTGAAATGGACAGCTTCTCCCTCAGGCGTCAATACGACATCAGGCCCACCGGATGCCTGAGCATTCGACTGACTGATCCCCGGGATCATCACGGTGAGCAGCATCGTCAGAAATGCGGGAACAACTGCCAAAGAGATGGGCCTGCTCTGTCTGCCACCGTGCATTGTCTGCTTTTCCTTCAGATTCTGGTCAGGCGAAAATTTCCGTGACCGGTCGTCCCTTGGCGATAGGCAAGGGGCGATTCAGATTGTCATGAACTTCAATCGTATGATCAATTCCCAGAGCATAATACATCGTGGCAGCCAGATCACCGGTGGTCACAGGATCGCGGTCAGGCACAGCTCCGTACTTGTCGGAGGCACCGTAGACTGAACCGCCCTGAACTCCACCGCCCGCCATCAGTACGGTGTAGCATTTCGGCCAGTGGTCGCGACTGATGTTTGCATTGATCTTCGGGGTTCGACCAAATTCACCCATCCAGATCACAAGCGTCTCATCGAGCAGTCCGCGATCGCTGAGATCGTTCAGCAGCACCGGCAGCGTGTGATCGGTCGATGGGAAATGCCACTCGGGAAGGATTTCATACATGCGGGTATTGTCAAAGCCATGAGTGTCCCAGCCGCCATCCGTCTTGCTGCGGCCACCGATGCTTTGAGCAAAATACACAGTTGTAAACTTAACACCCGATTCTACCAGCCTGCGAGCCAGCAGGCAGCCCTGACCATAAGTCGTTCGGCCGTAGGCGTCGCGGATAACATCCGGTTCTTTCGACAGGTCGAAGGCATCTCGGACCTTTTCCGAATTCAACATCGCCAGC